>NZ_JBGIYY010000030.1:0-12319 GCF_041380235.1 Glaciecola sp. SC05
TGCTGTTAGCGTCGTTTTACCGTGATCTACGTGGCCTATTGTGCCTACGTTAACGTGCGGTTTAGTACGTTCAAACTTTTGTTTTGCCATTTCTATTTTCCCAGCAAAGTTAATATTAAAAATTTATTGAAGAGGTCAGAGAATGGTGCTGATAGGCAGATTCGAACTGCCGACCTCACCCTTACCAAGGGTGCGCTCTACCAACTGAGCCATATCAGCATATTAGTTGGAGCGAGCAGCGGGAATCGAACCCGCATCATCAGCTTGGAAGGCTGAGGTAATAGCCATTATACGATGCTCGCATTCCTATATTCTCTAACCACCTCTAAAAAAGTGGTGGAGGGGGCAGGATTCGAACCTGCGAAGGCTGAGCCGGCAGATTTACAGTCTGCTCCCGTTGACCGCTTGGGTACCCCTCCAGAGATTGATGGTGCCGACTACCGGAGTCGAACTGGTGACCTACTGATTACAAGTCAGTTGCTCTACCAACNTGCATCAAGTGGGTGCGCATTCTAGAGTAAGCTTTCCCTCATGGCAAGAGACAAATCACAAAAACATGTCTTTTTTTCGGGATTTCGAAAAACTGCAGAAAAATGCAACACAAAAGCGTTAATAATGCGGCAGTTAAGCCTCTGATCTAAATATTATTTTTAAGACTTAGCCGAGCTAAACCCGCTAACACTAAATTGTTGTGAACTATAATATCAAGCTGATTCTCAGGGAGTTGGTTTTGGATAGTATTGCGATCACCACCGGTCAGCACAATGCTAAATTGTGCACTATGCGTTTGCATGATCGCGGCTGCCTGCATGATCATTCCAATAATTTGCGCCATCGCCCCATTAGCCACACAATTTGCAGTGTCTTTACCAGGAGATAATTGTGCTTTTGTATCGCTAAAATCAAACACTCTTTGAGTATTACTAACCACAGTGCGGCGAAGCATTCCGAGGCCGGGTGCAATCCATCCTCCTAAATGCTGTTTATTCACAATAAAATCGCAGGTAATGGCGGTGCCGGCATCTACTACTAAAACGTCATTGTTCACCAATAAGTCAGCGCCTAACATTGCCATCCATCTATCGCTGCCCATGTTAGTAACAGTTTGATAACTGTTTTGGATACCAAATGCCTCTGCTTGCGTTTCTGCAATGCGATAATCCAACTTGGCAAGTTTGAGCTGATTGACTATCGCAACCGTAAGGTCGTGAGATTTTACACTACACAATAGCACTTGAGGTTTACCTGCTAGAAGGGATGGCCACGATTCTAATTCTATCGTGGTGCTTTGCAGATCTGATATTAAATCTGTTGATTCAAACCATGTGTATTTTAGCTGTGTATTGCCAACATCTATGAGTAGTTTAGGCTGGTCGGACACTAATCTCGCCCCCATGATAAGCTTTCAAGTGGCCGTTAGTCTCAAGCAAGAGAGCGCCATTAATATCGATTCCTTTGCTGATCCCTGTTGATATATTTTTGCCTGAAGTAAGCGATATAGCTTGGCCATAATATAAATCGGCATCCTTCCACTGTTGCATGAAAGTACTCAGACCATTCAGTTGAAACTGCGGTAACATCAACCACAGCTCCTCAAGTAAACGAGCTACGAATTCATTGCGATCGACAGCCCTTGATAAAATACTGCTGACATCAGTATATGGTTGATCAATTCCATCTACTGAAGCGGGCAGTTGAATATTTACACCTATGCCAATCACAGCAGTAGCCGGCTCACCCGATTGCCCTTCTACTTCAATCAAGATTCCAGCAAGTTTTTTACCATGGTGATAAACATCGTTTGGCCATTTTAAACGACAGTCAACAATGCCGATACGTTTAAGCGCTCGATTCACGCCAATGCCGACTAGTAACGACAAACCCGCCAGAGATTGGTAACCGCCTTCAAATCGCCACACCATCGACATATAGATGCTTGCGCCAAACGGCGATACCCATTTTCGACCGCGCCGCCCTCTGCCATTTGTCTGAGCTTCGGCAAGGCAGACACTTCCTTGCGGAAGTCCCAAGGACTGTGTTCTCAAACTATCGTTAGTCGACCCAACAATATTATTTACCAAAATTCTGGCATCGTGTTCAGCGAATAAATACGCCCGAATACGTGACTCATCCAAAAGTGTTAGCTTTTCTGCAAGCTTATATCCACGCCCTTTGACACTAAAAATATCAAGACCAAGGGCTGACAGAGCCTTGATATGATTGGATACTGAGCTACGGGTAATCCCGAGTTCGATAGCAATGATTTCACCTGATATAAATGAGTCTGCAGCCAACATACTGACAATATGTGTGCGTAACGCATTGGTTTTGTCTCTACCACTAAGTTTAGCTATTGAGCTCACTACAAATCTACCTTTCCTTGCTTACCCATTAATCGAACTTCATTTTCGAGCTTGATGCCAAAGGTTGCCAGTACGTGACTCTTAATATCTCGTGCCAAACGCAATAAGTCCTCGGCTTTACCACCACCATGATTGACCAGCACTAAGGCTTGATGTTCATGACAACCAATATCGCCTACTCGCGATCCTTTAAATCCAAGTTGATCAATTAGCCAAGCAGCGGGTATTTTTACTTTCCCTTCTGGAGCGTTGTAGTGAGGCAACTCAGGAAATCGTAATTTCAGCTCTTCAAACGTCAACCTGCCGATCGTTGGGTTTTTAAAAAAACTCCCTGCGTTACCTAATACATGAGGGTCTGGTAACTTAGTATTACGAGCCGCTATAACCGCGTCAAAGACACTTCGAGGGTTTGGATTATTGAGCTCAGCAAGCGGACCATAAGAAGTCACGAGCAAGTTGTTTTTAGGCATGGCAAAATTCACTGACGTAATGACTCTTTTACCTGGCTCTCGCTTGAAACGGCTGTCACGATATGCAAATTCACATTCTTTTTTGTTGAAGTAGCCCATCATTTGAGTAGTAATATCTAAAAATTCAACACTGTGCACAAACTTTTCGATTTCAACGCCGTATGCTCCAATGTTTTGGATAGGACTCGCTCCTACCGTACCGGGGATAAGTGCCAGATTTTCAAATCCATATATTCCTTTTTCGGTGCACAAACACACTAAGTCATGCCAGTTTTCACCAGAGGCAACGTTTAAATGAAAGTAGTCATCATCTTCTGAAATATGAATGCCTTTTAGGGCATTTTTTACAATCATTCCCTCAAAATCATCCACAAAAATAGTATTACTGCCATCACCAAGTAATAAATAGGGTTTTTCGGACAGCGAAGATGCTATCTCCAACAAACTATCTAACGAATCTATGGTCGTAAAATAATCAGAGTAGGCTTCCAGTCCAAAAGTATGTAGTGAAGTAAGTGGGTGCACTGTATCAATAACTTCCGTAAAGTGAGTCGGCCAATTGTTACCCAATTATACACGCTTGTATGAAGGGGGATGATGAAAAATTTATTGTATAGCGCATACTTACAAAATAAAAGGCGACGAATGTCTCATGCATAAGCAAGTAAGCCGTAGATTATTACCTCTACTAGTAATTTATTTTAGTTTAGCGCAGACCACAATTGCGCAAGAAGTGCTTTTCGATAATCGATATGAGCACTTGTACGCTCAACTTCAAAATAATCCGGCCGAGTTTCTTAACCAGCAGCGCGCTATCGAGCAGCCAATCGATAACACCGTGTTATTACAAAACCACTTTTTAAGAGCCGAAGCATTTGTATTGCTGCAAGATCGTGAGTCAGCCATCGCTGAACTGACACTTGGCATTACTGCTATGGAGAAATTCGAAAGTCCAAATATGGAAGCGGTAAGAGCGTCGTTCTTTGAGCGTCTATCAGATCTTTATTCTCAATCTGGGGATCTAATCAATGCGCGTGCTGCAATATCACGTTCGATTGACAATACTGCTCTGCCTTCTCGACAAGATGCATTGGTTAATCGCCTAAAAAAGCGCGCTGAAATCGATAACCTATCTGGTGCGAGCATATCCGCACTGCAAGATTTACAGCTTGCACTCCAACTTGCCAATACACTTGAACTAAAAAGCACAGCGGTTGACATTGCCACGCGTATGACAATTATCCATCAACAGCGAAACGAGCATGCAATTGCCTTAAGTTATGCTCAAAGAGCAATTGACGGTTCACAAGCGCTCAACGACACCCAAGCCTTACTGCATATATTGGTTACCAGCATGCCAAGCTTGCTTTCTAGCCGCCAATGGGATTCAGCGCAAACCCAGCTCACACAGATTGTCGCGCTGCTTGAAAACAACAATCAACTTTTATATAACGCAAAAGCCGTTCAATTTGCGGGTGAACTGGCCTATAACCAAGGAGACATGTTTTTAGCCATCGATAAACTTAATAGTGCTCTGCTGCTGTTTGACAATCAGTACCCTCTAGAGGTCGCTCACTCGCACCTGTTGCTTAGTAGAGCATACACTGAACTAGATGATATGGATTTAGCCATTAAGCACCTTGTAGAGGCTTTTAATGCGATTCCTGCGACAAGTACTAATTTTGATTTGGTACAAAATATTCATTTACACAGAGCCGAACTGCTCAGCAGTCTCAATCAGTTTGAAGAAGCATACCGAGTGACCAAAGATGTGATCGCCGCTCGCGATATTAATCAGCCTATCGATGAAATAAAGCGCATGTTAGATATGCATACAAATTTTCAATTACAGTTGCAGCAGCAAGAAAATATAGAGCTCAAACAAAAAAATGAGTTTCAATCCTCAGAGATTGAAAGTAAACAAATGCTCAATCAGCTTTTCTTTGTGGTTATTGCCTTGCTGCTTGCAATTTCGGGCTTGCTGTTGCTCATGTTTGTAAGAAGCCGACGGCATCGCAATAAGCTTGAGCAAATTGCGCATACTGATGCGCTTACTGGCATTTATTCACGACGGCGCATTCTTGAAATATTAGATTTTCAACAAGACATGTATAACCGTAACCTGTTGCCTTATTGTGTCGCGATTCTTGACCTTGATTTTTTCAAAAAAATTAACGATACCTATGGGCATCAAAAGGGCGACGAGATACTCAAGCAAACTGCTAAACTAGCACAAGACAGCTTCAGAAAAACTGACAGCCTTGGCCGAATTGGTGGAGAAGAATTTTTGTTTATCTTTCCAGATACGCCTCTAGGACAAGGTCATCGGCTGCTAGAAAAGTATTCTGAACAGCTTTTGAACGTTGCCAAGCACGCTAATATTTCACAAGCCACAACCGCTTCAATCGGCCTCGTTCAACCTGAAGAAAACGAAGCCGCAAGCAGCATTATTAGCCGCGCCGACAGAGCATTGTATAAAGCAAAGAACAATGGCCGAAACCAAATTGTAAGCGAAAATGATAATGCTATGGACAAGCTCTAGCGGGTGTTGTCTACTTAAGGCTTTAGACTTATTGCTGAGAAAGTACTTAAATGTCGTTCACAAATGATGTTGCTGTCCTACCAGAAGTATCCATAAATGAATTACAGCTGACAGCGGTCTCCCCCAAATTTCGTGTAATCAATATATCTATTAATCTTATCTGGACTATTATTGTGCTTTTGGGCATCTTCCTAGTCGATACAGGGTTGTTCTTTGAAACGAATGAGTGGATGGCAAACAATCGCGTTTGGCTATATGCGATTGTCGCATTTTTGGGATTGTGGGCAGTTACGTATCATGTTTTTGCCGACCCGATTATTCAATATGCTGTGCGTGAGCAAGACCTGCATTTTCAAGCCGGTTTGTTTTTTCGTAAGTTAGTAAGCCAGCCAATTTTGCGAGTTCAGCACATTGAACTTAAACGCGGGCCTATCGAGAGAAAAGCCGGCTTAGCAACCTTACAGGTATTTAGCGCTGGCGGTGGTTCACACACCTTCGAGATCCCTGGCCTAGATTACGAAACCGCTATCTCGCTGCGAAAATTTATCATCAATCACAAGGACTTATCGATAGATGAGTGAACAGATTGATGTAAATAAGCTCGATGGTAACGAAGGAGCTGAAGCGCAACTTGCCCGGGAAATTGCCAGCGACCAATGGTTGCGTGTTTCGCCCATTGCCATCTTATATTTTTTCGTTAAAACTCTATTCTTCCTAGTTAATCATGTATTCATTTATTTGATCCCGGTGTTTGCATTTAATTTGTCAAAATTAAAAGAAAACCCAATATTGTTTGCTTCTGGAGCGGCCACCATTGTCCTTTTAGTTTTGATTGCATCGATCATTAAATATGCGTTCTATTTTTACCGCTTAAGCGAAGACCGCGTTGAAATACGTCAAGGCATGATCAAAAAGTCACATATGGATTTACCTTTTGGCAAAATTCAAAACGTGAAAATCATCCAGCCTTTTTATTATCGCTTTAGTAATTTTTCAATTGTAGAGCTCGACACCGCAGGCTCTGCTAAACAAGAAGCAAATATTGTGGCAATACGTTTGCCGATGGCAGAATCCTTTAAACAAAAGGTTCAGGCTGTTGCTGTCTCTGCAAATTCGACATCGACGAGTTTTTCACCCACTGAAACAGTGCCTTTAACTGAAATATTGCTCAATACACGAAGTATCAAAGATTTAGTAATTCATGGCGTTACCAATAATCGGGTGTGGATTTTTCTTGGCTTTTTAGCACCTTTTTATAATGCTATTGCTGAGAATGTCGGCTCATTGTTTGCTAATTTAGGTCTCGACATTGCGTCTTATCTGAATTACGAAACCCAGACAATCGGTATTTTTATTTTACACCTTTTGACAATACTTATGGTGATCATCCTGTTTATCGTCCTATTTTCAATTCTTGGTTCTATTTTTGTATTTTATGATTTTCGCTTAAGCCGCAGTGAAAATCGTTATATTCGCCGCAGTGGTTTACTCACAAAGCACGAAATAAGTATGAAAGTGAGTCGTATACAGCGTGCCGTTCAACAGCAAGATTGGCTGGATATTCTAATTGGCCGTGTAAATGTAAAGTTTGAACAAAACTCAGCCGGAGCACCTGGGGGTAATCAAGCGGGTCAGATGAGCAGCACCAACAAGCTTATCATTCCATCTGTTACGCCCTTGCAAGCAGATGATTTAGTTCAAGATGTGTTTAACGTTCAGGCAATCTCTCAAGTGCAATATAAACATGTAAGCCCTCGCTATATTCTGCGCTTAGTTTTATATCCTTGCTTACCCATTATTGTATTTTTAGTAACCTTTGCATTTGCAAAAGCTTACTCCTTGGCTGGCTGGTTAGCAGTCGCTGCAATCATCTCCCTGTTAATCGGAGCATGCGTGCTTAGATGGTATCGATGGGGCTATAGCAGAGATGGAAGCTTCTTCTATATTCGAAAAGGTTTTTTTGGACGTGACTATTTCGCGTTTCCGATTAGTAAGATGCAACAAACGGGTTTAGTACAAACACCGTTTATGCGAGCCAACAAAATCGCAACGTTCAAAGTTGTGCTTGCTTCAGGTGGTATGACAGTACCTTACATGCCTGCTTTTGAAGCAGCAGCATTAATAGATCTGTCTCTGCTAAAAATAGCGCGAGACAAGCCCGCCTGGATGTAAGCGACGTATAAGCAATTTTTTATAGCGTTTTGAATATCCAGCGACCTTGCCCATCTACCTCGCGGCTGCAGTCGTTCTGATAATATAGATAGTTTAAATGTGCCAAACCTTCAGCTAGGGCAAAGAACATGTTATGTGGGTTTAATTTGCGTTTGAACATTACTGGTAAGCACTCTTTTACTGTTTTACCAGCCTTGCAAAACTCTCTAAGCACGTCTAAATGTGCATGGTGGTGAGCCAGCAATTCATCTACTCTTGTATGAAGCCCTGTAAAGGGCAGTTTGTGCGATGGCAATACCTTAGTAGAATGAGGAAGAGCCTTAAACTGAGGCAAAGTTGTCAGGTATAAATCTAGCGCATTGGCTTCAGGCTCAGTAGAGTAAACCCCGATATTTGGAGATATTTTAGGGAGAACATGATCACCTGAAATCAGAATATTCTTCTCTTCACAAAAGAGACAAACATGCTCAGGAGAATGCCCCCTGCCAATCATCACTTTCCAAGAAAACTGGCCAATCTTGAGGTTCATCCCCTCCGTCAGGCGTTTAAAACCTAGCGGTATAGGGCGCACTACTTTCTGCAAGCCGCCTTTATTTTCAAGAGATTTTTCAATGTATTCTGTCGACATTCCACATCTGACTAAATACTCTTTGTCTTGCCAGTTCGATGCGCCTCTACCTCCTGCAACCATTGATCGAGCAATGTAGTATTCAGCCATACTCATATACAGTGGCACTTCGAATTTTTCACTTAGGTAGCCCGCCATCCCGATATGATCAGGATGCATATGAGTCACAATAACACGCGTAACGATATTACCGATCTGAGGAAATATCTTTTCCCAGAGTGCCTCAGTGGTTTTGGTACCGATGCCGGTATCTAGTATCGCGTAGCCTTCACCGTCTCTAATAAGATAAAGGTTGATATGGTCCAATTCAAACGGCAAAGGCATCCGTAACCAGTAGATATCGTCGTCTACAGGGCTTAACTCGGCATCACCTGGCAGGGCAAGTGCTAAAGGCCTTATGTCCTGCTTTACCTGCTTCGGCTGCTTGGGCTGTTTGTCAGTCGTCAACATATCAATTACTTCAAAAGTCTAATTAGTCTAGTAGTGTTACTCACCTCATGCGAGCAAGCAATTCACCTATTCTGATACTTCGCTATTGATAAGATGAATTGCCTAAAGAATATATAAAATGAGATTAATCGCAGCAAAACGAATAGCAAGACCTAAACATATAAGTTGTGCATGCAACATATTCGGCGCTATCATCAAGCGTACCAAACGTCATAAACCTTTATACATAAGCCCATAAGAAAGAATGGACAAGAAGTTACTCTTACAACATATCGAGCTGCCTCAACTCTTAGAAATTTTGGATGTGTTGCCCAATACTCTGCTGTGGATAGGAAATAAAGATACTCAACTGCTGTATGCTAATCAAGCTTGGTTAGATGAACACGGATTTCAGTCTCTGGAAGAGGTTATCGGTTTAGATGACGAAGCGCTTTTTCCTACCAAGATTGCCAAGACACGCAAAGATGAAAACATTAAAATTATGTCGGGCAAAGCCTTAGCAAACAATATTGACTGTAGACTTGGATCGGATGGAAGCCTTTTGTGGTTTTCAAGCATCCAACGTCCTTTGCTTGACCGACACAAAACTATTGTAGGGAGCTATCGGATTACACAGTATTTAGATAACACCAACCAAGGCACGCTTGCTGTTGAGGCAATACGAATACCTACAGAGTTTATCGCAAAACATTACAGTCAGGACATTACTATCGACACGCTATCTGACGTTGCTGGCTTGTCAGTAAGCGCATTGGAGAGACGCTTTAAAAGGTATTTGTCAAAAACCCCAACACAGTTCCTGAATGAGGTGCGACTTATAAACGCTAGACGCCTGCTAACTGAAACCGAGCATCCAATTATGCAGATTGGTTTGCAATGTGGGTTTTCAGAGCATAGTTACTTTAGTAAACAATTTAAAGCACTGTTCGGTATATTGCCCTCTGAATTGCGCAAAAGTCCTCAAGACAGTCGAATTTAACGCTTTGTTTTAGCCACGAGCATGAGGAAAAGCTTCATCTAGTAAAACAATAAACGCTTCTTTGTGACGAAAAATATCTGCTAACTCAGCAAGTAAATGATTAAACTTTTCAGACATTACATCGTCATGCTTTAATCCATCATCAAGCTCTTTTAATAAGTCGATACCGGTTTCATAGTCCTTTTGTGTTCCCAACTGCGGATAAAGCAAGGCTAACTGACGGTACAAATTAAAACTTGCTTTAGGACGCTTCGATAAGCTCGCAAATGCAACCTCTTGCATGGTATCCGGCGCCAACTCGTATTGCTTTGCTAAGGATAGGGCTTTATCTGTTTGTTCAATATACAAGTAAAACTCTATCAAATTTTCAATTGCCCGCATCGCAGCGCTACTGTGTTTTTTTGTTCCAATTACCTTAACTTGTGCAAGTAGCACTTTTTCGGCTTTATTATGTAAGGTAGGTAAATCTGCATTAAGTTTTAAATTAAGAGATTCTAAGTCCTTGTAATCTTCGAGTTTCAGCGTTGCTTCAAAAATTGTCCATGCATTTTTTAATGCGCTTTTGTACTGATTTGTTTTAAGAGCGAGCTCTAGTGCGTATTTGTCTACTTTAGTTTTATCTTCATGCATTCGGGCGCTTTGTTGTGCAATGACAATATATTCATGCGCTATGTCATGTTCGCTTGCGGCTAGTGCTAAATTAATAAGGCTAAAGTAATCATCTAAGGTTGAAGCGATCTGAGTAGAGTAAAAAAGCGCCAGCTTAATATGCCCATGAAGGTGATAGTAATCGATAAGCTGCTTAGTCATTTGTTTCAAAATAATTGTTTCAGAGGTTTTACTTCTCTCTTTTTCGCCTAACTTTCGATCAACTAACTTTTTTAATTGTGCAAAAAATATATGATTAAGCTCTGAATCATCGTGAGCAATAAATTTCTTTGGAATACCCTCAAATGACAAATGATTGTAAGATGCATTGTACAAACCGATTAAATATTCTGCTTTTTCTTGATTATCCCACTTTAGCAGTTGAAAGCTTTTTGCTAATTGACGCTCCAAGAGTGTAAAGACACTTAGGCGATAGCCCCCTGAATCGTCAACTCGCTCAAGGATTTTATCGTAACGTTGCAGTGTAAACACACATAGATCAAAGCGTTGCTGAGAGTTGAGAAGTTCAATAACGCAGAACAGTCTCGATAATGTTTGAAAGGCTTTATCAAAATAATCTCGCACTTTATCGTGGCGCCAAATGTCTCGCAAAGGCAAGGCTTTGGTAAAATACTTTTTTAGATCTTTTGCTTGTAACTTCGCTGAACTTACGTCGGCGATTAATAACCAATGCTCGAGTAAATCGGGAGACTGCGTAATTATATTATACAGAGCGGTTTTTGCTTCACTTTCAACAAGTTGTTCTATGTGAGCTTTAATTCTAACTGCGGGAGGACCATCGCGCATTTCTTCAAAATGCTCTAATCTATCTGAGTAATCTAGGAGGGTAGCAACGCAATGTTTACAAAAATCAAAACCTTCTGATGCTGGACATGAGCACCCTCCATCAAATGATTCCCCAACCCGTGTTAGCTCAACTTGATAAATATGTGTTCCCTGCACTTGAGCCCTGATATTTTGACTCGTAAACTGAAGATTCATTACCTGCTGCGATTTATACAGTTGCACTCCTTTCTCAAACGCATTCTGACCAGCTAATCTTTGAGCTAGCGCCACAAGTTCGCTCATTATTTTACTACAGCATGTTTTAAAACTTCACCATAACCGCGACGTATACAACCCTGCCCATCATAAAACCCGCGTTCACTTAATAGTTTATGCATTTCAGCGAGCCTATAGGGTGGTATTCCCGGAGATAAATGATGCTCGGTATGATAATTGACATAATTGGGTGCAATTAAGCATCGCTGCCAAAACGGAACTATTGTGGTATTAGTATTAAGCCGCACATCCTTTGCCCCTCGCTGGGTCACAGTCCCGTGCTCGCCAATATGCCGCAGGCGTGCTACCAAAGGATAAATAAAGAGTGTCGACGCCCACCACACTGCATACAGCCAAACTTGTCCAATAACTATGAATAAGCTTAATAGCAACAGATGAAAAACTACCCATCTAAGATTTGTAGCTTTAAATGACCGTATATCATTAACTAAAAACTTTACACCCGTGATTCCGGTGATATCACGAAGCAACTTTCTTTTAAGACTGTTAGCTTTAACTGGATATGCAGCAACCAAAGAAAGGTCTGGGTCATTAGCTGTCCCTGTATGAATATGATGTTTAGTATGATATTCGCGATATTGAAAAACCGACTGGTTTACAACAGAACCACAAATGTAATGGCCAATAAAATTATTTAAATTAGGTTTACTAAATAGTGCAAAATGCGCACAGTCATGTAATAAAATTGCCAGACCTAGCTGTCTAGCACCAATCAGTGAGATTGCAACAATAAAAGTAATTGGATTCGGCCATATGCTCAACATAGTGAACGCAGAAATAATCACAAGGTAATTGAATATAATTAACTTCGTCGCTAACCAATTAGACCTCGTATTGAGTTGACTTAGTTCTGAAGCTGAAATGAAATCCCGTAACAACACTAAATTCTAATCTTTTTAATCGTAATGAATACAGAAAGTAGCATGGATTGAAGGTTCATCACAAATATTACGAGCAAAAAAAAGCCCCAGCATATGCTGAGGC
>NZ_JBGIYY010000031.1:0-9870 GCF_041380235.1 Glaciecola sp. SC05
CAAAGAAGTATATCGCGGTGTCTTCAAGTAAGTGCATCAATTAGCCCAGTTATCGATAAACCGTCATGGCAATTTGCGAACGGACTAAAACCTTGGATCAATTGGGTTGCTGGGGGCTATATTGGCATCTTCGACATATTGCGCAAGGTTTAAACTTTGTAAATCAGGCCACTTTGGCCCGGTAAACAATACGCCAACCGCAAATCTATCAAATACGCCAGCAGGCTCTGCTGCAGACGGAAGTCCCAATACATTTTCCTCAAGTATTGGACGAACCGTTTCTAGTTGAAACATACACCCTTCGGGGCTCTGTGCATCTTGATTGATAGGCAGTGGAAGCTGTGTCCATTTAGGCGTTAATATCGCATTACACTTTTCAAAAAAGTATGCCATGCAATGGATAAGTGATAGCGGTCTCCCCACGCTTTTTCGATTTGAGCGGCTGTTAAGGTGCCTTTCCCATCAACAGTAGACTTCAGTACGTTTGCTGCGTTATCTCCTATGAGCATAAGCATGTCTTCTATACCAATGCTAATATTGCCAATAACGATGTTCTACCAACATTTTATAGTAGCTTTATATTCAGGTATGTCTAATTCTGTCACTTTATAAAAGCGAGTTTGAAATAATAAAAAACCCCGCACTTGGCGGGGTTTGACTAAATTACAGTTTCTTATGCTTTCTTGCGTCGAAAGCCTACTACTGCAAGGCCCGACAGAAATATTACAAGTGTTGCAGGGGCTGATACATCCATTGCATCCATAATCGCGTCGATTGCGAAATTGGCAAGCAGCGTATGTCCTGCTGCAGTTGGATGAATGCCGTCAAAGAATAGATATGAGTCAGGGTCAGCGCAAAGCGTGCCAACAGCTTGGTTGAAGCAAGGATCGATTATGTTAGAAAAACCAAAGCTTGCTGGGTCTACATTAACATCTTCAAAAAGAGAAAAGAGGTCTAGTTCGATAATATTGATACCCAGATTCGTTCTCAGCACTTGCATTTCGTTTTGCAACTGAGCGTTAAACGCAATGCTTGCTGCGGTAATAACAGGAGCCGGACCGCCCGGTGCTAGACCCGCTTGAGATTCTGGAGTTAGGCCTATGTTCAATGCATTTGGTACAAAGAAATTCTTTGCGCCAGCCGCATGCAGGTTAGTAATGATCGCAGAAATACCTGCAACCGATCCACCGATGTTGTTGTCGCGAATATCATTGCCGCCGCCAAATATAGAATAAAGAGCGTTTTCATCGGCTACGCCGCCAACATCAGACAAATATAAAAAGCTTTGTTGAACTAGGCTCGGGACCGAACCGCCAGCAGCAATTCGCGCGCCTCCCCAAGCGTAGTTGTTGCCACCCGCTAGTGAGTTGGTCGATGGAAACCCAAGTTGATTGGCTACAAGATCATACCAAACTACACCGGCTGAGCCATCTGTGAAATTGCTAGTAAACCGCCCGCTCGCATAAGGCGGCGGTGGAAAACCTCCGGTAGCCAATGACACGTTACCTGTGTCGCTTAGGCTATCTCCAAAACTAATAAAGCTGCTAATGGGCGCGGCTGAAAGTGAACCGCTAAACATGAATAGTAAAAGTGAAGCTGAGATGTATTTTGTCATTATTATTCTCTGATGTGTGGTGTATTAAGCAGTTTCGCAATAATCATGCCACTCTTAATTTACATATAAATAACAAATGCTTATAAATATTTAGTTTTTCCTCAAATACAAATGTGTAAAATTATCTGACAGTATTGGTCATAAAGAACAGAGGTTTTGGAGATTTAGCTTTTAATAAATTTATATTGGATGTATGGCTTGCACGAAGCCGTCTTGATTGCAATATGTTGCAACGCGCTTCTCAGTCGACTTAGTCAATGAAACTGAACATACACTTTCTACCCACCCAAGGTTTGCACTTCGCTTGATTGTTATAGCGCCTTAAAATTGCTCTCCTTCAGCTACTAACGCAACGGCACTTTTTGGTGGTTGCACCACTGTCATTTCAACAACCTTTAACTCTGCCACTGCAGGCTCAAATATCGTCATGTCTCGTTCTGTAGTGGGGTACTCATCCCATCCGTACACTTCGCTAACACGAGAAAGCAAATCATTAATCAACACGTCACCGTTATCGCTGTTGGTCATTATTGCGATGCCATTGCCCGTTTCTGGATCAATAAATAAATTCGAACTGAAACCGTCATTTGTCGCGCCTTGAGGGAAGGAAGTAAGAATACTGTCTTGATGTTCTAAAAAAAATCCAATACCCATAGATGCTAGTTGCGGCCTCAGCATCTGTGCTGCCGTTTTGCTGGTAATGGGGGTCTTGCCTAAACCTCGATGACTTTTGTGAAACTTAGATGCCATCATTAATAGTTCAGATGGTGTTGTCCAAAAAACAGTTGTGGTATTGGTTAAATACAAGTCGCCATTGGTTTCAGTCGCTAACTCGGTAGAGCGATGAGGTGCCGCGACATTTTTTGCTAGTTGCTCAGCCGCACTTTGAGAACCTGCATTGCTACTAGCGTTTGATAAGCCCGTATTTGGAGTGTCGTCTAGTGCTGATGACGCTACTTTGGGTCGTTCTATTGTGTCTAGCTGCGCTTGCTTACTATCATTGCCTGAATACTTAAATGTTGCAGTAGGCTGTATATAGGCCTGTATTGTCTTTGTGTTTTCTGCACCCGCCTGTTTCAGCACCTCAAACATAGATGGCATATTTGAGTTATCGGAGTATGCGCTAAATCCATCTGCGCTTGTCACCGGCGACTCGCTCAACAAGCTAGGCGAAGTAGCGGCAATAGATTGAGACCATGTCTCCTGAGGCAATTGCCAACTTTTGAGTAAGTTATTTACATCTTTATCAA
Organism: Glaciecola sp. SC05; assembly: GCF_041380235.1. Taxonomy (NCBI): domain Bacteria; kingdom Pseudomonadati; phylum Pseudomonadota; class Gammaproteobacteria; order Alteromonadales; family Alteromonadaceae; genus Glaciecola; species Glaciecola sp. SC05. The sequence goes on from NZ_JBGIYY010000031.1 coordinate 2,866, forward strand.
AGCCTAAGTCGTTCTCTTGGCGATACTGTAACAATACTTCGGCAAACACGGGCTTTGCAATAATGGCGGTTTGAAATACGGTTTTGCTATCAATATTTTTTTGTGATTCAAAATCAGTTACCCCTTCTGTAAGGGTCCAGGTAATTTTATGATTTTCCATAAAGGCTATAGATACAGCCGGAATGTTGAGGGCTGACATCTTTTCTTTAAGGCTTTTCAGCTGTGTGGTTTCATTATCAATAGCAAATTGAGGCTGTATCATGATGCTAATAGCATCTGCACGCTTTTGTATGGTGTCAGTTTGAGCGGCACAAACTGCTGAAGACGCAAAAAAGCAAACCATCAATAACAAGAAGACAAAAGGCTGCATAAAAATATCCTTATACAATTACAATCAGCTATAACAGTGGGACCTAGTGCTAAATACACAATGGGTTTTAGTGTATCGCAGATTCAATTATTCGGCTAATTATCAAATTTACGTTTGTTGAGCTACATCAAACATATATTGCAATCGAAATGATAGCTTGTTGTATAATTCAAGTGCCATGGCGTTGACAAGCAAGTTTATTAGCTTAGCACATTGAGCAGTTTATAGTTTGCCGTAGCTTCGAAGCATTTTTTGTACGATATCGAAGTGAAAGTCTCGTTTACATGAGTAACATTTGACATGTTAGATTTAAGTGGGTTACGTTTGACACGCTTGCTTAAATTTCACACGAACTTACTAACACTATTTGTTAATACACAACAACCACAATAATGCTCGTCTACCGAGAATAAGGACAGGACAGATTTATGGATAAAACAACGCCACTCACATTTGTAAAAAGTCCAATTGCAGTATTAATAGCCCTTTCTTTGGGCCTTACGACACCCTCTGTTTTTGCTCAGGAAATTGAAGAAGAGATAGAAACAATCCGACTAGAAACCATTACGGTTACCGCACAAAAACGGCCACAAAACTTGCAGGATGTGCCTATTTCGGTTACCGCTATTTCGGGTAAACAGCTGTCTGAATCTGTGCTTCAGGATCTGTTTGATGTATCGGCTTATGTACCTGCTTTATCGGCTTTTCAGACTCAAAACGCCACCAACTCAAGCTTCTCCATCCGAGGTATTGGTACTGGGTCACAAAACTTCGGCTTAGAATCGTCAGTTGGCTTATATGTAGACGGCGTATACCGAGCCCGCCAAAACTCAATGATCAACAACTTAGTTGATGTTGAGGCAGTCGAAGTGTTGCGCGGCCCTCAGGGGACTCTATTTGGTAAAAACACACCATCAGGTGCAATATTGGTGCGCACTGTTGCACCAAGCCACGAGGGAGCAAATAGTTTCGTTGAAGCGACGATTGGCAATTATGGCTTAGTTAACTATTCAGCTGCTGCCTCAATTTCAGCTATTGAAAATGTATTGGCTTTTCGATTGACAGCATTTGGCAGCCAGCGTGACGGCATCGTCAGTGAAGTCAATGCCGGTGATGATGTATTAAACGACAGAGATCGTTGGGGCGCAAGGCTACAAGCTCTGTATACACCAAACGACGATGTATCGCTGCGCATTATTGCTGACTATTCAGAAATTAATGAAATTTGCTGTGCCGCCCCGGTTCAGGTGAGTAACGCAGAGGCCTCTGGGATTGCAGGCAAGTTTGGCTCAGACAGTCTGCTCTCGCAAGCGCCGTTTAATGCAACCATTTTTGACGGCGATGACTTTTTTGATCGCAGAGTCGCCCTGTCGTTTTTACCCGAATCGTTGATGACCGATAGCGGTATATCTGCAGAGCTTAACTGGGATATTAACAACCGTTATACGGTGGTTTCTATCTCGGCTTATCGCAGCTTTGATGCACTAGATAATATTGATACTGATTTTACCGATGCCGATTTGTTCGGTACTAGGAATGATTCACAACAGCGTTCATTTTCGCAAGAACTACGCCTTGATTACAGCGGTGAAAATACGAATACCATTCTCGGCGCCTATTATTTTACGCAGGATTTGGATCTTGATTATAGTCTTTACACAGACGACCAATTTGACCAGTTTTTTCTATCGGGCTTTTCTCAGGGCGCGTTTAATAGCCTACTGGCTGGGATTGATGCACTGAGTGCAGCAACCAATGGGCTTGTGGCACAGTCTGCGGCGCCAGCACCAGCCGGCACAGGCTTTGATCATAGAGCTGAGCAAGCACACGAGAGTTACGCGATTTTTGGGCAAGTCGACTACCAATTTACCGACAAATTTACCCTAACTGCCGGTTTCAGGTACACCGATGAAAGCAAAGAGCTCTCAACCGTATTTAGTGAAAATTTACCCGGTAACGCCGCGTTTCCTACATTCTTTTCATCGGTAGGTGACCCAGCTAATCCAGCATCAATTGTTCCTGGCACATTGCTTTATGGTGCCGGTGTGGCTGGCGGCGTGCTAACCGGGATTGCCAATAACACTATTGATATTACCACCCCCACAGGACAAGCAGCACTGCAGGCCTTGGTGCCGTTTCAAAGTTTAGGTTGGGGATTTAAACCACTCGGTGCGATTACCTCTGACCGTTCTGATATTGATGCCACCTTAGACGATGACCAACTAACCGGTACCTTAAAACTAAGCTATCAGGCCAATAGAGACACCCTAGTGTATGCGTCTTACGGCACCGGATATAAGTCGGGCGGAACAAATACAGATCGTATCGCAGAGGGCTTTGACCCCGTTTTTGCTGCAGAAACATCACGCGCATTTGAGTTTGGTATTAAAAAGGATTTCCCGGCGCATGATCTGCGGATCAACGCGGCTGCGCATTCAACAGCAGTGGACGATTTCCAAGCAAATACTTTTGCTGGCACGGGCTTTAATCTACAAAATGCGGGTGACTATAAGGCCTCAGGTTTTGAATTTGAACTAATGTGGCTTCCTACTGAAACTGTTGAAGTTAACTTTTCTTATGCTCGGGTAAACGCTGAATATGACAGTTTTGAGCGCGGAAATTGCTGGATTGCTTATACTTGGCAAACGGGTATTGGTGACCCCGGACAAGAAAGCTCAAACCCTGCGGCCCCGAACCCATTTTGTAATCGGGCCGGCGGACGCCCAGGGGGAGAGCCAGAAAATTACGCGATAATTAAGGTGAAAAAAGACTTTACTATTAGTGACGATATTAGCAGCTATGTGGTAGCAGAATTCAGCCACACTGGCGACATCGTTTTAGATGGCAGTAATGATCCCTTGGCGGTTCAAAATGCATACAGCTTACTTAATTTACGTTGGTTTATGAACTTTGCGAAATACGATATGGACCTGATCTTTTGGGGGCGTAATGTGTTAGACGAAGAATATATAAAGCAAATCAACTTCAATACTCCCTTGCAAGAAGGCAAGCTCAACGCTTATATAGCTGATCCCGCTACCTTTGGCGTGACATTGAAGAAGCGCTTCTAGAAGCTAGGCAAATTTCGGGCACCACTTATTAATAAGAAAAACAGTAGGTTGAACCTAAGGAAATAGCCGGCATTTGCCGGCTGTTTTGTTTTTTAACTTTGGTTATTGAGTAGAGCTGTTAATGATCATTTAATGCTAAAGGAGCTTTAGAACAAGGCATTTACTTTACCGCCAGCGCGCGTTCCTTGCATCGTCTATGTTATTGAGTGTTGCGGTTATAAAAGAATGACTGTCAGGATATATCTCACGCCCGCTTTTCAATGCCAGCTCATAATATTTAATGGCCCTTTTGTACTCACCTTTTGCCTGCCATGCACTGCCAAGATTAAAACGACTTTTTGCCACCGAGGCGTTAGCTTCACCGAAGTTTATGAGCCAACTCTCTAACGCCAGCTCATAATACTCAATGGCTTTGTCGTACTGCTTGGTTGCTAACCATGCACTGCCTAAATTGCTTTGGGTCGTCGCCACTTCAGGATGATTTTCGTTCAAGATGCGAATATAAGTACTTAAAGCCAATTCATAAAATTCGATGGCCTTTTCGTACTCTCCTTTTGCCTGCCAAGTATTGCCGAGATTATTCTGTCGAATGGCTACCGAAGGATGGTTTTCACCAAATGTAAGAATACCGCTATTAAGTGCTAGTTCATAATACTCGATAGCTTTGTCGTACTGGTCTAGGGCTTTATATACACTGCCTAAGTTACTGCGCCTTTTGGCTACTGAAGGGTGATCCTCTCCAAAATTTTTAATACCGCCCTCAAGGGCCAATTCATAATATTCAATTGCTTTGTCATATTGGCCAAGTGATTCGTAGGCGCTACCTAGATTACTTCGCCTGATCGCGACCGATGGATGATCTTCCCCAAAGCTCTTAATACCGCTAGCAAGCGCTAGTTGATAATACTCAATTGCTTTGTCGTATTGGCCTTTTGCCGACCACAGGCTGCCTAAATTGCTACGCCGTATGGCTACTGCTGGATGGTCTTCACCAAAGGTAGTAATGCCACTTTTAAGCGCCTGTTCATAATATTCTATAGCTTGGTCAAATTGACCTTGCGCTTTTAATATTCGCCCCAAATTACTGAAGGTTTCAGCAACATCGGGATGGTCTGGCCCTAGGCTTTGTATGTTGCTCGCAAGTGCCTGCTCATAATATTCAATGGCTTTGTCGTATTGCCCTTTCGCCAACCACAAACTACCTAAATGACTTCGCGTAGTCGCCACAATGGGGTGCTGCTCGCCAAAAGTTTTTAGAGCACTCTTTAACGCCAATTCGTAGAACTTGCCAGCTTTGTCATACTGACCTTGCGCTTGCCATGCACTGCCTAAACGATTTCGCGTTTTAGCGACTTCAGGGTGATTTTCACCTAACATTTGTATATTACTGGCAAGGGCCTGCTCATAAAACGCGATGGCTTTATCGTATTGGGCTTGTGCTTGCAATGCACTGCCCAAATCACTGCGCGTCTTGGCTACTTCTGGATGAGCTTGACCAAAGGTTGCAAGCGCTTGCCGCAAGGCCAGTTCGTAATATTCAATCGCCTCGTCAAAACGCCCCTGTTCTTGCTCTAAGCTACCGAGTAGCCTGCGCGTCAATGCTACATAAGGGTGGTCTTCACCAAAGGTCTGCACGTCATTTGTCAGTGCCTGCATGTAATACTCTGCGGCTTTTTCGTACTGTCCTTTCTGTTGCCATGCGCTTCCGAGTAATCTACGCGTATTCGCCACGTCAGGGTGCTGCTCACCAAACGTTTGCAAACTGCTAGCTACAGCAAGTTCATAAAACTCAATCGCTTTATCGTACTTGCCTTGTACTTGCCACAAACTACCTTGTAGCCTGCGAGTAACCGCCACTTCTGGATGATCCTCGCCAAAGGTTTTTATATCACTTGCTAGCGCCTGCTCATAATATCCTTGGGAGATTGCGTACTGTCCCTTTTCCTGCCATGCACTGCCCAGTTGCCTGCGCGTGCTGGCCACCACATGATGCTCTTCACCAAAGGTTAGAATATTGATAGCGAGCGCTCTTTCATAATAACCAATCGCTTTGTCGTATTCGGCTTTTGCCTCCCAAGCACTGCCTAAGCTATTAAGTATAAGTGCTACCGAGGGATGATTTTTACTGACAGAGCCAAGGCTACTGGCGAGAGCTAACTCATAGTAGTCAATCGCTCTATTATATTGACCTAATGCCTGCCAGGCATTGCCCAGCTTATTGCGCCTAGTAGCCACGGTGAGATGAGTTTCGCCGAGCGTATTAATACCGCTATTTAGCGCTAATTCGTAATACTCAATCGCCTTTTTGTATTGGCCTTTTGCCTCCCAGGCACTGCCTAAGTTACTGCGCCTAATTGCTACGGAAGGATGCTCTTCGCCGTGGGCAAGAATACCGATTTGAAGGGCCAATTCATAATATTCAATAGCCTTTTCGTAGTCGCCTCTAGCCTGCCAGACCAAACCTATATTACTGCGCACTTTTGCTTCGAAGGAGTCATCTTGATCAGTATTCAGCAAGCTGTTTGCGAGTGCTAATTCATAATAATCAATAGCTTTTTGATAGTCACCTTTGGCATGCCACACTAAACCTAAATTATTTCGAATTTTAGCTACTTCAATATGTTCTTCACCAAATAGACTGATACTACTTGCAAGGGCTAACTCATAATAAGTAATGGCTTTATCAAATTGTCCTTTGGCCTTAAATACCAGTGCTAAATTGTTGCGCGTTGTTGCAACATTTGGATGTGCGTCACCATAGCTCTCAATATCACTGTTAAGAGCTTGTTCAAAATATTCTATGGCTTTGTCGTATTCACCTTTTGCATACGACAAAATCCCTAAATCATTAGCGGGTAAAGTCTGAGTAGTTTGGTCTTGCTCAGTTTGCGGTGCTAATTCCGCGTTTGCATATGCCGCAACTGAAGATATCGCAACACTTAAAGTAATTATTGTATTTCTTGTGACTTGCAGTGAGTACCGCAACCATTTCCTAGATGGCTGTTGCCGCCGACGATAAACTGCATTTCCATACTGGCCATTATGCTGTCCTTTCATATGCCCCCAATTACCCTACAGTTGTTTTACTCATGCTTATATTAGAAGATGTGTTAACTAACACAGTTATAAAAAATGAGTTTTCCCAAGCTCGTCAACTTCGCAAATACACATCATCATTTACTTGTTGATAGTCCAAGAAAGAAAAGAATCGATACACAGAAGTATTCAAGACACAGCATCCTAGCTCTTGTAACTTTAATCTTAGCGAGTCTTACCAAAATGTCTATAGATTTGCGCCGATATCAAGACAACGATTTGAGCACTCTAGCAAACGACCTAATTACGCAGAGTAATCTTGTGAGCCGATACATGACCGACTTTTCTATAAAGTCATTGAACCCCTATTCATATTCACACTATTAAGCGGGGCGCTTATTTTAATAATGCTGTGGAGTTAAGTATCGTTTTATCTTCTCCTTTTAAGTGAGGAGGCTGCAGGTAACAAGCGCACTAGCCTATATGTCGTTCAAGAGATGCATAGGATAGAGGATTACATTTCGTCAC
>NZ_JBGIYY010000032.1:0-8695 GCF_041380235.1 Glaciecola sp. SC05
GATAGCACCTGCGGGGCTGCGAGTTTGCTTCCATTCAAAGTTCAGCAAGTTGCTTAAGTAAAGCGATGTCCAGCGCGTTGGCGCTTGTGTCCATGCACCTTCTAAACCACTGGTCACGGTGTCTTCAGAATGACCTTTACCGCATTTGTTTTTCCAGCCTAAGCCTTGTTCTTCAATGCCCGCTGCGGCTGGCTCTGGGCCTACGCAATCTTTAGGTTTGTGTGCACCGTGCATTTTACCAAAGGTGTGGCCACCGGCGATAAGTGCGAGGGTTTCTTCGTCATTCATTGCCATGCGTTCAAAGGCCACGCGGATGTTTTTGGCCGAACCAATTGGGTCAGGCACGCCTCGTGGGCCCTCAGGGTTAACATAAATTAAACCCATGTGAGTCGCACCTAGTGGGCGCTGTAGCTTGCCGTTAACGTCTTCTCTGTCGCTGGCCAACATCTCAATTTCAGGACCCCAATAGACTAAATCTGGCTCCCAATCATCGGCTCTACCACCGGCAAATCCATAGGTTTGAAAACCCATGTTTTCTAGGGCTACGTTACCCGCTAACACCATCAAATCTGACCATGAAAGGGCTTCGCCGTACTTTTGTTTAACTGGCCACAACAAACGTCGTGCTTTGTCTAAGTTGCCATTGTCTGGCCAACTGTTTAGCGGTTCAAAGCGCTGTTGACCGCCGCCTGCGCCACCACGACCGTCAAGTGTGCGATACGTGCCTGCGCTGTGCCATGTCATACGAATAAAGAACGGACCATAGTTACCGAAATCGGCAGGCCACCAGTCTTGCGAAGTGGTAAGCAAAGCGTCTATGTCACGTTTTGCTGCATCAAGATCGAGGCCTGCAAAGGCTTCTGCGTAGTCAAAGTCAGGGCCATAAGGGTTCGAACGGTCATCAAAATCTCGTAAAGCTGATAAATCTAATTGATCGGGCCACCAAAATTGATTGGACTTGGGTTGATGTGCTTTAACCACACCGGTTCCCATCGCGCCTGCTGGCTTAACTGACTCCTCGCTTTGTGCAAGCACAGGACTGCTTAGCAAGGCTAAACTGATCAGCCCTGAAAGACTCTTTATGGAAAATGCTTTTTTCATAGTCATGGTTTGACTCCAATATTTCACTGCAACAAACACCGCATATTAAAAATGCGAGACATTGGTCATCAGCGATATGTAAATACTTCGTTAACCAAAATTCAGATAGCTGAATGTGAAAAGGCTAACTTTTATGAACTGCGAACATATAGACTTCTTCGTAGTGGACATAAGTATAGACGGGTTAAAGAAAAGCGTATTGCGAATAAAAACGATACACGCAATCGGAAAAATAGATGATGTTTAAAAAATGTTAATTTTATGACAGTGCAGTTATGTCAATAGAGCACTGGTTAAGTCATTTATCCCAAGCCGTTTGATGCCTCAGCTTGGGATAATTTGAATAGCGACTTATTATTAAATGCAGTATGTTTTTAATGGCGGGAAACCATTGAACTCTATCGCGCTGTAGGTTGCCGTGTAAGCGCCTGTAGAGAACCAATATAGTCTATCGCCAATCTCTAAACTGAGCGGCAGACTCGGTTTATAATCTTCATACATGATATCCGCACTGTCGCATGTTGGTCCGGCCAAAACGGCTTTTTGCTCTTTGCCAGTTTTTTCAGAATACACCACGTATTTGATCGATTCCCCAAGAGTTTCGGCTAGCCCAGAAAATTTTCCCACATCGGTATAAATCCATCGATGTAGGGCAAATTTATCTTTGCGTGAGATAAGCACAACTTCACTTACCAGCATTCCCGCTGGCGCGACTAAAGATCTACCCGGTTCCAAAAATATCTCTGGCATGTCATCTTGAAAGTCTTCTTTAAGAAAGCGGGTAATTTCTTTGGCATAAACATCCAACTCATGAGTTGCAGAGGAATAATGTGCAGGAAATCCGCCACCCATATTGATCATCTTCAAGGTGATGTCATTCTCATGTTTCAGGCGTTTAAAAATATTACTGACTTTTGCAATTGCAGAATCCCAAGCGCCAATGTCGCGCTGCTGAGAGCCTACGTGAAACGACAATCCGTAAGGGACTAAGCCGAGTTCTTGGGCCAACACAATCAAATCCATTGCCATATCATTCTGACAGCCAAACTTTCTTGAAAGTGGCCAGTCTGCGGTTTGGCTGCCTTCCGTTAAAATCCTGACATATACCTTAGAGCCCGGAGCAAATTCCGCAATATTGCGTAAATCTGCTTCTGAATCAGTAGCATATAGCCGGATGCCTTTTTCATAAAAATAGGCAATATCTTTGCGCTTTTTAATCGTGTTGCCAAAACTAATGCGATCAGCATTTACACCTATCGCTAGCACTCTTTCAAGTTCATAGGTAGAGGCAATATCAAAGTTTGACTGCCTCTTTTCTAATAACGTTAGAACAGCCTTTTCTGGATTAGCTTTCACAGCGTAATAGATTTTTGCGTAGGGAAAATGATGTACTAAGCTATCATACTTTTGAGCCACTACCTCGGTATCAATGACCAAAAATGGTGTCTCTTTGTGGTCAGCGAACTGTTTAATTTTATCAAAAGACTCGGGGGTATAAAAACGCGATATATCAATGTTCATAATGGTAATAGTATCGATGTGATGCTTGGTAAGATGTAGGGCCATAACAGCCAAAAGTGAGTGAAATTTAAGAATACCTGCTTAGGTACTGGGCAGAAATTCACTCACGATATTTGGACAAATATAATGTAGCCAAATTGCTGTAGCTTTTAGCACTGAATTGTATTTTCGTCTAGTGATTTCACGCCAACGCAATCTGGCTTTTATGACTTATCGTTTTTTACAAGTATTGAGTGCTTAGCAAGCCTAAATTCATCGTTCATGAAAGACTCTTTATGGAAAATGTTTTTTGCGGGTTCATGGTTTGAGTTCAATAAATATACTTTTGGATCCTTCAGGGTCAGTGTAACTTAATCCGACTCATGCAGAGCAATAAAAATACCTTAAGATGCTTCAGGGTCAGTGTAACTTAATCCGACTCATGCAGAGCAATAAAAATACCTTAACCAAGGTCCTGTTGATTAGATAGTTTGCGATCTCCAAGAATGTTATTCAGCGATCTTCCTGATGTTAATACGCAGGCAAGCGTTTAAGTGCAGTAGCTCTGTCTGCCGCTCAGTCTGCAGATGCCCTCTACTGGCGTTGTTCTGTTTTACAATACAATGGGTGAATATTTGGGGCTTAAGGTGCTTATATCAGAAATTTTCGAGCTTAATATTCGATTAATTCAGAGTTACTTGAAACGACTTTTAGATTAAGTTCAGAGGTGATTAAGATTAACTAAAAGGAATTAGTAATGTCGACTAACACGTTGCCAGCTTCAAATCACTCAAGTATCATTTCACCAAGCACCAAGCACCAAGCACCAAGCACCAAGCACCAAGCATTAGCTTAACTGCAACACGCCTTTATTTTATCGCGCTATTCTCGCTTTGCTCTCTTACGCTGTCTGCGCAAGAATTAATCATTACAGAAGAGCCAGTTGAAGAACAAAACCCTATCGCTATTATGCTAGAAGACTGGTGGGGCGGCGGTGGTTTTAATGCCCCTGAAGACGTTGAGCCTATTGTTGATTGGCAAAAAAAGCAGAATGCTAATGAGCGCTTACAAGTGTTTGGCGACGATTTTTTAGGCGACGCTATCGACCCTCACACCGGCTCGTTAGTATTTACGCACACCGACATTGCCTTACCAGGCAACAGCGCCCTGCCCGTTGCGCTAGTGCGCAGCCGAAGCAATGGTCTAACTTATAGAGACGGCACCAATGTTGAGTTTGGTGACTGGGACATTAAAGTGCCACGCATCAGTGTTATGTCATTGAGCGCCCGCCCATGGACAGGGCAGCGCTGCTCATCGCGCTCAACTCATATTCTCACTCCTTATTCAGATAGAAGCTCTTACACCCCAGCAACGCAATACTCAAATGGCATTACCTTGTCGGTGGAAGGCGTGTCTTCGGCTCAAATTCTCGATGATACCGGCGTTTCGCTATGGCCCACTGCTGCGACTAAAATGACCAAAGACTATTGGTATTTTACCTGTATTACCGCCTCAGATGGCGGCCAAGGCTTTATTGGCCATGCACCAAATGGTGACAAATATCGGTTTAATAAATTTTATACGGTAGAGGCACCTAGAATGGGGTTCATTGGCGCTGCTACCAAGGCTCGTAAAGTTTATATACTAGCAGCCACAGAAGTCACTGATGTGCACGGCAACTGGGTAAGATATACCTACGATAGCTCAAACCGATTAACTCGTATTTACGCAAACGATGGACGCGACATCCGCTTAACTTATTCTGGAAATCTCATTACTCGCGCGAGCGCACATGGCCGCACGTGGACTTATCAGTATCGCCAGAATACTTATCAACGAAGAATGTGGATGCCACAAGCATATCGCACCATGACCGGCCAAGTGCTCAGTAGAGTAGTGCAACCTGATGGACAATTTTGGGAATTTAACCTCGATGGTATGACCGCTACCGCTGCACCAGCGGGCCGTGACCGCTGTCAAAAATGGCAAGAAACCGTTTCGGTCAAACATCCTTACGGCGCAACCGGCACATTCGTATTAAAAGATACTGAGCATCGCCATGTATATGCCTCGCAAGTAAGACGCACTGAGGATTGTATGTCAGGAGAATCTACACCGGGTGGCGGCTCGTTGGGCACAGGCGCTTTTATGCCGCTGGATGATGAAGCTACCACCGCGACTATGGCAATTATTGAAAAGCGCGTAACCGGGGCAAACATGACCCCATCGGTTTGGCGCTATACTTATGAAAATGACACTCGCTCAGGCACATCGTCAGACGACCGCACGAACTGGACCAAAGTACAAACGCCAAGTCATCATGAAACCTACTACCATTCTTGGGTCAGTGAGCCGCTAGGCGGTAAGTTAATGCGCAAAGAAACCCGCGCACATGCGAGTGGCCCAATACTTAAAACTGAAACCTATCAATATCAAAAAGAAGCGCCGTTGGGCTTCGCCTACACGTTACAATATCCGGGCCCTGGCGACATCAATACACCGGTGCATCAAACGTCTGTGGTTATTAAACAAGATGGCGATACTTTTACCACAAACAATATTTTTAATACCCAGCATAGCTCTAGCTTGTATTCGTTTTCCAAGCCAGTCGCTACCTCCATCCAATCAAATGTATCGACCACGCTTCGCAACATTGAATATAGCTACGAGCACAATAAACCCAAGTGGATACTAGGTTTGCAGAAAACGCGAAAGGTCAACGGGAGAGAAATAGACCGCAGTAATTTTAATAGCGATGGGCAGGTGACCACTGCATTTAGAAACGGCGCGCTTTATGCAAATTATGGCTACAACAGCGATGGCACCGTAGCATGGGCAGAAGATGCCAATCTTCGTCGCTACCAAGCGAGCAACTATCGAGCCGGTGCACCGCAACGCATAATCAGACCAGACAATGTTAACGTTTATCAAACGCTCGATATGTTTGGCGGCATAACGTCGTTAACTGATGCTAACAACAACCAGTGGACCTACAGCAGAGACAACATGGGTCGTCTTACCGTGGTCAATCCTCCGGGCAGTTGGACAAACACCGTCCACAGTTATTCGTTTAATGCCTCGGTGGGCCCTGTGCACACTATCACCCATGGGCCAAGAGTGGATACTATTAAGTATGATGCGCGTTTTCGCCCAGTCGAAGAGCGTGTTCGTGACACGCTAACTAACCGCACCACTTACACCAAAATCAATTACGATACAGCCGGCAGAGAAGTGTTTCGGTCATTCCCTTCGTTTAATAGCAATCCCACCACAGGGGTCACAAAACAGTACGATGGCTTGTCACGCCTCATCACAGAAAGTGAAAACGTATCGCCCTTTGCGACCACGCGCACGAGCTATCACAGTGGTCATAGAAAAACCGTGGTGGATGCTGCCAACTTCGCCACGCACTATTATCACTATGGGTATAACGGGCCTAACTACCAGTTTGTCAGCAAAATAGTCTCGCCGCACGATACAACGACCGACATCGTGCGCAACATATTTAACGAAGTCACCGAAGTCCGTCAACAAGGTCGACATAACGGTATCTTTGTTGACCAAAAGCGTAACTACTATTACAACAGTCGAAGACAACTGTGCCGGATTAGTGAGCCTGATGTGGACGATACAGTATATCAATACAACAATTGGGATTTACTCGCCTATCAAAAAGGTTTACCAGCAGGCTCAAGTTGTGCCACGCCAAGCGGTGTAGGCAGAGTATCGTTGGTCAGAGATGATGTGGGGCGCATAAAGCAGCGTGATTATGCCGACACCGGCACCCCTGATGTGTTTATGAGCTACGATGGCGTGGGTAACCTTTTATCGGTTAACCGTGGCGGTGCTAACTGGACTTACAGTTATAATACCTTACATTTACCAACATCAGAGCGTCTTACCGTGGACGGTCGTCAATTTAACCTTGCCTACCAATATAACTTGCACGGACATTTGACCAACACCACCCTCCCAGGTGGCACTAGCGTAAATCATACGCCTGACGGACTTGGCAGAGCGCGCACGGCTGGCAGCTTTGCTCATAGTGCGACTTATCATGCTGACAGCCAACTTTCACAGTTTACATTTGGAAATAACTATTACTTCTCACAAACTTTAAACAGTCGCATGTTGCCGCAGCGACTGCTAAGTGTGAATCGTGGCGGAGTGAAGCCGCTCGACCTGAATTATTCATACGATACCCGTAAGTTAGTGACCAGTATTATCGATGGTGCTGTAAGCAATAATAATCGCAACATGACCTACGATGGCTTAGAGCGCTTAATTACGGCTAGCGGCCCCTGGGGACAAGGTACGTTCTCATATGACAGCCTTGGCAACATTCGCAGCAAAAACCTGGGCTCACGCCGAGTCACCATCAACTACGACAGTAATTTAAGAGTTAAACAATCCATCGATACCGGCGGCTTAGGTGGCTCAACGGGCGTTCGTTCATTCGATTATGACACTAGGGGCAATACGGAGATTGCCGGAGCCCTCACCTTCACTTATGACTATGCCGACCAACCCATAACGGTAAGCGGTGCTGAGCAAGGTGTGTATCAATACGATGGCAACTTTAAACGCGTTAAAAACACCGTGGGTGGCGACACTATTTACAATGTTTACACCCAATCGGGGCAACTTGCGCATGTGCACAACATGAGCAAAAATGAGCGCACCGATTACGTGAAACTGGGCAGCCTCACCGTTGCCAGAGTGAAAAACGGCACACCCACCTATTTACACCATGACCAACTTGGCACCGCTGTAGCGGCTACTAACACCTCTGCCAGTATTATATGGACGAAGCGTTATACACCATTTGGTATTGGATTAGACAACAACAGCAGCAATGACGACCAAGCGGGTTACACAGGGCATATTGAGGATGATCATACTGGGCTTGTGTATATGCAGGCACGATACTATGATCCAGTGATTGGGCGGTTTTATTCGAATGATCCAAAAGACGCTTATTCCTTCCTATCGCAGGGTAAGGTAGCTGGCTTTAACAGGTATGCTTATGCTGCAAACAACCCATATAAATACAAAGACCCCGATGGTAAAGATTATATCTCAGTTTTTGTTTCAGTAGATATTCCATTTGTTGGCGGCGTTGATGTAGGGGCAGTTTCATTTTCTCAAAATGCAATTACAGGTCGAGGAGAGAATGATTTTGGAGTTTTCGCTAAATTTAGCAAACCAGTTGAAGGTGGAGGTGGTAATGTTGACCCAACCGGAATTGGTGGTGCGGCAGTTGGCGTAGAAACGGGAAGTAATACGCGAGAAACTTTTGATGGTACTAACGCTAGCATTAAAGCCGGACTCGGTACTGTAACAGTGGGTGTGGGTGGCCTCCTGCCATCAAGTGAGGACATGAATGTTTCTTTAGAATTTGGTCCTTCTGTTGGTTTAGAGGGGTATCAAGAACAGACTTTTTCGGCTACCTTTGGAGATGTTGTTGATGCTGTTAAAGAGTTTTTCAGCGAAGAATCTGATAATTAATTAGGAGTAAAAAGAAAAGCCTATGAATTCAACATTGAGATCGAGATATGATTCACTAAAAGCTATTCTAAGCTACTACTGGATTCCCATTATATCAATGGTCGTTGGGGTGGTTTTTCTCCCGGTGGTTGTTATTGGAGCATTGTATGTGGCCGTTGCATCACTAGCATATTTGCGTCACGCGCTTAGTCCGTGTCCGAAGTGTAGAAAACATTTCTTCGGCTTACCATCGATCATGTCTGGAAGCTGTTATTCAATGATGGATGATTCATGGAAGTGTAATTCTTGTGGACAAAAATATGATGATTAAGAAGACAGATTGACTGATACAATTGAAAAACGAAAAAGCAGAACTCACTAAAATAAAGGGGTCGTAGTAAATTTACCTCGTTTCGTAAAGCTCTATCACCAGATGGGGCTTTCTTTTTTTATAACAGGCAATATCTCCATCAAGCTGGGCTTACTTTATTGTAACCGTCGCCTAAAGACCGTCACCTAACTTAACATTCCAAGGCAGTAATTGCTCGATGTTAGGCTTAGGCTGGGTAAAGGCGTCGAGTAAATAGGTGATGTAATCATAAGGCAC
>NZ_JBGIYY010000033.1:0-6680 GCF_041380235.1 Glaciecola sp. SC05
GTCGACAGTGTGGAACAAAGCGTCTGAAGCGGGTGTATATGAAGGCCTTGACCGTAAAACTGGAGAGAAGAAATGGACAGCAACCTCTGTGGATTTGATATTTGGTTCAAACTCAGAGCTGCGCGCAGTAAGTGAAGTGTATGCTTACGACACGTCTAAAGATAAATTTGCCCAAGACTTTGTAAAAGCATGGGTAAAAGTGATGAACTTGGATAGATAATATCGAGTTTGATTATTCCATTGCTGGGGCTTGATGCCTCAGTGGTGGGATAATCCTTATTGCTAATATCACCTTATTAAGATCATATATTAATTCGCTCTTATTTGCATAGTCACCAATGTTTTCACACGGGCGTTAAGCCGGTTATTGTTGCTCTCTTTCAATGTGACACTTTGTTTAGGCATAGTTTCATCCAAATTATCTGGTGCGATATTGCACCACATGTAGTTAGTTCGCAATAAATCGCAGCTTTATGGAAGAGGTGTCGCGCACTGCAACATAAGTTGCAATGCGGCACATAGAGGTGTTGGTAACCAATAGTTTTTGCGGGGATGTTTTATGCCTGACTAGCCACTAATGCCTGCTCAATATCCGCAAGAATATCGTCAATATGCTCGATACCCACTGAAATTCTCACCATTTCTTCTGATACACCGGCGTTAGCAAGTTCTTCAGGGTTTAACTGGCGATGCGTAGTGCTAGCCGGGTGGCAGGCTAGGGACTTTGCGTCGCCGATGTTAACTAATCGCAAGATCAAATTCAGCGCGTCGATAAATTTGCCTCCCGCCGCAATCCTACCTTGGTTAATCGTAAATAAGATTTTATGCGAGGTGCTATTTTACTTTTGACCTCGTTACCGCCAAGATAGGCGATAACTTTCCGGATAAATTTTTGAACTTAATGGCTATTTTACCCCAGTACGTGAGCGGGATTCAAACACAACCTGTAGCTGGTCAGATCAAGTTCAAATTATTTATATTCATTAAATGGAACCAATGTAGCATTGAGTACTTGGCTATTGAGGCGTGCCAGTGTGTTAAATAATTCGGGGTTTTTAATTTTTAATCTATGCAGTCGAGCATAGTGCATATCTGTTAAGTCCTGCGATTGCACCAGCCGTTCTAAAATTTGTATTTGTTGATGAACGGGGGGCATTTTCGAGGCAACTATGCGATCAAGAAATAATGCTAAGCCGTCACGGCCACCAGGGAATCCCGCAGTTGATTCACCTTTGTCGAGAAGCTCTATCGCGTCGTCAAAACGAAATCTGGAAATCGCATCGTAGCCAAGGCTTGGGTGAGTGTGGCTAGTTGAAAAGTATATCCTTTTGTAGTTATCTGCGTCGCTCAAGCATTCGGAATACTGTGGACTGTGAAACTGAATAGTGTCTAAAATGCTTAAGGATCTTTGAAGCAATGTTATATCCCCACTCATACATATTTGCTGAGCTATGTAGGTCTGCTCGCTTGGGGCAAGTTGTTTTTCACCCAAAACTGCTAATGCTTCATCTAGGCTATTATTTTTGATGCCATCAATTATACGGTGTAAGTAGGGCATATTAGTTGTTGGCATTTCAGTAAACTGGTGTGCGTTGTAGTAATGATCAACCAGCGCTGGCGAGATTTGCTGTAAACGCTCAACATTTTCATAAAAGGAGTTACTCGGGCTCGTGTTTTTTTCAATTGCTTGAAGGTGGCTTTTAAAGGATGGCTGATTATTAACATAAAGCGCGACTTTTTCTTTGCATTCCTTTTGCTTCTCAAGCTTATCTAACGAAAGTGATTTATATGAATCGATGAGTACTTGAAGTGAGATGTAATCGCCAAACAGGCTTATGTCTTCAGCCTGAACTGGCAGATCTTGAACAATATCGAAAGGTAAATCGTTGGCAACTAGTAGTTTGAGTTGTTCATTGCCTATCGTAACCCG
Source organism: Glaciecola sp. SC05 (assembly GCF_041380235.1). Taxonomy (NCBI): domain Bacteria; kingdom Pseudomonadati; phylum Pseudomonadota; class Gammaproteobacteria; order Alteromonadales; family Alteromonadaceae; genus Glaciecola; species Glaciecola sp. SC05. The sequence continues at coordinate 1,931 of NZ_JBGIYY010000033.1, forward strand.
TTTATTGTATCCGATAATACTGTAAGTATTCTGTTCTGAGTTGAACCATAGTTTTAGAGGCTCATTGCTAAGTGTTAAGGCCAATAACGCGCTAATTTTCTCTGGCAACTGGTCTATTTCTCTACTTTCAATAAGGCGAGCAATGACATGATTGGCTTGGGGAATACTAAACGGATGTCGTTTTGAAGGTAATATCTTTGCCATATGAGATATTAATTCGACATTACCTTTCTTTACTGCTGCGTCTAAGGCGGTGGATAAGTTGCCATTGCGGTCGTAAGGCCGCCTCTCTTTGAAATCAATTAACTTTGCAATTGCGGTTATTTTTTCTATATCGCTGGTGTTCTCAATAACGCTAATCAGAACTGCTTCATCTAATTTGGTATCACTAGGCAAAGCATTTATCCACTCAATGGGTTGTTTAACTAGGTATTTTGAGATCGCCCGGTTGGCTGAAAATATACTCGTTTTCCCACGAGATTTTATTCGCACGTCTGGCAGTGTTTTCTTTAAATCTAATAGTGTGGAAAACTCGAACTGCTCGTCCGAGTTGACTTTACGGTTAATGGCCATAAACTCTCTAAAAAGAGACTTATGTTCATCATCCAAGTCTTGTATTTTGTCCGATTGCAATTCGACAAAGTTTTGGCTGGCTAATCTGGTTTCAATTCCCGGCACCATAAAATAAGCCCTGGGTAGCGATATGACTTCGTTGCTGACAAGCAGCGCTAATGCCCTGGACAAATCGGTGAAATTTGACTGGCTTTCAATAATGTTCTGCGCGTCAACTTGAATCTGCCTCTGCTCTTGTAGTAGTTGGGTAGTTTCTATCTCACATCGTTCGATAGACGAAATATCTATGTTGTTTCGTTTATTTGAGTGACTGCCAGTAGAAGGGATATTATATAGATTTTGTTGCGGGTTGCTTTTGGTGACTTCGGCCTCGTGATTAATCTCAACTATTTTGCTCTGAGAAATCGATGGTTCTTGTAAAAAAGAATAATTCGAGTAGAACGTGAATAAAAGTAGTAAGCTGGATATTGACATTGCACATATCATTATTAATTTCATGGGCTTTTTACTTCGCTTTATGTTTTAAGATGATATCTAAATTAGTAAAAGTCTGTTCGATATCACTTAATGGTATATTGCTTTTATATATTTTATAAGATTTGACGATTACGTCATCTCCCCGTTTTATTAATAAGCTTACAACTTTCGGTTTATGTTCTGTGGCAAATACCTTCATTGGCGGGTCTGATATCTTCTTGTTTATATATACAACTCCATTTTCACAGTCAAATTGAACTAGATAGGGTAATTGATAATACTTATACAAAGAATATAAACCGATGGCTAAGCCAAATGGGCTAAGTATTTCTGCTATGAATCCCTTAACCTCTCCATCAAATTTTGGAAGGTGAGAAAAATAACTTGTGCCACTTATCAGCGCCGCAGCAAAAATAACAATCAATAACACTAATCCAACGAGATGATACCGTTTTTTAGTAAATTCGAGTAACGCTTTGCTCACTTACAGATACTCCTTTAATCGTAATGTTATTTTCGAATAACATTACGATGATAACATCCCAATTTATTTTGACTTCAACATATCCCAGATTTCATTTAATCTGGTAGCTAAGCATGCCTCGGTTCGTGGCGGTTAATTTCACATAGGCTAGAGTCGTACGCTTCAGTGCAATCTCCCCAGCTTGGACCTTGCCCACCGATAGGATCATCGATGTTTAGGTCATAGTCAAAATCTAATGCGTCTTCCAATGCGGCAATTACCCCTGGAGTATTGTTTTCAACAAAATCAGCGATGAGAAATGCAGCAGCACTTGCTCCGATAATCACGAGCAATGGTCTGCCTGTAGCATTCATCAACAACCCGTTAACTCCAGCGTATGTACCCACACCAGCCAGTAAACCTGAGACTTCACTTACGGCGGCTACATAATCTTGCTCTGCCAAATGAATAGTAGCTTGTATACCGGTACTTAATGCCTCATAAAAATTGTTTGTTTTCCGCAAGAAAGCATCAAGTAAGCGTATTTCATTTGCTATTCGAGCTGCCGTCTCTGGGCTAATGCTTGTCCTCAAGGCTAATTGTGCAAGCTTGTTTTTTAGTGTTTGGATAGCAACCATTAAATCAGCTACACCCTCTGCGTCATTTACGGGTGTATAGTTGCTACCACCTCCACCATCGCTGCCCTCATCGCCGCCACCACCAGCGCCTGGGTCAGGGTCAAAAGGAGGTGGCACAAATGGAATAAATGTTTCCCATGGGCCGCATATGCCACAACCAACATCCCATGTGTCGAATGCATGGCTTTTTGACACACCGAAGCTCCAACCGCTAATAAAATTTTTATTTACTTCCGTCAAAAAAACACTTTTATTTGCTGATGTGTTCGACATATCGTGTGCTAATGAGCCGTTCAAACAAATAACAGCGATTGCAATTTTTGAGTATATGAATTTCATAAATGTTCCTTTTTATAAAAAATTAATGTTTACCGCGATGTTTTCCCTATTTCGATTTAGCAAAATAGGGAAAACAATTCCTTTAAATTAAGTACTTTATCGCTTCGATTATTTATTTATACCTTAGTTTATAATACTTGAGTCTCTATGCAGCAAACTCCAGTATCGATTGAATTTACTTCCGACCCACTAAAGCTCCAGCCTGCGGCATATTCTGTATTTAGTTTTGTTAGAACACTGTTGTCAATTTCACTGGCTTGCAGGTATGCAGAAGTCGCAACTCCTGTTAGACATGTTACGGCTATGGCTATGTTTGATTTAAGAGTTTTCATAAGCTTCCTTATTTATATTTAGTCAAAGTTAAAGTTGTTTATTGCTAAAAATTGCTTGATCGAATGATGAAATCATCTCAAAAGCACCATTGGCAACGTAAACGACTTGGTTTTTTACCACTCGAATTTGCTGTGGTTCAAGCAAGTTCAACCGACAAAATTTTTCGATTAGTTTTGTAGACTTTTCGTACGGGATATTTAATGCACGACATAAAAAGTCGGGTGTAAAAATCGGGTACATCAATAGCATTTGTAACGCTGCGCTATCGTGAGTATCCATTGGTCTCAAAGCTACTTTGTTTGATAGGTTTTTTTGAAATATATTTATTATCGTTGTTAGATAACAAGTCAAACTATCATTCCAAGCAATATTACTAACCCAATATTCATTTGCGTTTAAGTTACCTGTTACGAATGAAGATAACTGCTCGCTGAATTTGATTTCGGAATTACTGAATCGAAACAGATCAAGATGTGGTCGATTTATACCGTGTTTAATCAATAGACCTTGCATCAATGCCCGCGCTAGTCGACCATTACCATCCATATAAGGGTGAATTTTTAAAAAAAGAACATAAATATTTATGATAGCAAATAAGTCATTTGAGATTGATTGGCTTATCAAAGCGACAAGATCATCCATGGCTTTATTCACCACCTCAGGGCGTGGAGGCCTGTATACTTCTCCGCTTAACTTACTACCAACGGTGTTTTGGGTGAGTCTGAATGAGGTTACCGCTGGCCTATTGTTCCGATTCAATTTACGGTGGGCTAAATGAAATGTGTCGATGGTTACATTACGTGTACTGAAAAGTTTAACCACTTCTTCATAGGCCGTGATTTGCCCGATTAGGTCTGAAGTAATTGGATCATCATTATGCGGTAGTGTGAGTGAATAAAATAATATTCCGTGCGGAACTAACCTAGCCTCCTTTAGCGCTTTATCTCCGCAAAGATATCGGTTAATAATCCTACTTAAGAAACTTTCTTGCCACGCCATCCATGAGCTCTTTATTAACGCAACGATATGATCTATATCGTTAATCCATTCACTTTAAAATAAATAAATAAATAATATTGTCAATACTTTTCCCAAAAAACATCCTATTAAGTCTGATGCCGCAGTTCAAGTTCGTATATTATTTAGTGAAAAGAATACTTTTTATTCATAAAAATCAATGTTCATAGTGGCACCAAAGTGATCAATTAAGTTATTCCTTTGTTTAGTTATATTAGTAGCGGCCATACCGATTTAACTTAGTACTTGAAGTGTCTATTTATAAACGTTTAGCACGACTTTTCTTGAGACAAGGCTCTGCTGAAAGCGCACGACCGACGTACGCTTAGAAGTAAGTTGAGGTGGGAAATTTTGGGAAATATCTGCCGACATAGCATGAGCTATCTTGTCGATTTGTAAATTAGTTACCGTTGAGAGCCTGTGTGCCGGTAAAACTCGAACAGTATGCTCAAAAACAGCGTGGTAGCGTTTTTACTTGAGTAAATAAAATTCGGTTAGAAACAGTCAAGCCACAAATTCAAAAAGACGCTCAAACTTTATATCATTCATCTAGCGGCAACAAAAAATAAGTAACTCGATAAGATACAGGAGTGGAGTACAGGAGGCAGGAAATCTATTACTGCAGTAGAAATCATCTAAAGAGAAGAGCGAGCAATCAGCTGTATCAGATCGGGTTAGAGAGTTAAATGGCTATCAACTCGCGACAGTCCGTGAATCCAAGAGTAAGGCACTCGTTCAGGTAGATGTTAAGCGTAATGATTATTTTTTGTGCGGGATACTTGAATAAGTAAGCACTAGGGTCACGAAAAAAACGCCTTTACGGCCAATTAAACCATTTTGCTGCGTGATTCACTGTTGGATGCAGTGAAATATTGAATGGAAACAAACTCGCAGCCCCGCAGGTGCTATC
>NZ_JBGIYY010000034.1:0-6635 GCF_041380235.1 Glaciecola sp. SC05
GAAGGCAAAAAGAATACTAAAGCGTTACGTTGCAAGGTGAACAATGAAGAAACCTTCTAGATTCATGCCAAAGTATGTGGCTGAAAAACCTAGTGCACCTACTTTATTCACTGTTTCTGCAGTTTTTTTGGGTATAGTCATTTACGCACCCATTTTACTGGCGATTCTAGCAGGTGTAGCTTTGCTAGTATTTGCATGGAGTAAAATTGAAGAACCGAAAATAGAAAAGTACTTTTTGGGTTTATACAATGAGCGTAGTGATGAATCGATTTGTGAATTTGCTAGAGAATTTGACCCAAGGGTCGTGGATACTTGGGTAATTAGGGCTGTGTATGAGCAAATACAAGCCTCACTTCCAACAGAACAAAAAGTTCCCATCAAGGCATCAGACATACTTTTCGAAAAATTAATGCTTGATGAAGATACTCTCGACCTCGATTTGTTAGAGGAAATATCGCAAAGAACTGGTCGTACTCTCGAAGGGCTTGAAACGAATCCATACTACGGCAGAGTGACTACTGCACGTGACTTAGTATTGTTTTTTAACCATCAGGCGCGAGTGCATGCAACGTAACAAGACCATTAATTGCGCGGCTTTGCCGCCGGACACTCGTTCCTCGCGCCGATTATGGCGGCGTTAGGTGAGGAGGAGTCTCAAGCACGATGATCGATATACCTCCGAATCCTTTTCGAGTTTTTGAAGTTGATAATCAGCATCCATTTGTCGTGGACGCGCTTAGAGAGCGGAAGCACTACGAAGCATGCTGGTGTGGCTCAGGAAAAAAGTATAAAAAGTGCCATAGAGGAAGAGGTGAAGAGCAACCTTACACTTTAGGAAAGATTCTAAATCTCCAAAGAAAAGTTTTTTGGAGGAAGCGCGGTTGCATGCATCCTCTCGCATCTGTTGATACCTGCAGAGGAAAAATAATCGATGCGCATACCATTCAGCGCAAGGGACCGTTAGAAAGGATCGTGAGCTCATCCGGACATGTAATGCAATTTCAAGTAACACAAGAAGGCGGGGCTGCCGAAGCCAAACCAATTAGCTGGAGGAAAGCATCGGTTTTTCCAGGTTTCTGCTCTTTTCACGACTCAAGCCTTTTCAGCCCAATAGAAAGATCGACCTTTACGGGTGATCACAAGCAATGCGTCCTTCATGCTTTTAGGAATGTCTGTAATGAATATTATAGAAAACAGGCTCTGGTCGAATCACTTGAGTTTCAGCGAAGCGTGATTGATAGAGGCATGGAAATTGATCGTCAAATTAACATTCAGCTTTCAATTTCAGGAAATATTGAAGGTCAAAAAAAATCCCTAGAAGAAAACGGAAATTATCGAGATATTCTGGAAGAGGCAATTCGTCGGGATAATTATGATAATTTCGAAAGCGCGTGCTACTTTTTTAATGGAAAACTAGATGTTGTTAGTTCAAGTATTATTCATTGCGAATTTGATTTTCGAGGCAACAAGCTAATTGATATGTGGGACATTAGCAAAGATGCCGAAATGCTATCTCATACCGTAGTTAATACTGATGGCGGCGGGGCTATCATATTTGTATGGTTGAAAGGTGATCCACATCCAGAGCGCGTAGTCGAAAGTTTTGATGACCTCCCCGATGACGAAAAAGGCGATATTTTTGTGCAGTATTGCCTTGTTAATTGTGAAAACACATTCTTCTCTCATCAGTGGTGGGATGCTCTAGACGACAATAAACAAAAAAGGCTCCAGGAATATGCAAATGCAACCTATTATGAAGGCGGAGCTTATACCGCTAACGAACAAAGACTTGTCGACTGGATGATGGTGTAGATTCTATGGCATATCTCTTGTGTCGTACCTCTTCAAAAAAACACCTAACAAGGCACTGTTGTCGGACAATTTTTCCGCCGCTTCGCGGCTCCAAAACTGCCGCAAAGTTTCAGCGTTATACATGCTAATTGACACAGGAGGTTAAGGTGAAGGGCGCAGCGCTAGGCTTCAGTTTTTTGACATTAATTATCGCTATTATCTTTGCTTTGCTATTAATGGGGGCAATGGTAGGGGTGATTATAGGTTTCCTTCCAACTGTAAGCTTGACGTACGTAGCACCAGTCTTTGTTGTATTGCTCTCGTTAAATGCACTGATAGTTTATGGGCTTCGTCGACAGAAGATATGGGCGGTGATTTTAGGGACGGTTGAGGTCATAGCATTATTATCAGCGATACTCCTTAAAATGTTGTTTGAAGGTTTCACTACTTCGCTAGTCATTAGTATTCTATTTATTTCTCTTTTAGCATCTCTTCTGTCAGCTTTATATCGAGATTATCAAGTAATTAACGGCTCAGAGGTAACGCATGTATAACAAATGCATTAACGCGGATTTTGCGAAAAAGCGCCGCAAAACCGCTTATGCAAAGTGTTAGTGCGTCAAGTAAGCTTGATGCATCTTGCAGGGTGAAAGTCCCTGTCGGGTAAGGTCTAGCCAACCACCTGTAGCGAGTCTTGCGCGCTGTGCGGAGTGTGAGGATGGGAATTGCTTTCCAGTGTTAAGACACAATCAGACGAACAACCAGCGTGAAGCGTAGACAGCGAATTATGTAGGCCATAGGGGATACGTGTCCCTGAAGTGCTGGTATCGCTTCGATAATACTTAAGTTCTGACTGACAAGGCCGGTAACACAGCCGAAGTCCACGTAAAGCAACCGATATTGGTGAGGTTGTGGCGAGTCAGCGGAGTTATCAAGACGTGGCATGTATAAAGAGATGTGTTAGGAACTTGAGAGAGCCAAAGGTGTTCCCTAAGGACAGGGTAGGTAAACTAAGCCAAAAGCAAGGTGAGCCGATGACGCTTTGGCAGTCAGATCAACCCATAGTAGTCTGAGCAGGGGAAAGCCTTGCACATGGCGAAGGAGTTGACAGTTATATGAGGTGTTTAGCAGACACATAGGCCGGACAAAGTAGGGCTGGAATCACTATGAAAACCACACTAAACGCCATCGCATTTAAAGCGCAGACCCACCCCAAACACAGGTTTCAGAATTTATACGGACTGCTAAATACTGATTTACTGTATCAAAGTTGGGGGCAACTCAATAAGCAGGCCAAATCGGGTATAGACGGCATCACGATGCCGATATATGAGGCGAGCCTGCCAGAAAATATACAGCGTTTAAGTTGCGCGCTTAAGCAGAAATGCTACCGAGCGAATGACATAAAGCGAGTATATATCCCCAAATCGAATGGCCAGCTAAGGCCATTAGGGTTACCCACGGTCGATGACAAACTCGTGCAACAAAGTGTGAGCCAATTACTGCAAAGTATCTGGGAGCAAGATTTTGTGCGAAATAGCTATGGATATCGACCTTATAAAAGTGCGCATCAGGCCGTGCATAGTTTGACCTTGAACTTGCAATTTAAGGGCTATGGTTATGTGGTGGAAGCAGACATCAAGGGGTTCTTTGATAATCTTGACCACGACTGGCTAATGCGTAAGCTCAAACAGCGTATTGACGATGTGGCATTGCTTACTCTAATCAAACAATGGTTGAAGGCGCGGGTAAAAGAGCCTACTGGGGCGTTTGATAAGCCGACTAGTGGTAGTCCACAAGGCGGTGTTATTAGTCCAGTATTAGCGAATATTTATCTGCATTACGCCTTAGACTTATGGTTTGAGAAGAGAGTAAAGCCGCGTCTGCATGGTCGCGCCATGATGATACGCTATGCGGATGATTTTGTGTGCGCGTTTCAATATGCCCAAGACGCTGAGTACTTTTATCAGGAATTACCCACACGATTACAGACATTCAACTTGGACGTAGCTGCAGAGAAAACATCACTGATGCGTTTCAGTCGTTTTCATCCCAGCCGTAAACGTCAATTTGTATTTCTGGGGTTTGCATTTTACTGGGGCAAAGATGCCAATGGTCAGCCACGCTTAAGGCGGCGCACCGCAGCGAAGAAACAGCGGTCAACCCTTAATGAGCTGTATCGATGGATTAAAGCCAAGCGTTCACAGAAGTTGAACATTTGGCTACCTCAACTAAAGCGCAAGCTTAGGGGATTTAGCAACTACTTTGGGCTACCCGATAACAGTCGCAGCCTAGCGAAAGTAAGCGCATTTGCATTGCACAGCCTTTATAAATGGCTGAACCGTCGCAGTGGCAGGCGAAGTTACAATTGGCGAAGTTTTAAAGAGATGCTAATCTATTTTCAGATTGAGCCATTACGAGTTAGGAAACGCATTATAGATGTTGACTGGTATTAGGGGTGTGTTTTACACGAGCGAATATATAACTGAAGAGCCGGATGCGGTAGTTCCGCACGTCCGGATCTGTGTGGGGTCGGCCCAGTAATGGGTCGCTCTACCACGATTGCCGCAAAGAGGATTGAATGAACATTTTACTGCTACCAGGTATGGACGGAACCGGAATAATGTTTGAGCCATTTATAAAATTACTTCCGAGTTCAGCTGATGTGCAAATTGTTAAACTCATTCAAGAGATAGATGTAAGCTTCGAAGAGCAGGCTAAAGAATTAGTTGCCAACATAAAGAAAGAGACAATCATAATCGGGGAGTCGTATTCTGGATTGATAGCCCATGAAATAGGAAAAATAGCTCCTGATTCAATAAAACATATCGTATTTGCTGCAAGCTTTCTTGAACAGCCATCTTCTTTGGCCAAGTTTGGAAAACTAGTCCCAAAGGCTATGCTGAATTATTCTCTATATCCTGAATTCATGGTCAAAGAGATGCTGTTTGGCAAATATAGTTCACAATATTTGATGGACCTGTTCCATAGAGCAATGTCAAATGTACCATTAGATTTATTGGAATATCGGATAAAGCAGATTTCTAATTTAAACCCTATAGAAAGTGTAAGCAGTATTCCTTCTTCTTACCTTCAGGCTAGTGATGATAGGTTAGTTTCGGGTAATGCAGCGAAAGTTTTTAAAAAGGCTTATGCTAACATTGAGCTTAAACAGTTGGATGGGAGCCATTTTGTTTTACAAACTAACCCAAGCGATAGTTTACGCGAAGTTTTAGCAATTGCGGCATAACAAAAACTTGAAGCGGACAAAAATAAAGAGCAATTTTCACCGCTTAAGTGGGTGTTAACTCTCAGGAGGTGAAATGGAAGAATCAGGTTTTACTTGGAGTCCGATATATAGCGGTTTAATAGGTGGTTTGGTAGTTTTCTCAATAGTATTTTTTACTAATTCTGAGAGTAAGAGAGATGGAAACGTTAGATTATTAGAATTTGGTATTATTTTTAAGTCATTCGCAATATTGCTGGTTATTGTTACCGTATTCATTTTGTACGCTATGGTTGGATCGTTTGAGGGCCAAGAAGTGGCTGCTACTTTGGTTGGTTTAGGTTTTTTAGCAGGCTCAACATTTTTTTCCTACCAAGCATTTTTTGTAAGATTTGGCTATGACGATGAGTTTATATATTTTAAAAGCCCTATAGCGGGTGATAACAAAGTGCCATGGGATAATTTTGAGCGAGTAGGCTATTCTTGGCTTTTACAAGCGGACTATATTGTAGTATCAGAAATTGGGAAAATTTGGTGCTCTAATATGTTGAATGGACACAGTGAACTCATGGAATACATCAATACGCGAGCAAGGAGTTAACAAACCAATGAAGACGGACGTTCGCAAAGAGCGCGACCGCCGCTTATTGGGGTGTTCTGTGCCACGGGCACTGAACATTTTGAATAAGGATGTATGCAAGCATCGAGATCTGTCAAAAGGTCCAGTAGAAAAGTTTGAGCTTTTTACGTACGCTTTAAGCTTCTGCGGTACACGCAGAAAACGGAGTTTACAGGCGGATACCGCAGAAGCTTAAAGTGTAGAGTCAAACATCGAATTAAGCCCGTGGGGTATAAGATAAACATTTAAAGATCACATGGTTAACGAATAAGGTTTATGAGTAACATGGATAGTGCATATCACGTAGCCACAGAACAACCTGTTGATGTGGACAAAGTACCTAGCGGTACTTCACCACATAACCTGAACTGTTATTTGCCATAGTGGTATCTTAGTTGCGCGATCATTATTGAATCTTCTAAGGCTTTATAAACGAATCGATGCTCATCGTTAATTCTTCTGGACCAATAGCCTGACATGCCATGTTTGAGCGGTTCGGGTTTTCCTATTCCTTCATAAGGAGTTCTAGAGATATCTTTAATTAGTGCATTTATTCTTTTAAGCATCTTTTTATCTGTTGTCTGCCAATACAGATAGTCGCTCCATGCGGTAGATGAAAAAATTAGCTTCATTCAATCAGTTCCCTAGCGGAGCCTTTTCCATCTTCTAATTCTGCTATAGAGCTTAACAATCTTCTAGCATTCTCAGGTGATCGTAGCAAATACGTTGTTTCTTCCATTGCCTGATAATCTTCGAGAGACATCATGACAACCGAAGGTTGAGTCTTTCTTGTAATAATAACAGGAGCGTGATCATTACATACTTGCTCCATAGTTGTTGCAAGTTTAGCCCTTGCTGCTGTATAACTTATGGCGTCCATAAATCTTCTCTGGTACAGTTAGTTGTACATAGTATAACGTCAAATAACAAAAACTTGAAGCGGACAAAAATAAAAAGCAATTTTCGCCGCTTAAGTAAGTGTTGATGTGGACAAAGTAC
>NZ_JBGIYY010000035.1:0-2489 GCF_041380235.1 Glaciecola sp. SC05
TGATGCAGCCATGCCGCGTGTGTGAAGAAGGCCTTCGGGTTGTAAAGCACTTTCAGTTGTGAGGAAAGGGATTTGGTTAATACCCAAGTTCTGTGACGTTAGCAACAGAAGAAGCACCGGCTAACTCCGTGCCAGCAGCCGCGGTAATACGGAGGGTGCAAGCGTTAATCGGAATTACTGGGCGTAAAGCGCACGCAGGCGGTTTGTTAAGCTAGATGTGAAAGCCCCGCGCTCAACGTGGGATGGTCATTTAGAACTGGCAGACTAGAGTTTTGGAGAGGGGAGTGGAATTCCAGGTGTAGCGGTGAAATGCGTAGATATCTGGAGGAACATCAGTGGCGAAGGCGACTCTCTGGCCAAGAACTGACGCTCATGTGCGAAAGTGTGGGTAGCGAACAGGATTAGATACCCTGGTAGTCCACACCGTAAACGCTGTCTACTAGCTGTTTGTGGATTTAATCCGTGAGTAGCGAAGCTAACGCGATAAGTAGACCGCCTGGGGAGTACGGCCGCAAGGTTAAAACTCAAATGAATTGACGGGGGCCCGCACAAGCGGTGGAGCATGTGGTTTAATTCGATGCAACGCGAAGAACCTTACCTACTCTTGACATACAGTGAACTTTGCAGAGATGCATTGGTGCCTTCGGGAACACTGATACAGGTGCTGCATGGCTGTCGTCAGCTCGTGTCGTGAGATGTTGGGTTAAGTCCCGCAACGAGCGCAACCCTTGTCCTTAGTTACCAGCATTAAGTTGGGTACTTTAAGGAGACTGCCGGTGACAAACCGGAGGAAGGTGGGGACGACGTCAAGTCATCATGGCCCTTACGAGTAGGGCTACACACGTGCTACAATGGTAAGTACAGAGGGAAGCGAACTTGTGAGAGTAAGCGGACCCCTTAAAGCTTATCGTAGTCCGGATTGGAGTCTGCAACTCGACTCCATGAAGTCGGAATCGCTAGTAATCGCAGATCAGAATGCTGCGGTGAATACGTTCCCGGGCCTTGTACACACCGCCCGTCACACCATGGGAGTGGGATGCAAAAGAAGTAGCTAGTCTAACCTCGCCCTGCTGGGAAAGGAGGACGGTTACCACTTTGTGTTTCATGACTGGGGTGAAGTCGTAACAAGGTAACCCTAGGGGAACCTGGGGTTGGATCACCTCCTTACCAAAAAGTTGTAGTGCTTTTGGTGCAGTGCTCACACAGATTTTCTTGTTATAAAGTTAGAAGAGTTCAAAAGTAGCGTCAGACCTACGAGTTTAGAATATAGGCTTGTAGCTCAGCTGGTTAGAGCGCNGAATAAAAGAGTCACGATATACCAAACCATTGTGTTTGTGTTGACCGGACGCGTTGCTTGCAACGAACAAAGGTCATTGCCGCGCAGGCGGTAAGCTGCGAATACTACTGCTGTAGTTGACGCGAGAATACAAAACAACGGGGCTATAGCTCAGCTGGGAGAGCGCCTGCCTTGCACGCAGGAGGTCAGCAGTTCGATCCTGCTTAGCTCCACCACTTGCTCAGAATGAAGCAGGCTTGTAGCTCAGCTGGTTAGAGCGCACCCCTGATAAGGGTGAGGTCGGCAGTTCAAGTCTGCCCAAGCCTACCAGTTCTACTTGGTTTAGCCAGCTTTGAGTTTGCGTTACTCACGTACTATCGTACGCTGCGTTACTCAGCCCAAACCTGCCGTCACCAAGCGAACTGGTTGATATGTTGACATGCATGAGTATGTTGAGTAGGTCAGGTAGAACAGTTACTTTTGAAAAGACGTAAGGGGCTATAGCTCAGCTGGGAGAGCGCCTGCCTTGCACGCAGGAGGTCAGCAGTTCGATCCTGCTTAGCTCCACCACTTGCTCAGAATGAAGCAGGCTTGTAGCTCAGCTGGTTAGAGCGCACCCCTGATAAGGGTGAGGTCGGCAGTTCAAGTCTGCCCAAGCCTACCAATTTTGTGGTATATGGTGTAAATCGTAAAATAAGCCTTAATGAATGGGCTCAGTATTNATCCTTGAGTATGGTCGGGATTGCCCTTATGTCGGAAGATAAGCCTTAATGAATGGGCTCAGTATTGAGAATATTCATTAGGGTTTTTTTAAGCCTTAAATGATAAATAATGGGGTCAGAGTAAATTACTTTGGACCATGTTTATCGTTATAAAGATGTTGTTTGAGTAATATACTCTGACCCCATTATTTATAATGCTCTTTAACAATTTGGAAAAGCNGTTGTTGAGAATATTCATTAGGGTTTTTTTAAGCCTTAAATGATAAATAATGCTCTTTAACAATTTGGAAAAGCTGATAATTAGTAATCAATATTTAAAGAAAGAGTAATACTGATTGAACAAACTCTGAAGTAATTTGGAGTGAGTTTTATCAATCGCTACTCTATCTGACGAATGTGTTGTGTGTATTGCGAAAGTGATACATGCAAAGAAATATGTGATTAGCAAATGAAAAAACTTGTCATGCATATAGTGCAAATTTTTAGCTAGC
>NZ_JBGIYY010000036.1:0-4011 GCF_041380235.1 Glaciecola sp. SC05
CACCGGCCCACCGCTTAAAATGGTGTTAGGCATCAAAAGGGAGTATTGACTATCGTAACTGTGGGGGCTTTTGATGATCCCATTCAAGCGCATATCGCGAAAGGTAGACTATTGACCGAAGGAATTTCAGCTTACATTGCCGACGAACATTATATATGGGCAAATTGGTCTATGTCACATGCCTTGGGTGGTGTAAAACTTCGAGTGTCACCTGATGACAAGAATAAAGCTACTTCGGTGTTGGGCAAGTTATATGATGGAAGTTATGAAAGTTACTTATCAGAAGAAGAAAACGAGATTGCTTGTGCTAACTGCAACGGTTTAGTTTTTGTCACATTTAATACTTGGCGAGCAAAATTAAGTCAAATAGCTGTATATTTATGTTTTGGTTTTATTATTCGTCTGCGCAATGGTAAGAAAAAATGTAAAGAGTGTGGTGGGGTGTTTAAGAATGATGCCTAACAAAAGCTTGAAGCGGATAAAAATAAAGAGCAATTTTTACCGCTTAAGCAGGTGTTAACTTCACGTGTTAGTTGAAATTCAAGGATGTTTTAGTTGTGAGCTATAAGCACAAAGGAACAAATGGGCCCAACGTACCTAAAACGAATATTAAAAGTGGCATAGAGTTATTTTTCCTGCAAGTATTCGCAAGCTTTATATGTCTCAGTTTTGCAACTTATTGCTGGGGAGTAGACGCAATAGTTGGATTTGTTTCTTCTTTGCTATTTGGATTAGCGTTCGCGTTTGTAGTTCTATGGGACATTAAGAACTATGTCTATGACTTAATTACGAAAAATCATATAACAAAGGATTGAGTCAGTGCCAGAAGTTAACAAAAAAATTAAAGCGGACATCGCCAAGAGCGGGCAACGCCGCTTAATTTGGTGTTAATTGCCATTTGGGCTTATAGGAAGTAATAATGAAATCGATAGTAATTTTTAGTTTGGTAATTTTGTCTTTCTGGACTCACGCATTTGAGTTAACTGATGCCGATATTTCTGGTAAGTGGGGAGTGGCTTCTATCGAAATGGGAAACCTTGGCGAAATACCCGCAGGGAAGGATGATTTTTTTCAATTTAACAATGGCATATTTACCTCATCGGCAATGGGTGAAACTTCAAACCCAGCTCCATATTCTCTAGAAAATGATACCATCGTGATATCGCATTCGAGCAAAACAGAGAAGCTAAAGGTGTTAGAAGTGACAGAAGAGAAAATGATTTTTATAGCTGACATCTACATTAATGAGAAGAAGATGAGCGCAGGGAATATAAAGTTCACTATAAGAAGATCGAGCAGTGGCAATTAATAAGTTGTTGAACTAAGCCGCTCCGCGGAGGAGTAATTTTCACCATTTGAACCACACTTACCTTTGGGGTTTTCCCATAATTCCGGAGGTACAAAATGAATGATTTAATCAGTCAAGTGGTTACTGAAATACACTATAGAGGCTACTCTTCTAACACGAAACAATCTTATACTAGTCACCTCATACGCATGGCCAGGTTCTTTGGTCGTCCGTTAGATGAAGTGAGTTGTGATGAGCTTAACACCTACTTTCAACATCCGTCAGTCCGACGACTTTCTTATGCCAGCATAGCGCTGCAAATTAACAGCTTAGCGTTTTTGTATAAACACGGTAAGCGTCTAGCTATCCCACCTAGCATTTAGCAAACTGCCATGGTAGCAGTTGCTCGACCTCGGTATTTTGCGCCGCTATTTGCTCTAGCATGTCCATAATATAATCGAACGGCGTTAGCCCGTTCGCTTTTGCAGTTTCGATAATGCTGTACAGCACGGCACTGGCGTGTGCGCCTTTTGCGGTGTGACTAAACAACCAATTCTTTCTGCCTATCACGAAGGGCTTTATTGCTCGCTCAGCGCGATTATTATCGATGTTGAGGTTACCGTCTTTTGTATAGGTGTTGAGTTTGCCCCACTGATTTAAGCAGTAGGTAATCGCCTCACCAAGTTTCGTTTTTGGTAGCACTTGCTGCTCTGATTTAATGAGCCATGTTTCGAACTGCTCGAGCAAGGGGCGGCTTTTTTGCTCTCGCATGATTCGTCTTTCTTCAGGCGAGCTGTCTTTTAGCTGCGCTTCAATGCGATAGAGTTTTTGGATATGATTAAGCGCCCAATCAGCCTTGCCGCTGCTCTTCTTACCTTGTGCAGTTTTCGCTTCTGTGAACTTACGTCTAGCATGTGCCCAACACCCTGCAAGCATGGCTTGGGTTTGCTCATAGCCTGCATAACCATCGACCTGTAAGTAGCCAGTAAAGCCTTGTAGATAATCCACCGCGCACTTGCCCGCGCGACTTGCCTTGTAGTCATAGAGCACGATGTTAGGCATGTCGGTGTGATTATTCTGAGGCGAGTCAGTGCCGGTGCAATACACCCACATATAGCACTTGGCTTTATCTTCTTTCACCACCTTTAAGGTGGTTTCATCTGCTGCAATCACTGGCTGCTGGAGTATCAACTCATGCAAACGGTCATACAACGGTTGCAGCAAGCCTGCGCACCGCAGCATCCAATCGGCCATGGTCTTTCGGCTAAGCTCAATGCCGTACTGCTTAAACATCGCTTCTTGCCGATATAGCGGCAAGCCATACTGATATTTACTGGTGATGATTTGGCTCAGTAAGCTCGGGGTTGCATAGCCTTTAGGGATAACGCTTGGCGCAACCGGCGCTTGTTTGATGTGATTGTGCGTGCCGTTTTTCTCACATGCTCTGCATGCATATTTGGGGCGTACATGCTCAATCACTTTGACCTGCGCTGGAATAAACTCAAGCTTCTCGCTTTTATCTTCGCCAATTTTCTGTAGCTCACCTTGGCAGCAGCCGCAGACTTTATCTTCATCAGCCAAGTCATGCACGACTACTTCACGTGGTAAGTCTGCCGGCAACGGCTTGCGCTTGGGTTTGTTGCGCGTATAGCTAATGCTCTCTTGCTCAGGCTCAGTTGCTGTCACTGCCAGCTCTTCAGCTTCATTAAATAGCTCACCCTGACCAGGGTGCCCCTCACTGCTTGCACCAAACTGCTTTTGCTGAGCAAGACGGAACTGCTCTTCTAAAAACGACAGCCGTGCCTGCTGACGCGCGATGAGCGCATCTTTTTGGGCCAGTTGCTTACGGAGCATGTCGAGTTCGTTTTGCATGTCTGTATTATACCCAAAGAACGGGCACAGGTATGCTAAGTGGCTGTTTTTATTTAGATTAAAACGTGATCGTAAAACGCTGCTTATGATCTAAGGTTATAAGCCAGAGGCCTTGTAATTCAACGTGCTGTGCCCAATCACGTCATAGCCACCTAGCAGCCATTGCAACTGCTGTTCGCTCAATCTGAGCCTGTCTAGCTCGTGCATTTTAGGCCATTTGAAGCGGTGTTTTTCTAAGCGTTTGTACCACAGAGCAAAGCCTGTTTTGTCCCAATACAACAACTTTAATTTGTCCTGCTTCTTATTGCAGAAGATAAACAAGGCACCGCTAAACGCGTCTAATTCAAGCTCGCTTTCAACAATCGACAGCAAGCCGTTGATGGACTTTCTGAAGTCTACAGCAGTGGTGTGCAAGTAAATATCTTCAGGCTCAACAAACATCTTCATTGCGCAAGAGCCTTTATCATATCAGCAAACCATTGCGGATTAACCGAGTCATTGCAGGCAAGCTCGATACCTTTAAACTGACAACTTATGGCCGCGCGCTTCGTCTTGGGCGTTTCAATCTTTACCAAAGCTCGGCCTGGCTTCTTACCTCTAGGGCTCCAATCACTTTTCCGTGCGCGGAATGTTTGCAGGTTAATACTGTGACGTTCACAAAACGCTTTGATGCTCAATCCGCTATTTTGCTGCTCATCAAAGATGAGCAACCACTGCGCCTTGGTTCTTGCTTTGCTTTTCATAAAGACCTCTAACTATTTATCGAGGTCAAATTCTGCTGGGTTGGACTTATATTGAAAATATGTGGTTTACTAGACGCTTACTAAACACGTCCTCAAGCGAACGTTGGT
>NZ_JBGIYY010000037.1:0-2935 GCF_041380235.1 Glaciecola sp. SC05
TTGTCAAAAGCTAAATGGCCGTTATTCGAGGGCTATGCCGACATTTCTCTGAATGAGCCCTGCATGCCTTGTAAGCCGCTCATGTGCTCGAGAGTACCAACCGGATCATTTGAATAAAACCTCCCTATCACTGAATCATAGTAT
The DNA here is from genome assembly GCF_041380235.1 of Glaciecola sp. SC05. Taxonomy (NCBI): domain Bacteria; kingdom Pseudomonadati; phylum Pseudomonadota; class Gammaproteobacteria; order Alteromonadales; family Alteromonadaceae; genus Glaciecola; species Glaciecola sp. SC05. The sequence continues at coordinate 145 of NZ_JBGIYY010000037.1, forward strand.
CGTGCCTGCATATACACAAGCCCCGTATCATCATCCTCAATATGCCCTGTGTAACCCGCTTGGTCGTCATAGGTAAATTAACTACGACCCCTTTATTTTTGTTGGCAGAGTCGTTACTGTTAAATTGAGCGCTCTGGTTAGACTCTTGATATCTGAGCAGAATTAGCTAATACTTCAATGCACTCAAAAGCTTTTATCTCGCCAGCCCCATAATTTGTGTCGAGCATAACTCTCGGTGTCGGCGGTCGGCTTTAATTTCCAGAGAAAAATCACCAATATGAAGATAATGTCGCTCCTGTCCTTGATGATGGTCAGTCTACAAATACTATGTAATATCGCATATGCTAATGTGAAACCAAACATCCTATTCGTTCTAGTTGATGATCAAAACAACGAAACTCTAGGTTATACCGGCCACCCAATAATAAAAACGCCCAACATTGACCGACTAGCTGAAAAGGGAGTGCTCTTTAAAAATGCTTTCGTCACTACCTCGATCTGTATGGCCAGCCGGGCGTCTATATTCACGGGGCTCACGCAACGGACCTTGAACTATCGCCCCCGAGATCCATTGGGTACGACGCGAATAACAGACAAGAATCTGCTAGCGAGTTTCCCGATCCTTTTACGTGAGGCGGGCTACCGAACTGGCTACTACGGGAAAAATCACGTGCACTACCAAAACGGTAATCAATTTGCTTTCGACCTCATGTTCGACGAGTGGGAACACCTGACCTTGGGCATGAAGGAGTTGCCAAATGGCACAACGCGTCACAGCGACGAACTCATAGGGGATCGCTCTGTCGAATTCCTGCGCAGTCAACCCGAAGAGCAGCCTTTCTTTCTGTTTATGAGCATGACTATTGCGCACGCTCAGGATCGTAACCTCAGCCCAGGAATGGGTCACTACCCGTGGCCTAAGGCAGTTGACGGTATGTACGAGGACGTCGAACCACTGCGACCTCGCTTGGATGATCCTGCGGTGTTTGAATCTTTACCTGATTTTCTGAAGGGTTCTCTGAATCGCAGCCGCTATTTTTGGCGTTGGGATACACCTGAAAAATACAGCGTCAACATGCGAGCCTATTACCGAATGCTGACTGGAATGGACGGCATCGTTGGCCGCGTGCTCGAGGAGCTCGAAAAACAAGGCCTGAGGGAGAACACGATAGTCATCTATACCGCCGACAATGGCTATTATATGGGAAACCGTGGCTTCGCTGGTAAATGGTCGCACTTTGAAGAATCGATGCGGGTGCCGCTCATTATCCAAGACCCAAGGCAATCCATCTCACAAAGAGGCAAGATAGAACAGTCTTTCGCGTTAAATTTGGACTTGCCATCGACCTTTCTCGATCTAGCTGGCTTGAATGTACCAGAGACTTATCAAGGTCAGAGTCTAACTCCGTTTCTCAGCGGTTCGCGTCCTGATGACTGGCGCACTTTCTTTTTCTGGGAGCACCACCAATTTCAAGATATCATTCCAGCTTGGTCAGGTATTCGCGAAGAACGATATGCCTATGCCGGATACGATCGTATGGATCCGCCTTTCGAATTCTTGCACGATTTGCAGCGAGATCCCGACCAACTGAAGAACTTCGCCGATGATCCCGAATATGCCGAGATCCTCCTGCGGTTGCGTCAGCGGACAGCGGCGGCGATCAAGCAGTATCAAAATTGAAAGCTTTATGTTTGATTTTGCGACTCGCACACTCGATTTCACTATTCAGACAGATAATCAACGAGGCGCATAAAAAATTTTAATTGCTGCTGATAGACACTACCCTGATCCTAAAACCAAAAATAACTAGCGACCTGCTCATGGTTTCCTTAAACGGAGACATCTCTATCTTTAAGTACTTAGTTAAGTTTTTTACTTCATTGCCTCTTTTAGCATGGCAACTAGCTCTTCTTCTGAATAGCTATAATCACCCCATTGGTTAAGTTGCACCAATTGTTGTATTTTTGTTTTTATAGTCATTTCTTGTTCGCCTTGGTTGGGTACAACCATGTATCTACGTAAGGGATTTTCGTCAAATAAGGCATGCATATATGCGCTAGAAACCGCATCAGGCTTTTTGTATGATAGCTCTCTCGCTTCAGTCGCTTCGAATTGCTTTTGCATTTCAGGAGTAATTTCACGAGTATAAGTAAAACTAACGCTATACGCTACCCTTCGTTACAGCTGGCTTTTAGTTTGGCTAGATGTTCGTTGCGAAGATGATTTAGGCATTTTGGCTAATTGAACAGTTTTCATTGTATGGTCTTTTCAAGTCTTTGGTATAGCAATAATGCAATTTGAGCGCATGTTGCCCTACCATTTCAGAATCTATTTCTTAGTATCTTATTTTGCTTATTGTCTACGCCCCAAAGTTGAAGTCGCGCTGTTCATCAGGTGGTGCACGCAAAGGTGGCAATAGCGTTGTTTGTGAAGAAGTAGGGTATTTTTTATCTAAATGCTCCAGTATTTTTTGAATAACGTGGCTATCTATAATGCAAGCGATGACGCTTACATTGTGTTGTTGGCATTTTTCACACTTCGCGCGTCGGTCATCCGGTAATATCGATGTTGAATACTCGTTTTAGTCTCTGAGCCCAACTCATCGCCCTAGCGTGGTAAGGTTTTTCCGATGCCTCATTTCCTTTTTTGGCGAGTACAGGGCTGTTCTTACCTCGCTGTGATGCGGTGACTTGTGCTCGCAGGTTGCTGTTTGGCGCGAACACTCCGAAAAATCGAGTTAAATTGAGTCGCGGTGGTGGAATAAGAGCAGCTAGTTTGCCAATAAAATCA
>NZ_JBGIYY010000038.1:0-2809 GCF_041380235.1 Glaciecola sp. SC05
GGTAACGGCGCCCGTTTTAGCTTGTTTTTGTTTATTGGTAAAACCCGCGCATCATTGCTTGCGTTATAGAGTCCCTCATTATTCTAAAGATACTGAAACAATAAGATAACAAGCACCATCGCTCTTTTAGCTTATCGGTGTGTAAGTCAAATCAATTCGTATTGTCGCAAACAGGTAGTAATTTAAAAGACCAAATGTTACATATCTCTGCTTCTTCTTTTGGTCCGAAATATTTTCCTGCAGTTCCGTCTTCTATATCCTTTTTACGTCTTAAATAATCATCGTAAAAAGCTTGCATGTCAGTCGCCGTAATAGGCCTGTTGCGAATAAAGTTTGGACGTTCAAACGATGCACTCAATTTAGCGTTCTCATATATAGATGAAGCTTTTTCCATCAATTCGAAATAATTTTCAAATGGTTTTGGCTTTAAGCCTAGTCTTTTATAAGAGTCGCGTTCACGTTGTATCATTTCTTTTCCAATTTTAAGGGTTCTTGCGTTAAGCCTCTCTGCCTCTTCGCGAATCTCTTTTTCATTCATCTCCATTTTGGTGATTTTAACTTGTTGAATTAAATGTCGGTACATTTCTTCATTTAAACCGCCAATGTCAAGCGCAGTTGAACTTGTTTCCCAAACGCTATTTACTAAATTTTTACACCGAAATACAGCCGAGGCTTTGGCAAAATCCAAGTCATACTTAAGCGCGTCAAATACGCATTTTGACGCGCTATTATATATATCTATTGCTGAGCCCTTTGGGCGTGGTTTATTTAAAAACAATGTAGTTGCAGAGGTAATGGTGTAGTTATATTCGCCAAAGCGCTGGTAGGTTTCTGCTGAGGCATACCCATAGCCACCTCCGTTTATTGTGCGATGACCATTCCCACTTCTTGCAAATCTATTTAATCGATACTTTTGAATCGCAGCTGCTGTCGCGGCATGTCTTGGATCGCCGGCGTTTACTGTTTTTAACACAAGCGTATTAAAAGCCGTATTGTTAGCATCTATATCTTGGTAAGTATTCATTAATTTATTAATAACAACAGGTAAAAACTCACTGGTTTCACTATTAACAGCGAGTAGCTTTAATGCGGTTTGGGGGTCATTATTTTCAATTTTTAATGCGGCAGTTTTTATTCGTTGAGGAATAAAACCACTTTTGCTGATTGTTTTGACTGCTTTTGGTAAACCAAAAATTAATGCTTCGCCTGCGTGGCGCTTCGCCTCGTTAGTCATTGTTGCAATAAGTGCATGAGACTCTTTGTTGTATCTTTCAGGATATTTTTCAGCCTCGCTTATTAATTTTGAAAGTGTTGGCAATGCTTGCGCTACACCAGCCTCTAACGCGAATATGCTGTATTTAAGCATTAAGTCTTGGCTTATAATATTGTTGAACGTTTCTTTATTTTTTGATGTCTTTTGTAAATAATCTAAGCGTATTTCTATAGATCTAAAGCAACCAGTACAACCTCTAGATAAGCCATAAGTCCAAACCGCGAGGCTATCGAATTCTTTTTGAGAACCGAGATACACAAATAATGAAGGTTTTTTCATCGCAGCTTTGAGTATCCATTCTAGTCCGAGCTCTCTGTTTGTTGGAATATCACCGGTATTATTTAAATACAAATTACCAATACTATGCTCAATATTTCCGGCAGAATACTCGTCTAAAATAGATTCTAAAAGTGCTTTTGCTTCTTGTTCGTTACCAGACTTACGAAGCGCTTTTGATTGCCTCAATACGGCTTTCACATTCTCTGATAAATCGTCCCAAGCACCGTTAGGCACAAAAGACACACTGTTGTTATTTGGAAAAGTGTCTAGTTGCCATATGTTATCGATAGAAGCGGGAGCAAAATTTTGTGAAGCATAGGGGATAATGTTTGCGTTTATTTTTAGGAAAGCAGGTAAGTTTTGGTCAGGCTCCATATTGATGCTCTCGGCATTCGCTTTGTTGAATATACCGCAAATTAATGTACTTACAATCAGCAAAGCCAATAATTTTAAGCATGTAAACTGACTAGCAATTTTAAGATTATGTTGCATCCTTATGCCTCTGATTTATTTCTAAATAACGTATAAAAACCGTAAGAGTATAGGATAGATTAACGCTATCGACTAGCCTCGGTGACAGCTGTATTTGAGGGTAGTTTCGCGTTTGCTTATTTGTTGCGTTGGGGAAATTAGCGAAATCTTTGTCGTTGGGGTGAACACATAATCTGGCTGTTACTGCTGAAATCTGGATAGTGAGATGCTAAGCGCCTTGCCTCAGAATATGGAATATTCAAGCATCATGATGTTTCTTTTATGTCACGCACCAAAGTCAAAGTCGCTTTGGATGATGAGATCATCAAACATTGTCGTTTGCTCAGCAGCCTTAAGTGGCGGTGCTCTGAGTATAAGACGGATTAAAGCTATTTGCTACTCCCTGTAACAGGTGTCTTATTGACTAGATTGGTCTGTTGCAATGTCTAATTGTGGAAGCTTTGTAAGGTTTGTTAGTCTGTAATCTCATGCGTAAACAGGCCATTTGTACAGGAAAAGGGTAATTAGAGCGCCAATGGCCCCGCCATTTAATAGCGTTTCTCTTTAGTCTTGCAGCGGAGCCTACGCCCCAAAATTGAAGCCTCGTTGAATAGTGAAATCGTTTCCGTATTGTTCATCAGGTGGCGCACGCAGAGGTGGTAACAGTTTTATTTGTTTAGAAGTTGGGTACTTTTTATCTAAATGCTTCAATATTTTTTGAATAACAACTGTATCAATGATGCAGGCAATTATCCTTACATTGCGCTTTTGGCATTTTTCGCATTC
>NZ_JBGIYY010000039.1:0-2513 GCF_041380235.1 Glaciecola sp. SC05
GCAAAAAGAATACTAAAGCGTTATATGCCGAGGAGTGTTGGGTGAAAAAGGAAGTCAAAATACCAAGGCAACCAGATAGTTATACGACTGAAAATGTGGAGTATAAAATCTTTGAATTATACGTCAAAAAGAACCAATATGTATTTCCAAACCAAAGGTTATTTGATGTAGAAGCTACAGATGTCATTCTTGAAGTCGTTGCAGAAAGAGGTGGTATTGTCGAAACGTTGGATATTGAACTTTATAAAGAGGTCTTTCCGGACGATATAGCGATTGTGATTGATGAATCAAGGCCTCCAACATTGTTTGCAGGAATATTGATTTGGGTTTTAAACAAATACTTTATTTCTGGAATAGTACTCGGCGCTTTGATTACTTATTTTCTACAGAGGATTTTTTGAAATGGCATATAACAAAAACATTAAGACGGATTTCGTGGAAGAGCGCCACCAAACCGCTTATGCAAGGTGTTATGTGTCGCTATGAAGTTAACGTTGTTGGTTGTATTAGTTTCTCTTTCTTTTGGAATTTCGGCTATGGATAAAACTGCTAAATTAATCGATGATTTAATCTTGAAAAAGAACTTTGCGATTGAGTTATGGGAACCAAGAGGCTTGAATCCTTCGCGCCCAGAAGTAATTTTGTCGTTGGAAAAAACAACAAATGACTTCCTCAAATCTTTAAGACATATCCATTTAAATTCAGACTTTACCAAGGATTTAAGAAAGTCGAATATTCAGACTTTAGTCGACAATTTACCATGGTCAGATTTCGATACAGAAGAGAGAGAATTTCTAGCAGATACAATTGCTCCTGCTATTGAATCAATGGGTTTTGACCCGTGGAGTATAATTTGACAATGACACATAACAAAAAAATTCAAGCGGACATTGCCAAGAGCGGGCAACGCCGCTTAATTTNCCCTCTGTCAACTAAAACGAGAGATGTTCTGACCTCATTTCAGTCCATAATTAGTTGTTGCTCAATAAATTGAGTTAACACATCGGGTGAAGCAGTAATTTCGTCGGTTTACATGCTGGTATTCGTAGGTTATTCATTTTCCAATGAGCAGAGCTGACCTTACTTATTCCGCCGGAGCACCTTCTCTTCACTCTATGTTCGTGGATCAATTATGGGTTACATAATTGCCATCCTAACACCCTCTTAGGTTGTGCCCCATTCCGCGGCTTGACCCAATGCATTAACTCAAAACTGGTTTTTATCATGCAGGCACCCTAGATAATCTTAACTTGGGATTAACAGGTGCTAACACGACTTCTTTTGTAATAGCCCATATATAAGCGACCATTTCACGCGCTATCGCAGCAACTACGGTATTTCGGTGTTTACTGCGTTGTATTAATCTTTGATAACGGCGACAGAGTCTCACTTGAGCTTTCCATGCGATATCAATAACTTGTTTAGGTAATCCTTCTTGGCGCTGTTGCATTTCCTTCGATAGATTAGCGCTAAATCGGTAAGTATGAGCGCCTTCTATCAATAACCGCCTTGCGCGTCCATTACCGCACTTCGTGATGCTACCCATTCGCTGTTTACCACCACTTGAATGCTCTGAAGGAACTAGGCCTAGGTAGCTCATGAGCTTACGAGGATGGTCAAAACGGTTAAGATCGCCAAGCTCAGCGATAAGGCCGACCGCTATTGTCAGGCGAATGCCGCGCATGGCTTGTAATGCTTTTACAACAGGATAATAGCGCCACAGCTTAACGTGATGAATGAGTTCATTTTCGAGCCTTTCTAACCTACGGACACGTTCATCTATAGTATGAATAAACTCTTGTAGGACAATCTGTTGTGTAGGGTGAGGTAATATTAACTCAGCCAACCAACGCATATGTTTAGCTGACCAGTTATCGGTGCCAGGATATCGAATATTATTGCGAAGGAGTAAGGCCTTCAGTTGATATTTAGCGTCTTTTAAATCTTTCATAGCTATCTCACGGGAGCGAGATAAATCACGAACAGCCTCGTCTTCCGGCTCGGGTACATAGATAGCGGTTAAGTCTTCGGATTTTAGAAGCTTGGCGAGTTTAATTGCGTCACGTTTATCTGTTTTTACCCGCTCTCCAGCTTTTTTAGGAATAAGGGATGGCGCAACTACATAACAGCAATGGCCAAGACTAGTGATTAATCGATAAATCCAATATCCACAAGGTCCTGCTTCATATACAAAGTGCAATGTAGCTCTTGGGTATTTAGATTCAAATTTGCGAACGAGTTTTGTCACACTCACTTTTAAAGAGCTAATACGTCCATCGTGAACAACCTCTGCACCACGTTGGTCTTCACAATACGCTACTTCGTGAAACTCTTTGTGAGTATCCAAGCCAATAAAAATTATGTTATGTTTGCTCATGCTAGCCACCTATTTGTTTTAGTCATTTAACAAACTAATTATGGCCCTGGCTGATAGCTAACCCAAGAAAAATAGGTTGGCTAGCACTATCGGAGGGAGTCATTATGTCTATACGTCATGAAAGTTATTGCTTGCC
>NZ_JBGIYY010000004.1:0-301917 GCF_041380235.1 Glaciecola sp. SC05
TCCTTCAGGGTCAGTGTAACTTAATCCTTAGGTCTAGTTTCACTTGGTACAGGATTGTAAAATTTCTGTCGTGTTTTATATTCAGTTATCGGCGAAATATCAATGGAATGAATATGGCAAGACGCAGGAGAGTAGGCCCTAAAGATGTAACGCAGCATGTTGTTCAGCGAGGAAATAATCGCAAAATATGTTTTGCATGTGAGCAAGACTATATCGTTTATGTTAGCTGGTTAAAGCAATACAGCGCCAAATATGATGTTGCTGTTCATGCATGGGTATTGATGACAAATCATGTACATTTGTTGTGTACTCCCCAGTCTGAAAATTTAGGTGTCAGTCAAATGATGCAGTCTTTAGGCAGGCAGTATGTTCGCTATTTTAATGATACTTATAAGCAAACAGGTACCCTATGGGAAGGACGATTCAAATCTTCTCTAGTTTGCACTTCAAGTTATTTACTTAGCGCATACCGCTATATCGAATTAAACCCTGTTCGAGCCAAAATGGTTAACGACCCAGCGCAATACAAATGGTCAAGTTATCATGTCAATGCCTTGGGAAAAGAGTCAGACCTTTGTCAGCCGCATGCTATCTATTTACAATTAGGTCAAACCTCAATCGAAAGGCTGAATACCTATCGCTCTTTATTTCAAGACACGCTTACACAACCTTTAATCGACGAAATACGAGCCTGTACGAATAAAGAATTAGTGCTTGGTAATGACAAGTTTAAACAAGAAATGGAAGCCTTGATTGGCGAAAAACTAAAAACTGGTAAGATGGGAAGGCCGCCTAAGTAATAGTAACACTGACCCCCTTTTCACTTTTCATTTTCAAAAAAAGGATCCAAAAACCGATGAATAGCTCATTACCATGGATTTTGTTTATTTTCATCTGGCTTCTTTTGATGGCGGTACTCAAGGTTACGTTAACAAGCAGTGACAGTTACTTTAGATTTGTATTAACGGGTATTAGTATTGGTGTAATTGTCGGAGTGGTGATGTACCTTTTAGCGAGAAAAAATAACTAAAACTTGATAACGGGCATAATGTTTTTCTTAATTGCTTTTTGTCTACCGATTTACGTCGGCACTTTCGACATTAAGACAAGTCAACCTCTGGCGGTTGTTATTGGAGCATTACAATGAGATTGAAGAGGTGTATTAGTTTTTTTGCTTTCGGAATCTTTTTGTTGGCAATAGCATTGTATTGCATTCAAGTTGGCAAAGTATCTTTAAGAGGCATCATGTTTGACTCAGAAAGTCCGATTTTTTATTTTATTATATTAGCTGATATCTCTGCCGCAATAGTGTGTTTTGTATTCGGTATATCTCAGTGTTTTAGTGATAATAACACTATAGAGGATGAGTAACTCACTTAAATTAAACCCTTAAGACCATAAAGAGAGAAACATGAAAAAGAGTATAATCAATTTGGCCGTTAAAACTGTTTGGCTCCGAGCATAACAAGATTAGATGAAAAAATGCAGAGAACCAAGCGAGCTAATTATAGCCCACTATTGTACATGTGACATTTCAACCGCACTTGCTTTGACCACAATACCGTCTTTATCATAAGTAACACTGACCCCCTTTTTCCTTTTTCTCACCCCCCACTTGCTTTGACCACAACGCCGTCTTTATATTCCGCTACTCCCTCGCTGGTCCATACTCGCACTGTGCTTGTTGAGCCTTGCGCTGACGATGCTGTTTCTTGGGCGTTAATCGCGTCAAACTCTGCAATAATGCCTTTCATATTGGGCAACACAAAGATTTTACGTGAGCGCTGCGCGCCGATGGTGACAACTGTGCTTCGCCATAGGTTTTGCCCCTCAATAAGTAGCTTAGCTTTTTCACCTGACTTCACCATCATCGGTTCAATACGCTCTATACTGGGTTTGGGTCTTTTGCCGAGTAACAGGAGCTCTGAGGTTATCTCTTCTTGATCGCCAGGCAACGATATGGGGTAGCTAATAGTCGAACCACTTGGAATAAAATTTCCTTCTTCATCAAGCCAACCGGTTTCGATCTCGATGTCAGCAGTGCGCCACCAAGACGGAGCAGACACAATGGCCGACAGTGAATTTTGAGAAGGTTGATGCCGGTATTTTGTTAAACCATCATTACCAACCACTAATTTAGGCCCTATAAGCCATCCCAATTCAGCACTTTTTTCATAATTGCTGTCATCAATATTGGTGTTGGACTGGTTTTCGTTAGAGTGGCTCGCAATTCCCACGATGATAGGGCGGCGTTCCGCTATTTGTGCATATTGAGACATAAAATTAGTGCTTCCAGCCCCGCCTGCAGCGCCAACGCCATTGACACTGCCTGATGCACTTGCACCTACTTGTTCGCTCGCCGCCTGGCTCGATGAACTCACTAACTGTTGAGTACTTTCACGGGGGGTAACAGCATATGAAAAGAGCGACATGTTTTTCTCTGATGCTTGTAGTTTATCTCGAAACTTTAAGTATCCGATTTTTGCTACAAGTTGAGGCTTAGCAAGGCTCGAGTAGCCGCTATACGAGATTGTCGGGTTTTCGATGTCTGCTTCTATTATGCGAACACCATCTTGCGAGTATTCTTTTTGAGAGAGGCTTTCTAATTCCCTCATATTACTATTACAGATTAGATATTTTCTTTGCGCCGCATATACCGGCACTATATCCTCACAGGCTAATTGTCGCTTAGTCCAGATTTCAAAAACTCGCTCGTCGCTTAACTTAAAAGTAAATAGCGACAAACCGTCAAAATCGACTTTACTCAATATATCTAGGGAGTTTGGTTCTTTAGTCACTAAATCATTAACGATAGTAGGCCCTAACTCATTGATTAACGACTGACAAACACGATACTCTCGATTATTAACATATACAGATACAGACTCTAAATTTGGGCATTGCAGAAGTTTAACCATTTCTTGGGAAATATCTTTTTCATTCACAGACCGGTTATAGTAATTGTTAAAAATTTGCCGTTCAGAGTCGGTTGGCTCAATAGGTACTGCTGATAAAGTAAGTGGGTCTTCATAAAATTCGGTATCGCTAAGTTCGTAAGGAACGAAAGGGATCCTCAAAGCATATTCTTCGACGATAATCGAATTGAAATCAGAGGCAGCTGTGAAAGATACAAACTGCTGACCTGATGTAGGTCCCTGAAGATTACTTGTGTCTTCAAATACAGGCACACTCGGGTCAAAAGTAGAACTATTCTGTCTTCTATCACTAGTTTGTTTTCTATCATTATTTATAACCAGATTTTTTTGGCCGAGGGTTGTGCCATATACGTCGAGCACTTTTTCGATGGCGAGTTCACGCTCAACCTTTTCACGACAACCGGTTTCCCCACATATTTTCTCATCTCGCTCTATCACTCCTAAACAATTCAAACGTTTAGGTGAATAACTTTGTATTTCGAATGCTTTGCCCTCACCTTCTGCGCTATGAACGGATTCAGCAAACACTTCCATTTCGCATGCGGTGTCGAATTTGAGGTGATTTCTCCATACTTCCATAGTTGCAACCCAGCCAACACCAAAGCCTTTTTGTTTTAGCAGAAAATCGTAAAGCTGCAGATCCGAAATGTTAACTTTCTTCGCTTCTTCGTCTAAGCTTGTATTGACCTGTTCTTGTAGGTCGCTCATCCAGCGTTGGTATAGGTCTCTACTCTCTTGCTCTTTATCTTCTGAATCGCTTTTGCCTTTTTTAAAGCGCACATTAATCTGCGCCCAAGCACTGGTGTCATTGCCGGGGATAATGGTCGCATCAAACTTCAGGCGGTATAAAGTGTTTCCTCCTAAATCATGTCTGTCATCTAACTGATTTTCTATGAGCGCATTGCGTACTTCCTCTCGCGCTGATTGGCGGCCTCTAAAAGACTCTATCGGTGACAATTGCGGGCTGCCCGATTCAGACATAGGATATGCTGCATCATTATTGGCCATATCTTGCTTAGGCGCTTGGTCAACTGTATCGGTGCCAAATGTCAGGCTTGCGCTGCGTTGACTCGTCGTTGTATTTGCTGTTGTCCCCTGAAATCCGGCGTTTTCGTCGCTCAGTTTATCGAGTTGCTCTAATAGCCACGCTTCTTGGTGAAAGCGATCATTTACCATACGCTCGCGGGTGTAAACCTCTGGAGAATCAACCAAAATGCGACCAAGTGTTGTGCCGTTTGAATGCATCGAGCTTGTGAAATTATGAGGGTAAAAAAAGATCAAAAGAAGCGTGACAACGATTGCTGCCGCTATGCCGTAGCGAAAAAAAGACTTACTTGGCGATGTCATGAATAGCGTTTCCCTGTCGGATAATTATTATGGTAAACCTTTGATACGGCATAGAATTTAATGACACATACTTTGTGCTGTTCAAAGAATAAACGATGTTAATTCACTATACAACAGATACAACAGATACAACTTTACTGCGGTAGTTGTGAATGATACCGCAAGTGAAATGACGGTGAAAAATATCACCTTCTCGAATAAATCTCTCTCAGCCTCTCTAGCGCTTTTAGCGCATTTGGAATGCCGGCGCCAATTCTATCGCTAGAAATATTGGCAGGATTTGAACAAGACTCTACTATTGCTTGCTGAATCTGATCGGAGGTGGCGTAAGGTTCTGCCTCAAGCAGCATCGCCGCTAATCCAGCAACATGAGGCACTGCCATAGAACTTCCATTCAAGGTTTTATAGCCCCCACCGGGCACTGCACTTAATATATTCTTCCCCGGCGCGCATAGTGTTGGACCCGCTCCAAAGCCGCTCATTTTTGCGCTGCCTGAAAAAGGCGCCACTCTGTCACCTTTGTCGGTGGCGCCTACTGAGAGCACATTTGTATAGTTACCCGGCGAAGCACTAGACATTGGGTCATTACCAATTGCGACTATAGGTAATAATTGTTGGGTTCTAAGTGTATTCATGATCCCCACCAGTGAATCATCAAATGGACTTATACCTAAGGAGATACTCAATATTCGAGCATTTGCTGCTAGCGCAAACTCAAGTCCAGCCAATAGTCGCGCAAAAGTATCGCCCCCATTAATAACTGTGGCACTAGCAAGACTCGCGCCTGGAGCCATGCCTACAAGCGGCTGACCGGCCACATTACGCCCGGCAATAGTGGCGGCTGTGTGCGTACCATGGGAAGATGAGTCTGAGTAAACGGCCTGTTCGGAGACATCTTGTCCGTCTATACTGACCATCCTGTTACTGATGACTACATCTGATAAGGCCGGGTGCGTTGTATCGACACCGGTATCCATATGAGCCACCAGAATATCTTTACCCGTTAGGCCTTGCTTCCACAACTGAGGTGCGCCCATGCGCTCTACACCCCAAGCGACTTCTTTATCTTGCTGGCCATCGTCAGTATCTTCATCAGGGACCGGTTGTATGAGACCTAAGCTATCTGATACCGACTGAATATCATCAACAGCTCTATTTGTTTCCAGCTTTTCTAAAACCAGTTGATTGACAGCACCATAAGCGATACCCAGAAGCGGAAAGTAGACCATATTTTGGCTTGGGGTCTTTTGCTTAGCGTCCAGCAAACGCCGCAACAATGGGGTATATTTGCTTAATTGTTTGGTATCGATTGCTCCAGAGGCCCGCAGCTCGTTCCAGCCAAAATTAAATAGGCCAGATAATTCAGATACCAGCTTTCGATCTATCATGGGCGCTATTCTTGACACTTTGCCAACTAGGGTGGAGTTGCTAGTGTCATAGGGCATCATAGTGACGGGGTTGATGCAAACAATCGCATTAGCAGCGCCCCTGTCTTTTATTTGGTCTTTGAGCTTTTCAATAGACATTTACAGTATTTCCTTTTATTCGCGTGCCGTATTTTCTTTGCGCTACCTTCGCTTGACTTAGGGTTTGCACATTGTTTAGAAAGGTGCTCTTTCACTGCGCCCTATCGTCCTATATAGTAGTGTAAATAAACCATTGATTAGAAGTTATATTAAGCGGTTTGCTAAGCTCCAACTAACTATACAAGAAGATGCTTTTGATGGGTACTGCTTTGAAAAAACCCTTTGCGGCATATAAGGGCAACGACTCGTTTACCTTTGTGTGTTATGCACACAGTGATGCTGAGTACGTGTATCAAGATTTAATTTTACTCAATAATGCTGGCTGCAATATTTGGTATGACGAAGGGATCTCTGCCGGAAAGCTATGGCGAGAAGAAATCGCCATGGCAATAAAAAGCGCCGATAAACTTGTTTTTTTCATATCTAAGTCCTCACTTGCTTCTAAGCATTGCCTGAGGGAGGTCGACTATGCTCTTGAGCATGATATTGACATTCTGCCCGTTTATTTAGATGACTCTAAACTACCTGAAGAGTTGGCATTAGTGTTTAATCGTGTGCAGGGGCTCTTTAGACATAAAGACGCAATGTATAAAGAGCATCTTATTGGCGCCATGCAATCAAATACGAGTTTCATACCACTTCTTCCAAAAAACACAAAATCGCTACGCCGCTTTGTATTGCCGTTAATAGCCATTGGTGCATCGCTCATCGCTTTGTTTATATGGAATCTGGACACCACAACGTCAAATCATAATGAAGTTGGCAACAGTATTGCTGCCACTAACATCGCAAATGCCTATGACAATTATTTAGAAGCGACAGAGTTGATGAAGCGGTGGGATAAAGATGACAATTTAGATATTGCCATTAATTTGTTAGAAGACGCCTACACATTAGATCCCAACTTTGCACTGGCTTATGCTCGTTCAGCCGAAGCGCTGCGCATCCGTTATATCTTGTCAGCAGATGATTCAGCGTTAGAAAAAGCCACTGAAGCTGCTAGCAAGGCAGTGTCATTGAATTCCCAACTGGCGCCTGCGCAGGCTGCCCTTGGTTTAATCTATAGCACTAAAGGGAACATGGATTTAGCGATTGCCGCAGTCGAGAGGGCCATCGCTATTGACCCAAATGATGCCTTAACGAATAGTATCTTAGCCATGGTGTATGCACAGCTTGGCAGAATAGAAGAGGCGGATGCCGCTTTTCAAAAAGCTACCGCTTTAGATTCAGACAACCCAACGGTGTTAAACAGCTATGCAAATTTCTTGTATGACCAAGGGCGCTTTGATGATGCTATTTTGCAGTGGCGGGCAGCGCTTCAGCTTGCTCCTGATCACTATGCCGCTCTAGTGAATCTTGGTTTGGCGTTTAACGAGACTTTGCGCATTTCTGAAGCGATTGACATGTATCAACGGGCTATCGATATTCGACCAAGCTACATTGCGTACACTAACTTAGGCACAGCTTATTCTAGAGAGGCTCGTTTTCAAGACGCTGCCGACGCTTATCTAAAAGCACTCGACATCGACGATACCGATTCTCTCGCCTGGGGCAACTTGGCATTTATTTATTCTTGGATGGGGAACATGGATGAAAAGGCGGCTGAGACATTTGCGCATGCCATTGAACTTGCAGAAACGATTCGTCAACAACATCCTCGCGACCCATTCATTCACTCTGACTTAGCGCTATATTATGCCAAAACAAAGCAAGCGACCTTGGCGCTTCAGAGGCTGCGCACTGCAACTATTTTAGCGCCTGATTCTTCTGAGATCTTATCTGCGGCTGCAGAGGCATATGAGATGCTAGGGCAACGAGATGAAGCAGTGAAACTCATATTATTGGCAATAGAGCATGGCCATTCGCGAGAGCACTTATTGCTAAGCCCTGAACTAAAAGAGCTTGTTAATGATCCGCGTTTGCAAGAGTGATGAAAAGTCAAAGGTTGTAGAGCTGCTGTAAACCCTTGATTTAAAACGGCTAGTGTTGCACAATCAAGGCGAAATTAAGAAGTTTAATCAATCACCATTAATTGTAATTAGGAGCACGCCCATGTCAGTAAACGCCGACATTATTTTAGTTTCAGGAGCAGACCCTGCGGAATTTGTACTCACCAAACAAACAACAGTCACCTTTCATAATAGTTGCCATGATGTCGACGGCAACCCAGCCCCCACAACGCTAAGCTGTGATCATGGTTTATTTGCGCCAGAAGATGCATTCCCGATGTCAATTGCGGCAGGCGAAACGGTCCACGTGAAGGTATTAGATCCTGAGAATAAGGAGTATTACTATAGCGACCCTTCGGTCGTTGAGCTTGCGACAAGAGGCGGCCGGATTAGAGTATAAAGTTGTATTGCAGACTGTTTTCTCTGCGGTTATATTGAGTTTGCTGACGATCGGTATAGATGAGCATTCAACACTGTGTGTTTTGACCTTCAGCAAGCGCTAAGGTAAAAATACACTTCGCCTCATTGACAAAACTTCTGCTTGTCAGGGTAATGCCTTATCCTGACAAGTTCCCCATGACCATACTCTGCGAGCAATTCAAGCTCCATTGAGACTCAAAACAAATCCTAACTTCTGTTATCGAAGAATTTTATCAATTGGCTAAACAGCTGCGAATGTGCCGGCGCTTATTAGTGCTAAAACTAAAAGAGCAAAAAAAAGCCCTCATATTGCTACGAGGGCTGTGTTACAAAAAATGCTAGCTACTAATAAAAGTAAATATTATCCAAGTAGACAGAATCACTAGTACTTCCCCACAATTGAACGCTGAACATGATCAAGCTCGACGCATCAATAGTAGTGTTTAGCGATGAGAAAGGTAACTCAACAGTTACCCATTGCTCTGTTGGCCAAGTGAAGTTTTGTGACACACCCGCATTGCCATACGATGGGATAACTTGGAATTGAGTCTGTGTTATGCCTGATGTGACATACAGGTCAAAACGCAGTCCAGTGAAACCCGATACATCTACAGGACCGCCTTGTATGCCATATTGAATACCGGTGATACCACCGGTTTCGCCACCGGGAATGATTTGGAACTTAGCGATATTGTCGCCCGCAATACTAATTTGTGAAAAGGTTGGGGCTCTGAAAAAGTTATCAGACCAAAATGAAATTGGCTTATCAACATTAAGCGTGTCGCTATATAGCACAAAGGCATCATCGTTAGCTACCGTAGGAACAGGAGCCGCTTCTGAAGGGCCTTCATTTAATGGCACCAAACTCATTGATAAGGTCGCATCACCACCCGCAATAACTTGATTATTTTGTGCGGCGCCAAAATTATTCGCCTCAACCAGCACTTTATACTGAGCCTCTGGCAAGGTTAGAACCGCATCACCACTTGCGTTAGTGTTAGCCGTTTCGTTACCGATTTTTACTGCGGCGTTTTCTAGTGGTGCATTATTGTCGTCAACCACATTTACGGTCATATCATAAGCGGTAGAAACACCTGAAAAGTAAATATTGTCAACATAAACAGATGTGCCTTCTGGTCCCCAAAGTTGAATAACAATGAGTTGCAGTATGCTGCTATTGAGCGTGTCGAAGCCTGCGCCGTCATTATCAACTAGCTCGTTATATGGCATTTCTAAGTTTAACCAAGTCCCGGTCGTAGGATTAACAAAAGTGCGCTTTGCGCCACCATCTCTTGATACCAACTGCACTTCAACTTGCGTGATACCCGGCTCAATATACAGATCCATATTCCAGGTAGTATGCGCAGAAGCGTCTAACTCGCCGTTCTCAAAGCCAAACTCAAGACCGGTTACACCGCCATTTGTTCCACCGGCCGTGATAGTGTACTTAGCGAAGTTATTTCCATTTACAGCGCCAGTAGAGTAAACAGGTGCGTTAAAGTAGTTAGCATTCCAAACACCAACAAAGCTGTCTTGGGTAAGAGAATCGCTGTATAGCACTACCACTTCGCTATCGGCGAAATCGGGCGGTGTTGGTGCGCCCTGTGGTGGGCCGGTAACCGGCGCTTGCTCTAGTGTGGTGAAGTAAATATCAGCTAACAATACCGTTGTACCGGCGTCACCTAAAAAGTTTAACGAAAACCACGTCATATCGCTAAAACCGGGTAGCGTTACTTCCATTTCTATCCAACCATTACCTAGGTCGGTGCCGGATGAAAAATTGTAGACGACTTGAGACTGTTGCTCGGTTGCGCTTTGCACAACTACGTCAATGCCAGTAAAAGTGTCGGTTTTCACTTTAAATCGTGCGTTGGTATAGGTCGAGATATCAATTGCATTTTCAGGCTGGTTACCCCAGGCAATAACGGTTCCCCAACCTGTGCTTTTGGTAATTTCTAGGGCTTTCGCGTAGGTGGTATCTGATGGTTGGTCGGTATATTGGGTGCCTGTTGACCAATTATCGCCCCAAAACTCCATAAAAAAGGAATCGTCATTTTCAGAATGGAAGATATATGCATTAGATGATGGCGTTGAAACCGCTTCAACTACTACCGAGCGAGTAATGCTAGATTGGTTGTTCGCAGCGTCGGTTGCGGTGTAGGTGACTGTGTACGAACCGAGGGTACTTGTATCTACCGTTCCACTAATGACGGCAACTAGACCTGTGTCTACATTGTCGGTAACCGTTGCTCCCTGCTCAGTATATGTTTGACCTACCGTTAGCGTGATAACCGCATTGCCCACTAGGCTAATAACGGGGGCCTCAGTGTCAGGCGCTGCCTCGACAATGATGGTTCTGGTCACACTGCTGGTATTTCCTGCACTATCAGCAGCGGTATAGGTTAAAACGTAGGAGCCCACAGTCGCGGTATCTACGCTTCCGGATACAGTCACGTTCACGGTTCCATCTATATTGTCGCTTGCTGAGCTGCCTTGCTCTTGATAGGCATCGCCAACCGTCAAGGTGACGCTGGCAGGGCCTGTTAAGGTGATTACAGGAGCGGTGGTGTCTGGTGTTGGAGCTGGAGCCTCATCATCGCTGCTCCCACAACCAAGCAAACTAAACGAGATGACTAAAAGGATTAGATACTTTGCGCTGAATTTCATTGTCGATTTCTACCGGTAGTTAACAATATCTTTACATAGTATAGAGTTTCAAAACCGGTAACTTGAAAAACAGATGAGCAGGGTACTTTTTAAGCTGAGTTGGTTTACACAGGTCTGTGGGTAAACCTATTTTACTGCAGTATTCTCTAATTTTTAACGGATGAGCAAGCTTTAATGTAAGCACTTACTATCATCAAAAAACCAGTAAAATTAGTTTCTCTATCGAAAAAAGGAAGTCCTTTAAACTTTAAAAAACTTTATGCTAAGAGGGTATTCCCACAACACGCGATCGTTCGCTTTAATGGCGCCAATTACGGTAAATATGATGGCGCATATTCCTAATATTATGTATCCAAACACGCCAATAAGTACAAAGGTCAGCACAAAACAAACCGCAAAGTAGATAAGAAGGCTAAACACCCAGTTTAAGATAACTTTACCGTGCTGATCAATTTCTTCGCTCTGATCTTTATTAGTTGCCCACATAATAATCGGCACAATTAAGCCACCCAGTGGAATAATGTACCCAGCAAATTGACTCAAGTGCATGAGCATTAAATAGACTTTGAGCTCTAAGCCCCAAGGTTTAAAATCTTCCATTGAACTTCCTTTTCTTTGATTTCAAAAACGCGGAGGGCTTTGTTATCAGCCCATATCAATTCGCTAACTATCGCACAAAGTACTGATATTTTGAAAGCAATTAATCGAGAAGGCCGTCAAAATCACTGGCGCTGTGACGCTCTTTTAACTGACGATTATCGTCACCCCAAACTTTATTTACTAAGCGTCCTCTTTGCACAGCTGGTCTTGCTAATAGCTGCTTCGTCCAGCGCTGAAGGTGCTCATATTCGTGGACCTGCAAGAATTCGCCGGCGTCATATAAGCTGCCGTGCGCAAGCAGACCATACCAGGGCCAAATCGCCATATCGGCAATGGTATAGTGACTGCCAGTGATAAACTCGTTATTGGCCAGCTGTTTGTCTAGAACATCGAGCTGGCGTTTGACTTCCATAGCGTAGCGGTCGATGGGATATTGGTATTTTTCAGGAGCGTATGCATAGAAGTGCCCGAAGCCGCCGCCTAAAAATGGCGCGCTGCCCATCTGCCACATTAACCAACTGAAGGTTTCGGCTCTGTCAGGCCCGCTGCTGGGCAGAAATTTCTCAAAGCGCTCGGCTAGGTAGAGTAAGATCGCGCCTGACTCAAACACGCGTTGAGGGTGTTTACCTGAATGGTCCATCAATGCCGGTATTTTTGAATTAGGATTAGCACCTACAAAGCCAGAAGAAAACTGCTCACCTTCTTGGATATTCACCAACCATGCATCATATTCAGCCTCTTTACATCCAGCCTCTAGCAGTTCTTCTAGCATTATTGTGACTTTTACCCCGTTAGGGGTTGCCAAAGAGTAAAGCTGAAAAGGGTGTTTACCCACGGGTAAGGGCTTTTCATGGGTACTGCCTGAAATTGGCCGATTGATGTTGGCAAATTTTCCGCCGCTTGCACGATCCCAAGTCCAAACATTAGGCGGGGTGTAGCTTGCATCTGACATATTGTTACTCCATTTTGTTGTGGGCTTGCTGATCATTCTAAGATCACGCTAGCGTTTATTATTGCCATATATAGATTGCCAAATATAGTGTAAAGCAAAGCAGTAGACAGGCAATTAGCCTTGGTCATTTCAATAGTTTGTTAATCGACATGATAGAATCGAGCTGAATATGTGGAAGTGTGCACACCGATTCGGCATTCAAATTCATCTTGCGGTCGTGTGCATACCAAGCTGAGTAGTAACCAGCGCGTGTTGCACCCCAAACGTCTTTTTCAAGGTTGTCGCCCACATGTAAGATATTCGACGGGGCTAAATTGAGTAACTGGGCGGCTTCATCAAACATGTCACAGTGAGGTTTCATTTTACGTTGTTTGCTGGCCTGTAAAATATGCGTGAAGTATGGCTTGATGCCTATCTGCTGAGCATTTACGTTGCCATTAGTGATGGCGACTAGCGGCACTTTACTTGCCAGCACTTTCAAAGCTGCGTGAATATCCGGTTCTATCTCAAAGTCGCTGCGTTTATGATAAAAAGTATCAAAACAATCTGCGACAGCAGTGGGAATATCTTCACTTGGCATGCCACTTTTTACAAAGCCTTTGGTCAGTGAAACGGTACGCAATGCACCCATATCATGGCGTAGCTCAGGGTCTTCGTTAAGTGCTTCTTTTTTAAATTTAAACCAATCAGCCGAGGTAAATATAGAGGCTTGTTGATAGTGTTCGCTAATATGCTGACGTAAATGCTGCTCAGCCTCTAAAATATAAGGCCAATTGGCATAAAAAGTGTCGTCTAAATCAAAGGTGATAGCGCGTATTTCGCCTATTGGTTTGTAAACAATCACTTCTTCTTGGCCCTAGGGTGCGCCTTGTCATACACATCTGAAAGGTGTTGGAAATTGAGATGTGTATAAACTTGTGTGGTGGATAAGTTAGCGTGTCCTAACAATTCTTGTACTCCGCGTAAATCGTTACTTGATTCTAGTACGTGAGTCGCAAATGAATGGCGCAGTGTGTGTGGGCTTATTTGTTGGTAAAGGGTTTGTTGCTTAGCCCAATGATCTAAACGGTTAGCCACTTGTCGGTTGCTTAAGCGTCGTTTTTGTTTGGATAAAAACAAGGCTTCGGGATCATCTATATCGACGCATTCGCCTCTCAGAGTCATATAGTTATCAAGAGCAGCGGTGGCTTTTCTGCCAATGGGAATTAAACGCTGTTTATTGCCCTTACCAGTAACTTTCAGTATGCGTCCATCGTCTGTGCTGTCGAGCACATCTCCAATATTTAGCCCAGTCAACTCAGATAGGCGAATGCCGCAGCCGTACATAAGCTCAAACATTGCTTTGTCTCTTAAACCAATAAAGTCATTGCGTTTGAAGTCGAGCAAAACACTCATTTCATCGACGTTTAGCTGTTTAGGCAGTGGCTTGTTTTGTTTCACCGAATGCACACTTTTGACAGGGTTACTTGGCAAATACCCATGTTTGACTAAGAATTGACAAAAACTGCGCAACACCGTGAGCTGCAAATTAATACTGCGCGCCGAAAGCCCCCGTTTGTGACCAATATGCAAGATGCGCTTACATTGTTCGACAGTCAGGTCTTGCCAATTAACAATGTTTAGGGATGTGCGGATACTGTTTAGCTGGCGAGTGTAGTTTTTAACAGTATGGGCTGAAAGGCGACGCTCTACCTCACATTCATAAAGGTACTTAGCCATCCAAGTATCCTCTTGAGGCACACCATCAATAGCAGAACCGCTGATAGCTGGAGGCGTTTTCATCTACAACCCAATATTACAGTAGTTTAGGCAAGTGAAATGACAGGTAATCACGTAAGTAGCTGAGTAAAGTGGTGTCCATATCTGGAGTAAAGTGCAAAGCATTGCTGCTTGCGATGGCTAAAAGGGCTATCGGTTTGCTCTGTCCTATACTTATTAGGGCGACCGATTCAGCCTCTTCTCCAGGAAATAATAGTTGTTTTTCGTTTTGTCCTAAGCGTCCAAAATAATATTCAGAGCGGTTCAGCTTTTTATCGATAAGACCGCGCTGCTGTATCTCCGGCATAACTTTATCGCTGGGCAGTCGCTCTGATACAAAGGGGTAAATATGCGCATGACTCAAACCCAGTGATTCACAAAGTTCGGTATTTAAAACGCTTTCAAGTTCTTCAAAAGTTTCGCACTGCACGATTGCTAAATTGAGTTTTGCATAAGTGGTATAAATCGTTTCGTTGCGTTTGGCATTGCTAACCAATTTTTCTAACTGCTTTTTAAGGGCTTTTATTTTGTCACGATATTGCTCTGACTGCAGTTGGGTCAAAGATACCACGCCTCTATTTTGATGATGCACATGCAGTTCGGCTAGCACGTCTGGGCAATCTAGAAAGAAGTCCGGATGCGCACTTAAATACTCAGCGACGGCTTCAGGACTAAGTTTAACAGGCGTTTGCTCATTGTGCGCTAGCGTGTCGGTCGATGCAGTTGCAGAGTTCGGTGATGCCTGATTGTTGCTCATAAAGGTATTTGTCCATCGTAAATATGTTCTGCGGGGCCTGTCATTTTCAGCACTGAGTCGCCTCCAGGCCACTTAATTGTGAGCTTGCCACCGGGTAGCTCAACTTCGACTTCTTGCTGCAGTTTACCTTGGATTTGACCAACTGCAACCGCGGCGCAGGCACCGCTGCCGCAAGCCAATGTTTCGCCAGCACCGCGTTCAAATACGCGTAGGCGAATTTTATTTTCGTTGATTATCTGCATAAAACCTACGTTGACCCCTTCAGGAAAGCGTTCATGCTGACCTAAAAATGTACCGATACCTTTTACATCGATATTGTCCACATCATCAACTGCAACGACGCAATGAGGATTGCCCATAGACACTACACCACAAAAGTAGGTCGCTTCCTGATTGCGAATAATATAAGTGTTTTCTTGTTTGTTGGCAGTAAAAGGAACATTAGCAGGTTCAAATATCGGTCTACCCATATTTACCGTGACTTGCCCTTCTTTTTCTAAGTACAACACCATGCGCCCAGCTTTTGTACTAACGATAACCTTGTTGCGGTTGATCAAGCCCTGCTGTTTCACAAAGCGCGCGAAACAGCGAGCGCCGTTGCCACACTGCGATACTTCCGAGCCATCTGCATTGAAAATACGATAGTGAAAGTCTTGGTCAGGATCGTAGGGTGGCTCAACCAACAATAGTTGATCAAAACCTACGCCATAATTGCGGTCAGCGAGCTGCTTAATGCGCTCTTTTGAGAAAAACGCATTTTGGGTGACATTGTCGACCACCATAAAATCGTTACCAAGCCCATGCATCTTGGAGAAATTTAGCATGGGGCGTCTGACAGCTTTATTGTTTGGTGGCTGATTCATGCTGGATTAATTCACTCTGTATTCGTCTTTGAACAGGTCGGCGAGTGTTTCACGTTCGCGCACGACTTGCATTTTACTGCCGTCTACCATGATTTCGGCAGGTCGACAGCGGCTGTTGTAGTTACTTGCCATCACAAACCCATAGGCGCCGGCGCTGCGTACAGCAAGCAAGTCGTCAGGGGCGATGCACAGAGCACGATCTTTTCCTAGAAAATCACCGGTTTCGCACACCGGGCCTACCACATCGTAGATATGTTTTTGGCCTTCACGCGGCACCACTTCTTCAATTTTTTGCCAAGCAGAATAAAGCGCAGGACGAATTAAATCGTTCATTGCGGCATCAACGATGGCAAAGTTCTTTTCTTCGCCTTGTTTTAAAAATTCGACTTTGGTCACTAAAATACCCGCATTAGCGGCAATAGCCCGACCGGGCTCTAAGATCAAGGTTAGGTGTTCACGGCCCACCATTTTTTTGGCCATTGCTGCGGCATACTCTTTTGGATGTGGCGGGTTTTCGTCGTTGTATCTTACGCCAAGACCGCCTCCTACGTCCAAATGATCAATCTGTATACCGACTGCCGCGAGCTGGTCGATAAGACCTAATAAGCGCTCCAGTGCATCTACAAATGGAGGAATTTCAGTTAGTTGGGAACCGATATGACAATCCATTCCCTTTATTTCTAGGTGTGACATTGACTGCGCTGTTTTATAAGTGGCGATTGCATCTTCATGAGCAATCCCAAACTTATTGGCTTTCAGTCCGGTTGAAATGTAAGGATGAGTTTTTGCATCGACGTCAGGATTAATGCGCAGCGAAATAGGCGCTTTGACATTTAATGACTTAGCGACCTTGTTAATGCGTTCAAGCTCAGGAATGGATTCGACGTTGAAGCACTTGATGCCTTGTTTTAAGGCAAACTTAATCTCTTCAGGTGTTTTGCCAACGCCTGAAAACACCACTTTTGCAGGGTCGCCTCCGGCCGCTAAAACTCTATGTAATTCGCCGCCTGATACGATGTCAAAACCAGAGCCCAATTTAGCTAATACCGATAAAACACCAATATTGGAATTTGCTTTTACCGCATAACAAATAAGATGCTTGTGCAGACTGACGGCATCGTTAAAAGCATGCCAGTGTCTTTCAAAGGTTGCTCGTGAATAAATATAGACCGGCGTACCGTGGGCTTTGACGATCTCTGTTACTGGCACATTCTCTGCGTGCAGTGCACCGTGTTTATACTCAAAGAAATCCATAGCTAGACTCCTTGCTCGTTATTTACGTCGGTAGTAGAAGGCTCTGCAGGTTGATTGGTAGTGGCAGGCTCAGGCAAATACAATGGTCCTCGTTGACCACAGCCTGCCATCAGCAATATTGCAATTACTGTAAAGGCTAATTTTTTTCGCATTGTCATGGTGCAAATCAAAGCTAAATGATAATGCGCTAACCTTGCACTGCTATGCCATAAAATGCAACCTAAATTCCTTGATTACAGGCTGTTAAAGAGGTGTTTTTGCCATTGATTGTCAGCATCTAGCAGTGACTTGCTCGAGTCTGTAAAATACAGTAGAAATAAATCAATATCCTTGGTGTATTGCCGTTGTGTAAGGCAATGCTGAACAGTTATTGGCCTCAAATTAGGCGATAAGGTTTACACCTTTCGTGTTTTCAACTAGTGTGAACGGGTCTAACTCAGTGAGAGCCTGCTTATTATGGAAATTAACACGTCAGAACTTTGCGATATGTATGCCGATCGGATTGATGTTGTCGAACCAATTTTTACGAGTTATGGCGGTGCCATTTCTTATGCTGGTGAGGTGACAACTATAAAGTGCTTTGAAGATCGCGGTCTGGTAGACAAAGTGCTCGCGACGAACGGAATAGGTAAAGTTTTGTTGATTGATGGCGGCGGTTCTTTGCGACGTGCATTGATTGACACTGACAATGTACAAATGGCCGTAGATAATGGTTGGGAAGGTATTATTTGCTATGGCGCGGTGCGCGACGTCGATCTTTTGGAAGAGTTTAGTATTGGCATTCATGCCATCAGCGCTATCCCTGTCGCCGCCGAAAGTCGCGAGATTGGTGACCTAGATATAGCGGTAAACTTTGCCGGTGTAACGTTTTTGCCTGAAGATTTGGTATATGCCGACGGCACGGGCATTGTGTTATCGCCCGAGCCGCTAGATGTAGAAATTTAGGTTAAGTACTAGCAACATAGTTAGTGTGCAAATACTTCATTTAAGTAAGCGGCAATACGCACCCCACCTTGCTGTAAACGAAGTTTGACCGTTGGAATATGGTCATACACATAGCGCCACGACAAATCGTCCCCCTCCGGGTAAATTTCATCTCGAATGTTGGTGCTTTCAGCGATATAGATCATCGGATCGGTGATCATCCACTCTTGGGCCTGTTGCTCGCTTATTTTGCTGCCCAACCAATCGCTCCATTCGCTGAAGGACAAATCTTGTCGGTCAATCAGACCAGAATCCCATACTCGGTGTAGGTTTGAATCTTCACGGAAAAACTCGACTTTTACATCATTGCCACCGCGATCAGTGCCGTTACCTGCATGCAATGGTTGATGAAGATCACCAATGATATGCACCGCAAAGCGCAAGGCGAGTTGTTTGTCAGCGAGGCTGGCTTCTGGGTTTTTAAGCGTCTTGGTAAAATCAGCTAAGGCACTGACCGAGTCACCTTTTTCTGGTGCGCCGACTTCTACATACGTTTTGCCTGCGGGCACCGTCACATAGTGAAAAGGGCCAGCTACTTCTTGCCAAAATTCATCTGGATTAGAGCGCATTTCATCGGCATAGGTTGAAGCTTCTGCCAGACTTTCATTAGGCAAAATAGCGGCGATGGCTGCTCTGGCTTGATCGCTTAAATAATGTTCAGCAATTTCACCGGTGACTCTATGACCCGTTTGTCCCCACGCATTCACGTAGCTACTGCACGTTAAACTAGCAATAGCGGCGGCTAAAAGGTATTTTTTCATTATGTTTCCTGTTCATTTAAAGGGTAATGCGTCTCAGGACGACCATGCTATTAAGCTTTTAGTCGGCATTTTTTGCTTGGCTGTAGCCCCAGCGTTCGACTAAGCTTTGGTCTAGACCAATATGGTCGAGTATACGAGCCACCACAAAGTCTACTAAGTCGTCGATGCTTTTGGGATTGTGATAAAAACCAGGGGCGGCAGGCATAATTGTGACCCCCAAATTAGAGAGGGTTAGCATATTTTGCAAATGAATACTCGACAGCGGCATTTCACGAGGCACTAAAATGAGCTGGCCTTTTTCTTTAATAACTACGTCTGCTGCTCGTTCAATCAGGTTATCGCAAGCGCCAACGGCTAATGAGGACAATGTGCCAGTAGAGCATGGGCAAATGATCATCTGTTTGGGCGCCGCTGAGCCTGAGGCAACTGGAGAGAACCATTCTTGTTTCCCGCACACTGTAATTTGCTCTTCATGGCCGCCAGCATAATGTGCGAAGAAACTTGCCATCGCCTCATTTTGTGCAGGTACCTTCATGTTTTCTTCGGTCGCAAACACGACGCGAGCTGCTGAAGACATCAGCAAAAATATATGATAGTCGGCCTGCACTAACATCTTTAATAACTTTAGCGCGTATGGCGCACCTGAAGCGCCGGTAACGGCTAAAGTAATGGATTTACGCATGATCAGTTCCTAGTGCATCTAGCAGTTTTTTGTGAATAGAGTCGAAGCCACCGTTGCTCATAATCAATACATGATCGCCGGCTTGCAGCGTGGACGCTAGGTGCTCAACAATTTTATCGGTTTGCTGATAAAGCGTGACTGGCACTTTGCTGTTGTCTACCAGTTCCTGCATGGGCCAATTTAGTTGACCGGGTTCCAACAGGTGTACTTCGTCGGCAACCTGCCAAGACTGCGACAATTGGTTTTTATGCACACCCATACGCATGGTGTTTGACCTTGGTTCTAATACGGCAATAATTTTTTGATTACCTACTTTATTGCGCAGGCCGTCGATAGTGGTTTTGATTGCAGTAGGGTGATGCGCAAAATCGTCATAAACGGTAATGCCTTTTGCCACGCCTTTAATTTCCATGCGCCGCTTGACGTTCTTAAAGGTGGCCAGCGCCGCCAATGCATCTTCGAGGCTAACGCCGGCATGGTGAGCTGCAGCAATTGCCATTAAGGCGTTATCCATATTGTGCTCGCCTATTAGGCTCCACTGCACCTTGCCGATGAGTTTATTTTTGTGTAATACCGCAAATTCGCTACAGTCAGACTTTAGGGCTTGTGCTTGCCAAACAGCTTTATTTGCATTGCCGATAAACTGTTTTTCGCTCCAACAGCCCATTTCGAGGACCGATTCCATATTCGCTTCAGCCGCTTTTGATAGCACTAAACCATTAGAGGGAACAGTGCGAACTAAATGATGAAACTGTTTTTTGATGGCGTCTAAATCTTCAAAAATATCGGCATGGTCAAATTCGAGATTATTCAAAATGAGAGTGCGTGGTCGGTAATGCACGAATTTTGAGCGTTTATCGAAAAATGCGCTGTCATATTCGTCGGCTTCGATAACAAAAAAGGGAGATTCGCCAATCCTTGCTGAAATTCCAAAGTTTTCGGGCACGCCGCCAATTAAAAAGCCCGGTTTAAGGCCGGTGGCTTCCAAAATCCACGTTAGCATACTGGTGGTGCTAGTTTTTCCGTGGGTACCTGCTACGGCAAGCACCCAGCGATCTTTTAGCAAATGATCGAGCAACCACTGCGGGCCGCTGGTGTATGGGAGGTTTCGGTCTAGCACAAATTCGACTGCGGGGTTACCACGGGCCATGGCATTGCCGATAATAACAATGTCAGGTGCCGGTTCGAACTGCGATGGGTCATACCCTTCTGAGAGGGTAATCCCGAGTTGCTCAAGTTGGGTGCTCATAGGCGGGTAGACGTTACGATCAGAGCCGGTAACGGTGTATCCTAAGCTTTTTGCAATGGCTGCGATGCCGCCCATAAAGGTGCCGCAAATCCCTAATATATGTACATGCATATGCTGATTCTTTTGAGATCTTTTTTGTATTGTATGTTTGCAAGTGTATCAGAACTCATTGCTAAGCCGTATTCTTGTTTCATATCAGAATACTCATAACATACAGCCCCATTTTTTATCACAACATCAAATTTACAACGTCTTTGCCAAATAAAATCGACAAACTATGCTATTTAAAGCCTTATTTGCAAATATATTCACGCAGTAGTTGAGCTATTTTGCGACGCGGTTACAATAGAGGGCACATACAGGGTTGTGATAGTCATCGCGATTATGAAGTTGCCCGCTCTACTTGCCACAGCAGTGGTGCTTACTACAAAAAGGATACTTGTTTTCGATGAAACGTCTCAATTCCCAACTCCAACAAGACGGCGCGCCGCTTGAATTGATTCTACTAATTCGTACTTTGCTTGCCAGCTGTAAAGAAATTTCTTTCCGCGTCAGTCAGGGTGCTCTTGCCGGTGTGTTAGGCTCAACCTTGAGTGAAAACGTACAGGGCGAAACTCAAAAGAAGCTAGACGTTATTTCGAATCAAATCATGAAAGATACCTTGCGTGACTCAGGTTACGTAAAAGCCATATCATCTGAAGAAGAAGAAGACGTCGTGCCCTGCAATGCAGATGGCAACTACTTGGTAAGTTTTGACCCGCTCGATGGCTCTTCGAACACAGAAATAAATAGCTTAATTGGCACCATCTTTTCGATTACCCATGCACCACAATGGATGAAACCTGATGACCCATCTGCTTTTTTACAGCCCGGCACACAGATGGTTGCAGCAGGGTACGTTCTTTACGGGCCTTCTACTATGCTGGCGATGACCACTGGTCGAGGCACACATCTGTACACACTAGACAAAACCCACGGCGGTTTTTTGGTGACGCAAGCGAATGTCAAAATTCCTGAAAAAACCAACGAATTTGCGATAAACGCATCTAATCAGCGTCATTGGGAAGAGCCTATTCAGCGTTATGTGGCTGATCTGATTGCGGGTACAGAGGGCCCCCGTAAGAAAGATTACAATATGCGTTGGGTAGCGGCCATGGTCGGCGATATTCATCGTGTACTTTGTCGCGGCGGTATTTTTATGTACCCATTTGATAAGCGCAACCCTAAGATCCCCGGTAAATTACGCCTGCTTTATGAAGCAAACCCAATGGCGTTTTTGATTGAGCAGGCCGGTGGCGTCGCCTCTACTGGTCACGGCCGGATCATGGAAGTTATGCCTAATGAGATTCACCAGCGCGTGCCTACACTATTAGGCTCGAAAGAAGAAGTAAACGCTTGCTTGGCCTATTATAAGTAAGATATTACGATGAAAACGATACTGGCCTTGGCGGAATAAACCCGCCAAGGCTTTTTTATGTGTGTTAGACATTTGTCTTAAAACATTTACAAGGCTCACAGCACTCGGTAGGGTTTGCGTAAAGAAATAAGCATGCTTGATCATAAAAAGCGCTTTGCAGTTAAGCGTCGTAGCAAGAAATTAAACCCTCAGATGGGCATGATAAGACTTTATAGCCATCGCGATATTCACTATACTTGCGCCATAACATTACTTTTAATTTTAATCACATCGTAAAGGAAGCAAAATGAGCTTAAATGACGTACCAGCCGGCGAGAACTTGCCAGACGAAGTCTATGTAGTAATTGAGATACCGGCTTTTTCATCTCCGGTTAAATACGAAGTAGACAAAGACACCGGTACTTTGTTTGTTGACCGCTTTATGGGCACCTGCATGCAGTACCCACTCAATTATGGTTATGTAAATAACACATTGTCAGATGATGGCGATGCCGTTGATGTCCTCGTTATGACGCCGCACCCACTATTAGCTGGCTCAGTAATCAAATGTCGCCCAGTAGGCGTATTGAATATGACGGACGAATCTGGACAAGATGCGAAAGTCATTGCGGTTCCGGTACCTAAACTTTCACAGTCTTATAATGACATTCAAGACATTGATGATGTACCGGCACTCATTAAAGACCAAGTTGAGCACTTTTTCTCTCATTACAAAGATCTCGAAAAAGGCAAATGGGTTAAAATTGACGGCTGGGCCGACATCAATGCCGCAAAAGCAGAAATTGTTGCGAGTGCTCAGCGCTATCAAAAAGACGCAAAGTAATTTGCGAACTTGCTAAATAGATTTAACTTTTAGTGCTACTTAAAGCTCGCGTTGCGGGCTTTTTTATTCAATATAGGAGAGCAAGGTGACTCATCCAGCCTGTTTATTTTCGCTTTTGCTGAGCATCATGTTTACGCTTAATGTGGCCCAAGCTGATTCCGTTAAAGAGGTGTATTGGGAAGACCTAGTGCCTAAAGGCTTTGTTGTGCCGCCAGTGCCTATTGACCACAACGGCAATATGACGCAAGCGCAGCCTAACGCTCCTCTGGTCGAAGCCTTAAACGGTCAACAGGTTAAAATCCCGGGTTTTGTGGTGCCGCTTGAAGGTGACGCCGATGCGATTACCGAATTTTTATTGGTGCCCTATTTTGGCGCTTGCGTGCATGTTCCACCGCCGCCGTCTAACCAAATAGTTTATGTAACATTTTCTGAAGGCGTGCCGATATATAATTTATATGACGCAGTTTGGGTGACCGGAACCCTATCTACTGAGGGTTGGCAGGGCGATATAGCCTCTGTTGGTTATTCGCTTTCAGGTTTGAGCGTTGCTGCTTTTGAATAGGTAAAACACATGTAAAGTGTGGTACCTAGCAACAATAAGAGCGTTTTACACGCCTACTATGTTGAATAAACGCCTGCTTGCAGGCGTTTTTTTTAACTATTTTTTAAGCAGGCGAGGGTACTTCAACTAATAGCGCTTCTAACTGAGTTTTAATGTCTGCTGGGATTTTTGCAGAGCGTTCGGTTTGATAGTCAAAGTGCACAAGCGTTGTGGTGCCTTTAGCCTTCAAGGAATTGTCTTGCCAGAGTTCTTGATACACCACGAATGAACTGTTGCCAATCCGCGATATGCCGGTTTTTACAGTCACGTCTGATGTCATGTAGATTTGCTGTAAAAAATCGACATTGTAATTGGCTAAAATTAAGGGCCAGTTATCAAGATCGAGCTCAGGAGTAAACATCTTGAAGATGGGAAAACGCGATGCTTCAAACCAGCCCACTAAAACAGTATTACTAACGTGCTTGAGTGCGTCCGTTTCGTAAAATCTTACCGCAAATGTATCTGTTAACATGCGTTTTCCTATTCCACAATTATGCTTTGGGTTTGTTTAGCATTTGCGCTAAAAAATGACCAGTATGAGAAGCTTTTACACCAGCGATATCTTCTGGCGTCCCCTGGGCAATAATTTTACCGCCACCAGAGCCACCTTCAGGGCCCAAGTCAATTACCCAATCGGCAGTCTTTACAACATCTAAGTTATGCTCAATGACGACAACCGTATTGCCATGATCTCTGAGTCTGTGCAGCACGGCCAGCAACTGTTTGATATCTTGAAAATGCAATCCAGTGGTGGGCTCATCAAGAATATACAAGGTTTGCCCAGTGTCACGCTTCGAAAGCTCTTTTGCCAGCTTCACGCGCTGCGCCTCACCGCCTGAGAGGGTCGTTGCAGACTGCCCTAAGCGAATATAAGAAAGGCCCACATCCATGAGGGTTTGTAACTTACGTGAGATGGCTGGGATCTTATCAAAAAACTCCCGAGCGTCTTCAACGGTCATGTCTAGTATTTCGTGAATGTTTTTATTTTTAAATCGTATTTCAAGGGTTTCACGATTGTAGCGCTTACTTGCACAGACATCACAAGGCACATATACGTCCGGTAAAAAATGCATCTCGACTTTAATTAGGCCATCGCCTTGGCAAGCCTCACAGCGCCCGCCTTTGACGTTAAAACTAAAACGCCCAGGTTTATAACCGCGTGAGCGTGCTTCTTGGGTGCCCGCAAAAATCTCTCTGATGGGCGTAAAAATACCGGCATAAGTAGCAGGATTTGAACGCGGTGTGCGACCGATTGGGCTTTGGTCGATATCGACTACTTTGTCGAGATGTTCCAATCCTGTGCAGCTTTTATGAGCGGCGGGCTCATTTACAGTCGCGCGGTTTAGTTCGCGTTGAGCAATGCGATAAAACGTATCGTTAATTAGCGTCGATTTACCAGAGCCCGAGACACCCGTTACACAGGTCATAAGTCCGGTAGGGATGGACAAATCCACCGACTGCAGGTTATTACCAGTCGCACCATTGAGCTTGATCCACTTTTTACCTTTTGTTGGCGTTCGCTTTTCAGGAATTTCGATTCTTTCTGTGCCGGCTAGGTAGCGCCCGGTTAAGGACTCTTTGCAGTTTTTAATATCTTCTAGCGAGCCTTGCGCGATTATTTGTCCGCCGTGCACGCCAGCCCCAGGACCAATATCTACGATATAATCGGCTTCTCGTATGGCGTCTTCATCGTGCTCTACCACAATCACGGTGTTGCCTAAATCACGCAAATGGCGCAGGGTTTTTAAAAGTCGCTCATTGTCGCGCTGATGCAAACCAATGCTCGGTTCATCCAGCACATACATCACGCCGACGAGTCCGGCGCCGATTTGACTGGCCAAACGAATACGCTGAGCCTCGCCGCCTGATAGGGTATCGGCACTGCGTTCTAGCGATAAATAATTTAAGCCAACATTGACCAAAAATTGCAGACGGTCGTTTATTTCCTTTAAGATCTTGTCGGCGATTTTGCCTTTTTGACCGCTGAGGTCTAGGTTTGCAAAAAAGTCTAAGGCATCTGAAATGGAACGCCCGGTGATACTGGGTAAATTAGTGCCGTTAATAAATACGTTACGAGCTTCTAGGCGCAAACGCGACCCAGAACAAGCGCTGCAGTGCTGGTGAGACATGTATTTACCCAGCTCCTCTCGCACGGTGTTCGATTCGGTCTCACGATAGCGCCGCTCCATATTTGGAATAATGCCTTCAAAAGGATGCTTGCGCTCCATCACATCGCCGCGCTCATTTATATAGCGAAACTTGACAGAGGTGCCTTTTGAGCCATGCAATACAATATCTTTGGCGGCTTCGTCTAATTCTGCAAAGGGCGTTTTTAAATCAAAGGCATAGTGCTCAGCAACCGACATCAGCATTTGGTAGTAATAATAGCTGCGTTTATCCCAACCTCTTATCGCACCGCCTGTGAGACTGAGCTCATCGTTGCTGACAACTCGGTGCGGGTCAAAAAATTGTCTGGTGCCTAAACCGTCGCAAGTTTGACAAGCACCGGCTGGGTTATTGAACGAAAATATCCGAGGCTCAAGTTCGGTGATGCTGTAGCCACAGTGCGGGCATGCAAAGTTAGCCGAAAATATAATTTCTTCTTTTTCGGGAGCGTCCATAAAGGCGACTTTTGCGTTACCTGCTGAGAGTCCTAGCGCGGTTTCAAAAGACTCCGACAAACGTAACTGCAAGTCTGCACGCACTTTAAAACGGTCGACCACTACTTCGATAGTGTGTTTTTTGCGAAGGTCGAGTTCAGGTGGATCAGATAGGTCGCAGACCTCGCCATCGATACGCGCGCGAATGAAACCCTGTGCGGCTAAACCTTCTAAGGTTTTGATGTGCTCGCCTTTGCGCTCCTGCACAACGGGAGCAAGTAGCATAAGCTTGGTACCTTCCGGCATTTCTAACACTTTATCGACCATTTGGCTGATGGTTTGCGCATCTAGTACAACATCGTGGTCTGGGCATTTGGGCGTGCCTACTCGTGCGAATAGTAAACGTAAGTAGTCATATATTTCGGTAATGGTGCCGACGGTCGACCGAGGATTATGAGACGTAGATTTCTGCTCGATAGAAATTGCGGGTGATAAGCCTTCAATATGATCAACATCAGGCTTTTCCATCATCGATAAAAACTGGCGAGCATAGGCGGATAAACTTTCTACATAACGTCTCTGCCCCTCTGCATAAAGGGTGTCAAATGCCAACGACGATTTGCCTGAGCCTGAGAGGCCAGTGATGACGACAAGTTTGTCGCGAGGTAAGTCTATGTTGATGTTTTTGAGGTTGTGCGTGCGCGCACCACGAACTTCTATCTTATCCATACGGCTTTATGTTGTACCTAATGTTATTGGCAAGCGCCAAAAGGGTAAATTATGCCACAACTGGCGCATAAATGATGCTTTAGTTATGTATAAGTTACGCATTTAAGCCCGTGCAGATCAGCACGCAAAGATTACAGCATGCTGATAAGTTTTCAGTGGAGCACTACTCAAGTGCTTGCAAAACAAGTACACTTCGCGTCTCAAATGTAAACTCATAATTATAGGCGTAATGTCGCAAGATTCTCTCAGTAAAAACGAACTCAGAGCCGCAGGCAGTTTAGCTTCAGTCTACGTATTGCGGATGCTTGGCTTGTTTATGGTGATCCCCGTAATTGCGGTTGCTGCGCTGAGTTTTGATGACTACTCTCCGCTTCTTGTCGGTCTCGCCGTTGGCGGCTATGGCCTGACTCAGGCGATGTTACAAATTCCTTTTGGCGTTGCATCAGATAAATGGGGTCGTAAACCTGTCATTTATTTAGGCTTAAGCCTGTTTTGTTTGGGCAGTCTCGTGGCTGGCTTTGCAGACTCCATGTTGATGCTCACTATTGGACGAATTCTGCAGGGGGCTGGCGCAATTGCGGGCGCTATTATGGCCCTCGCCAGTGACGTGACCCGTGAATCTCAGCGTACTAAAGTAATGGCCATTATTGGCGTATCAATCGGCTTTTCGTTTTATATTGCGCTGCTGCTGGGGCCTCTGCTAGCGTCTCAGATTGGTCTGCAGGGAATATTCTTGCTCACCGCTGCGCTCAGTATTTGTTGTTTTCCACTGGTAAAGTGGGGGGTAGCAAGCACAAACTTTAACACGGTGGCAACCGGCGATGCACTGCCTAAACTCCATCAGCTTAGAGGCTTGTTTAGTCACAGTGCCTTATGGAAGCTCAATGTATCGGTGCTCATTGTGCACCTCTTAATTACTTGCTTTTTTGTGCAGGTGCCGCTGTTCTTAATTGGCATAGATATGCCTTTAGGCGAGCATTATAAAGTCTACTCGGTGGTGCTCTTTGCGTCTGTATTAGTACTAATTGGCTTTATGCAAATAAGTAAGAAGTTGCCAGTAGGAAACACCTTTAGGCTGGCGCTTTTGTTTATGGCGGGTGGGTTTTTCTTACTCATCACCCAAGCACCCTCTTACTGGATGATTTGTATAGCGGGCATTCTGTTTTTTGGTGGTTTCAATTTTATGGAAGCGAAAATGCCCGCGATGGTTTCATCTTTAGCGCCTGCCGGCCAAAAGGGCAGTGCGATGGGGATTTACGCAAGCCATCAGTTTTTTGGCGCGTTCCTAGGCGGCTTAATTTCAGGTCTAATGAACAGTTACTTTGATGTCCAAACAAGTTTTATTATTTGCCTAGCGATGATTTTTGTATGTAGTCTAATTACACGAGGTTTGGCTAGCACCGAACGGGTAAAACGCGTTACACTAACGTACAATAATAATCTAAATACAGATTCAATTAGCAGTGCAAATGCCGCGTCAGTGCTCTCGATATCGCAAGTAACTGAACTGGCTGATAAATTACGATCATTAGCCGGCGTAAAAGATGTCACAGCCGACCTTGACGAAATGTCGTTCTACCTAAAAGTAGATGCCAAACAGTTTAATTTATCGCAAGCAAAAGCCCTGCTGCAGTCAATATAAAATAAGGAATAACGATGGCCTCAAGAGGTGTAAACAAAGTCATTATCGTGGGTAACCTAGGCAATGATCCTGAAGTACGCTATATGCCTAACGGCAACGCGGTGGCGAATTTAAGTCTAGCTACCAGTGAAAGCTGGAAAGATCAGCAAGGCCAACAGCAAGAGCGTACAGAGTGGCATCGGGTGACTATGTATCGCCGATTAGCTGAAATTGCTGGCGAGTATTTGAAAAAAGGCTCGCAGATATATATCGAAGGTAAGCTGCAAACCAGAAAATGGCAAGATCAGCAGGGTAACGATAAATACACCACTGAAATCATTGCAGACCAGCTACAAATGCTAGGCGGGCGCTCAGAGGGTGGTCAAGGTGGGCAGGGCGGCACTTATAATAAGCCGCAGCAAAATAACCCGAATCAAGGCTATCAAAAAATGCCGCCGAATCAGGGTGGCCAAGCAAATCAAGGAGGCCAAGGCGGTCCCCAGCACAACAGTGCTCCACAGAATAATCAGCAGCCACCTAAAATGGCGGAGCCTGACTTTGATTTCGATGATGATATTCCGTTTTGATTTCTGATAGAGCCTTTTTTATATAGTGCTGAGATACAACAGTCCAGCATGCTAATGTCCAATAAGTAAGCCCTCACCCAGAGGGCTTTTTTATGTCACCATCTTGCATCCCATTTATGATGTACACAAAAAACGGCTAACTCTCTCAACCTACCCCTGTGGGCCTGTATTTAATCAAACAATGTTCAACGAAATAAGATGTTTACCTAACGACAGTGGGTTTCGCATTTTCATGTTTATTCACCAAGGGCTTTGAACTTCAACTTTTCTAAAGTCACTCCCATCATCTGCCGATACCCAGATTGACAAGTAACTTTTCATTTTTGGTTTTGGCGTATTTTTTGCTACCAGCAAGCTAGCTTCTACCGATTTGACGCTTTTTTGACACGAGAGTTGATCTCCTCGCTAGTCTTCAAGGCACTACTAAAAGAACTGAGAACTATGCGCATTAGTTGGAAACAGTATTTAAAACAAAAGCTTAGAAAACCTTCTGAATATTATTCCGTTGGCATCGCCTTTACAGCAGAGCAGGTATTGCTGTGCGCTTTGAAGAAAACCGAAAGCAGTATTGAATGGGCGCTAGACGCTAGCTTTACTCATCAGTCTTGGGCTCAAGGCCTTATTGACTATGTCAAAGCCCACAAATTACAAGGTACATCATGCTATTTCACCTTGACCTCGCACTGGTACAAAGTTCATCAAATTGAGAAGCCCGATGTCGCGGACGACGAGCTAAAAGAAGCGCTAAAGTGGCCGCTGCAAGAGGCTGTAGGCAGTAGTACAGAATTAGTTTACGACTATGCGGATATGCCAGTGCAAGTCTCGGGGCAAAATAAGGCCATGGTGGTGGCAATTCCTCGGAAGGAAGTGGAAAAACTTACCCGCACAATTTATGAAGCTGACCTGGTGCTAGAAAGTATTACGGTTGAAGAACTCGCAACCATTGAATTATTAGAAGCTTCAAACGACGCCGTCATTACCCTTGTGCAAGAGCACGGCGAAGACGTTGTGTTAAGCATCGTTAAAAACAAAGAGCTGTATTTTAGTCGGCGTTTAAAAGGCTTTGAAAGCATTGGTAGCTTTACCGAAGCCGAATTAGATATGGGCATTACCGATTCATTGACAGTGCAAATTCAGCGCTCCATGGACTTTTTTGAGAGCCAATTAAGACAAGCATCGGTGAAGCGTATTTTAGTCAAGCTCGATACTCCGCATATGGCCTACATCTGCAATGTGATAGCAGAGACGATGGGAGTGCCCTGTGACTTGATGCAGCCTAATTTAATATGTGCTAAGCAATTAAACTTCAAAATGGCAAGCTTTAGCTGCCTTGGTGGAGCCTTTACAAAGGTGTCTGAGTCGGCGCCAGAAGAGGAGGCGATTAATGAAAGCCAGGATTAATCTTTATCATCGTGAATTTCGTCCGACTTTTGAATGGATAACGGGCAGCCACCTATTAATGTTGGTAGGTATAAGTGTCCTTCTGACTGGAGTTGTATACGGTGGCTTACTATCGTGGAAGCAAAATATCCAGCTTGATGCCGACGCACTCGCTCAGCGGGTTAAACAAGAACAACAAAATATTAATGAGCTTACTGACGCCTTACAAGCAAGATTAAATAATCCTATGCTCAGCGCCCAGCTCAACAATCTGCAGCTTCAAATATCTTCGCAGGATACCTTGCTTTTGCGTGTCAAAGACATGGGAGAGCTCAAGCAAAAGTCATTCTCTGGGTTGTTTGACGCACTTGCCAGCGCAAATTCAGACTATGTATGGATCACCAATTTTACGCTAGACGAGTCAGATTTAAACATTGTCGGCAGTATTGCTAAGCCCTCTGCGTTAACAAAATGGATCAGTGATTTAAGCAGTACTACATTTTTTAGTGGACAAGAATTTAGTGACGCAAGAGTTGAGCGGGCAGATGGCGAATTGGTGTTTCATTTAAACAGCAGCAAAAAACCGTCAGAACTATTAGTCGCGCAAGGAGGTGGTAATGCCTCAAACTAATCAAATCCAAAAGGTATCGGCCTTAACTCAAATATTAAATAAATTTGATGCGCTGGCGATGCGAGAGAAACGGCTCATCTTTGTCGCCGTCCCTAGCTTGATTATTTTTGTGATGTCTTTGCTGCTTATCGAACCCACTTATCTGGAAATCGACAATGTAAAAGCCAAGGCAGCCACGCAAAAAACACAGCTAAGTAATTTGCAAACCACAAGCACGGAGCTAGTCACTGAACTAGGTCGCGATCCTGACGCCATTGTAAAAAGTCAAATAGCAGCGCTACAAAAACAACTAGCGCAGATACAGGCGTCGTTTGACAGTGAATTGGGTCATTTGGTATCACCAAAAGCGATGCCTATTCTTCTGGAAAACCTATTTGAGCAGGCTCAAGGGCTTGAGTTATTGAGTATGGAATCCATTCCACCGACCCCTATTTTTACAGACGATAATCAATCTGGCGACATACAGCTATTTCGTCAAGGCATTCAAATAACCTTCCAAGGCGATTATTTTGCTACGCGTGATTTTTTTGCAGATGCTGAGCAACTGCAATGGCAACTGTATTGGAAGTTTTTAAACTATGACGTGCATTCCCATCCTTTGGCAACCACCAAATTGGAAGTGTTTACCTTAAGTACAAGCGAGGCATTCATCGGTGTTAACTAGATTATTTATTATTACTATTTTTTGGGGTCTTCATACAAGTGTTCATGCCTTGCAGCAAGACCCTACTCGCCCGCCAAGTGTCATTGCTCAGCAATTGGCACCGCTCCAAGAGTTTAACGCAGGTTTCAATTTAAGCGCGATATTTACGCGCAATGCTCAACGATACGCTGTAGTGAATGGCGAAATCTTGAAGCAAGGGGACGAGATCATGGGGATGAAAATCTCAACTATCGACGCATCTAATGTGACGCTTACCGACGCAAGGTTTGGTTCAGAAGATATTGTTCTTCAAGTACAAAAGGGCTCAGGCATGAGCAAGCAGGTAGTAAAATGAATAAACGTAAATTTCAACTCACTATTGGCGCTGCGATTTGCAGCGGGCTTCTATTTGGGTGTTCAAATACTGAAACTAGCCATATCGAGCAACACTTAGCGAACGAAGTGGCCATGGCAGATTTTGTCAATGCACCGGAGCCTAAAAACGATGATTTGACGACCTTGCCTGAATCGGTATCGCAAGCATTAATGGACCCTTTACAAAGTACCGCGGGCACCAGTTTAATAGCCGAAGAAAAGTATGATATCAATGCTAGAGCGGTAGACGCCGCAAGCTTTTTCTCTGGTTTAGTCAGGGATACACCGTATTCGGTAGCCGTTCACCCAGAGATTTCAGGCAGTATTTCTTTGGATTTGAAACAAGTGTCATTAGATAAGATATTTTCATTGGTGTCAGACCTCTATGGCTACCATATTGAAAAGAAAGGCACTATTTATCGGGTAATGCCAAAAGGCATGCGTACTGAAACATTCTCCGTAAACTATTTGATGATGCAGCGCGACGGTAATACTCAAGTCAGTATTATTTCAGGCGGTGTGTCGCAAGGCGGTGGTGCTGGCGGTAATCAACAAGGCGGTGTTGGCGGACAACAACAAAACAACTTTGCTGGTGGCGGTGTCGGTGGCGGCGGCGGCAATTTAGGTGGCGGCTTAGCTGGCGCTGGCAATGGCACAAGCATAAACACGCGTAGCGAAACGAACTTTTGGGAGTCGCTCGAAGAAGGCCTGCTGTCGATGATTGGCGGCGATACTTCAGACGGACGCAACATTGTGGTCTCACCGCAAGCGGGTTTGGTGAGCGTAAAAGCTTATCCTGATGAGCTAAAAACCATTCGTTCATTTTTGTCTGACACTGAGCGCAATTTAACCCGCCAAGTGGTTATCGAAGCGCGGATTTTAGAAGTCGAACTGTCTGATGAATATCAGCAGGGCATTAACTGGAACCAGATTTTAAGTAATGTTGGCAGCACAGATATCACCTTTTCTAATTCTGCAGCCGCTTTGGGTAATTCGATTAGCGCAACGTTAGGTGGCGTGACTAGTTTGGCGTTTCTAAATCGAGATTTTGGTGGCGTTGTTGAGTTATTGGCCACTCAAGGAAACGTTCAGGTGCTATCAAGCCCACGGGTTACCGCTATTAATAACCAAAAAGCGGTGATTAAAGTGGGTGAAGACGAGTACTTTGTTACCGATATTTCAAGTCAAAATACTATCACTGCTGCCGCAACCTCGGTTGTACCTGATATTGAGTTGACACCATTTTTCTCAGGGATAGCGCTAGATGTTATGCCGCAGATTGACGAGCACGGCAATATTTTACTGCATATTCACCCCTCAGTTATTGAAACTGAAGAGCAAGAAAAGATTGTTACGCTTAACGAAGAGCAGATTATTTTGCCTTTGGCGCAAAGCACCATTCGCGAGTCAGACACGATCATCCGCGCAAAATCTGGGGAAGTTGTGGTAATTGGCGGCCTGATGCAGAGCGTGAAAACGCTTGTTGAAAGCAAGACTCCACTATTAGGTGACATTCCAGGTTTAGGCAATCTGTTTAAGAACAAGCGCGAGCGCATCGTCAAAAAAGAACTCATCATTTTGCTCAAGCCTACGGTTGTCGACAAAGACACTTGGAAACAACAGCTTGAACAAAGCCGCTCAACCATGGCCGACTGGCTATACGTGGAGTAATAGGATGTATCTTTATCATTTCGGGATCCGTGAGCTACCTTTTACGCTAACACCAAATACACAGTATTTTTTTGGTTTGCCTAGCCACAAAGAGGCCATTGAGGTGCTAACCACGGCGCTTGATTCAGGCGAGGGTTTTATTAAAGTGACCGGCGAAGTTGGCACTGGCAAAACCCTAATTTGTAGAAAGCTATTAAACGAATTAGATAAAAACTTTGTCAGTGCTTATATTCCCAATCCTTATTTGTCGCCTATCGAATTGCGTAAAGCCGTTGCCTCAGAGCTAAACGTAGAGCTAAGCGATGGTGGAGATCAACAAGAGTTTAGTCAGCGGATCCAAAAGCGCCTGATTGAAATTCGTAAAAGTAATCGTTCGGCAGTGTTGATAATCGACGAGGCACAAGCGCTTCCTGATGAGAGCATTGAAGCCTTGCGTTTAATGACGAATCTCGAAACTGAGTCACAAAAACTTATGCAGGTTGTATTGTTTGGGCAACCTGAGCTAAACCAAAAAATCGCACAACCAGAACTACGACAACTGCGCCAGCGAATCACGTTTTCTTATAACCTTCAGCAAATGGATACCGACCAAATTTATCAGTATGTTCGCCACCGGCTGCGTGTAGCTGGGCATAGCGGTAAAGAAGTATTCAGTCGACCAGTATGCCGGGCATTGAAGATAGCCAGCAGAGGCACGCCTCGAGTGGTCAATATTTTATCTCATAAGGCCCTGATGTTGGCCTTTGGCGAAGGCACAAATACGGTCACTGAAAAACATATTCAATACGCCGCAAAAGATACCGAAGCGGCTTTTGCGATCCCTAAGCCTAGATGGATAAATTGGCTGATCCCTGGCAGTGCGGCGGCATTAATTGCATTAGCACTTACACAGATAAATATCCCATCGAACACTGAGCACGCTGAGCACCAAACGGTTACTGCCCAAATGGAGGCTGTGCAATGAGTGTGGTCAATAAAATGCTGCAAGATTTAGAAACCCGAAAAAAACGCTCGGGACTCACCGCCGATTATGTGCCAAACGAGCCTGCTTTATTTAAGCCGTGGATGCTAGGAGTATCAGTTGCGGTGATTGCTTTGGCAATAATATTGAGTCAAGTAAATTGGCAAAGCGAATCACAACTAAGCATGTATTCTCAGCAGTTACCCCCGGCGGCTTTTCATTCACAGAAGCCTTTGCTTGTAGCGAGCACTGAAGCTGAATCAGAAGTTAATGAACAGGAGATCGCGGTTCAAGCAGATGAGTCTGAAGCGCCTCTCGAAGTGACGAATATTCGTGCTGAGAACACCGAAATGGTAGCTGCAATTGAGCCGTCACCAGCACTTATTGAAGCGGTTGATAGCCCAGATTCAGCAAAGGCGTCTGAGCGAAAAACACCGCTTGAGCGAGCTGAGATTGTTGTGCAAAAGGCGAAAGTAGAACAAACCGAAGCGCCTGTGGCAGAGTTTAGCGTTGCACCGAGCAATGGCGCTAAAGTAGGAATTTCATCTTTACGTGAACAGGCACGAATTGCGCTAAATGATGACGATATTAAAGGGGCGCTAAGTGCTCTAGAAACCTTGATTTTTGAGTATCCAGAAGACATTCGGGCGCGCAAGCAACTGGCTTCACTGCTGTTTTCTCATCACGGCGTAGAACGCGCTTATCAGATATTAAAAGATGGATTGGTGCTAACGCCTGCTGACAATGCCATGCGGGTCATGTTAGCAAGAGTCGCGTTTAAAACCGGAAACTATCAAGACGCCCACAATGCGCTTGCTGAACACCCTTTTCCAAATTTGGCAGACGTAGAGCTTATCAGCTTTAGGGCTGCTTTAGCAGAGCGCTTAAGTCAGTACGAAAACGCATATGAAGATTACAAACTGCTGGTTGCCAGAGAACCAAGAAATGCCAAATGGTGGCTCGGTTTAGGTGTCAGTCAAGATAAGCTAAAACTGGTTCAGCCGGCATTAGAATCGTATCGACAGGCGAAAGATTTAAAGCAGTTGCCAACACAGGTAGACACCTTTGTTGACCAGCGTATCGCCGCATTAGCGAGGCAAAGTTAATGGTGCAAAGAGCAAAAGTCCGATTAGGAGATTTATTAGTTCAAGAAGGACTGATAAACGAAGAGCAACTGCAAAGCGCCCTGACTGAGCAGCGCCAGAGTGGTCGTAAATTAGGCGCATCATTAATTGCGATGAGCTTGGTCACCGAGCAGCAGCTGTTGCAATTACTTTCCAAGCATTTGAATGTGCCGGCTATTGATATTAACGAATATCGAGTGAATCAAAATG
The DNA here is from genome assembly GCF_041380235.1 of Glaciecola sp. SC05. Taxonomy (NCBI): domain Bacteria; kingdom Pseudomonadati; phylum Pseudomonadota; class Gammaproteobacteria; order Alteromonadales; family Alteromonadaceae; genus Glaciecola; species Glaciecola sp. SC05. The sequence continues at coordinate 36,079 of NZ_JBGIYY010000004.1, forward strand.
CTGTACGACTACTACCAGAAATTCAAGCGCGCAGATATCGAGCCCTTGTAATTGACGATACAGGCGAGCGTTTGTTGGTAGCGATGATCGATCCGGCTGATATTAATGCGGTTGATGAACTCTCAGCAAAACTACCAAAACCTCTGGATGTTGCGGTTATTAGCGAGTCTCAGCTGTTTGCTTCTTATGAAACCTTTTATCGCAAAACCGAAGAGATTGCGACATTTGCTACCGAACTTGCTGACGAATACACCGATGACGTTGAGTTTCAGTTAGGCGGGAGCTTAGATGATGAACAAGACAACCTCGTAGCGAAACTATTGCAATCGATTTTTGAAGACGCGGTGCTGGCAAAAGCGTCGGACATTCATATTGAACCCGGTGAAAATCAGCTTCGCATTCGCCAGCGCGTAGACGGTGTGTTGCAGGAAAATATTATTCCACAAAACAATATTGCGGCGGCCTTAGTGCTGCGTTTGAAGTTAATGTCAGGCTTAGACATTTCTGAAAAACGCTTGCCGCAAGATGGCCGGACGCAGGTTCAGGTCAAAAACAAAAACATTGACGTTCGTGTTTCTACTATGCCGATTCAGTATGGTGAATCAGTTGTGCTTAGGCTATTAGACCAGTCCGAAGGAATACTATCCCTTGAACAAACCGGCATGCCCGCCGACATTATCGTACGCTTTAGACGTTTATTGAGTCGTCCTCATGGCATGATATTGGTGACTGGGCCAACTGGCTCAGGTAAAACTACCACCCTCTATGGTTCGTTAAACGAACTGAATCAGCCTGAAAGCAAAATCATTACAGTTGAAGACCCTGTGGAATATCGTTTGCCGCGAATCAATCAGGTGCAGGTTAATCCTAAAATTAACCTTACTTTTGCAAGCGTGTTGAGAACCACCTTGCGTCAAGACCCAGATATATTAATGGTCGGCGAAATGCGCGATAAAGAGACCGTAGAGATTGGTCTGAGGGGTGCGTTAACTGGTCACTTAGTGTTGTCGACACTGCATACCAACGATGCTATCAGTAGCGCAATTCGCTTAATTGATATGGGAGCACCCGGCTATTTAGTGGCAAGCTCATTAAAAGGCATCGCTGCTCAGCGATTAGTGCGAAAATTATGCGAACGCTGCGCGCAAAGTGCACCGCCTAGCAGCGAGCATGCGGTTTGGCTCTCGCAAATAGACGAAGATCTTAGCCATGCGGACTTTAGACATGCTGGTGGCTGTCAGGCCTGCAATTACACCGGCTATAAAGGACGAGTAGGGGTATTTGAGTTACTCGAGATGAACGAGCCGATGATGAACGCACTGAAAAGTGCAGATACCTTAGAATTTAGCAAGCAGGCACAAATCAGCGAGGGCTACAAGCCTCTGGCGATGGCAGCTTTAGATTATGCGAAAGCAGGACTGACGAGTTTAGACGAAGTCCTAAAATTGGTGGAATTAGTAAGCGACCAGAAAGCACCGGTTGTTGACAATGAATCCACTGAGGGCGCGCCGCTTTCTCAGAGCGAGGTTCAACCACTCAAACCCGCAGGTCTGAGTCTTGAGGACATCGATTAGTGGCGAGTTTCCAATATACAGGCAGAACACTGCAGGGCGAGGTCACCAATGGCACGCTAGATTCAAGCGACCAGCAGTCGGCAGCAAAAGCGCTGCTTGCGCGCAGCATAACGCCGATAAAAATTACACCGCTTAAACAGTCAAAAAGTAAACAAAGCGCCGCTAATGCTGGCCAAGCCGGAGTCAATTTTCTTACACCCCAGGTGGCAATTGATGACTTGATCATTTTTTGCCGGCAAATGTATTCACTCACCAAAGCGGGGATCCCAATTATCAGAGCGGTTTCTGGTTTGTCTAACACACGCTCTGTGCGCTTGAAGCTTGCATTAAACGACGTTATTGACCAGCTCGAAAAAGGCCGAAACTTATCCTCCGCGATGGCGCAGTATCCTAAGGTTTTTTCACAGCTGTTTGTCAGTATTGTGCACGTGGGCGAGAACACCGGTCAGCTAGACACGGCATTTTTGCAACTCTCACATTATTTGGAGCGAGAACAAGAAACGCGCAAGCAAATAAAAGCCGCCACGCGTTATCCCACCTTTGTCATTTTTGCATTAGTCGCGGCCCTAGTGGTAATGAATATATTTGTGATCCCAGTGTTTGCTGGCATGTTTGAGAAATTTGATACTGAGCTGCCTTTAATGACACGCATGCTGTTGGGAATGTCTGATTTTTTCATGAACCAGTGGTATGTGCTGATTGGCATCATTTTGGTATCGGGATTCATAATTAAGCAATTTAAAGATACACAACAAGGTCAGTTGAAGTGGGATTATTGGAAGATAAAGATGCCAATCGTCGGGGACATCGTAGAGCGTTCACTACTCGCTCGTTTTTCGCGAAGCTTTGCAATGATGCTAAAAGCTGGGGTGCCATTAACCTCCGCGCTTTCTTTAGTGGCTGAGGCTGTCAGCAATGCTTATATGAGCGATGCGATTATAACGATGCGCAGACGTATCGAAAAGGGCGAAAGTTTAAGTCGTGTGGCGAGCGCCAGTGGATTGTTTACGTCTCTCGTTTTACAGATGATTCACGTGGGCGAAGAGACCGGGCAAGTTGACGATTTATTAACAGAAGTCGCAGAATTTTATGAGCGTGAAGTCGAATATGACATCAAAAGTTTAACCTCCAAAATCGAGCCAATTTTAATATCCATTGTGGCCGTGATGGTGTTGGTGTTAGCGCTAGGCATATTTACCCCGATGTGGGACATGATGGGAGTTGTTGGGTAAATGTACTCCCGCAAACTTTGGCATTTTGGGATGACTGCTTTTGTTGTAGTGATGTTAATGGCGCTAAGCATTTCACATATTTTTAGTAGTGATGCTAAGTGGGAACAGGCCAGTGCCAAAGGTTTGCAGCAAAAAATAAGCCTCGGACTGGAGCAAATTTATTGGCAGTGGCAAAACGAAGGAAGACCGAGCGAGATACTGTATCGCCCAGAAAATGCGGTGCAAGCGGTGATAATAAAACTGCGTGAAGACGGTAAACCTGATTTTGCTTTGAGCGACGATAATTGTAGAAAATTTTTAAACTGGTTTGTGCAGGATGTGTCGCTAGATCAGTTTGTGAATGTGAGAGTTGAAGGCAGCCAAGACCCTCAAAAAACCGGTGATAGTGCCCAGGCAAACCAAAGGGCATGCAGTTATACCATGGCAAACCAAAGCTTTGCTTATGATTTAAAGGATGCACAGCTGCGCAGTGAATGAAGTTTTATAGAGACTAGAGTTAAATTTATATAGGCGTAACTACCATGTTAACAAGACAATTTAGTAAACAAAGCGGATTTACCTTGATCGAACTAGTAATAGTCGTGGTGATTTTAGGTTTATTAGCAGCGACCGCTATTCCGCGGTTTTTAAACGTGACCGAAGATGCTGAAGATGCCACAGTTGAAGGCGTTGCCGGAGGATTTGCAACCGGTGTTGGCTTGGTCAGAGCGCAGTGGGAAATTGATGGCCGACCCAGATTTAATCAAGCGGCTAACCAGACCTTTGTTACTTTGGAGAGTATTCCAATTGGTGTGGATGGCGACACAGGATATCCCACCGGGCAGATGAATAATGATAGCAGTACGGAAGACAATGCGCTTAGCAGAGCAGACTGCGAGAGCGTCTTTACACTCATTATGCAAAGTGCTCCAAGGATAACCTCGCAGTGGGATCCGAATGTGGCAGAAGAGTTTATGTACTTCACTAATGTAAATGCAGGAGCAGGTTTTGGAAACAACGATGTTTGTCATTATTATTTGATGCAAACAGTAAAGAATCGTCAAGCGCAGCCGTTAACAACAACGATAGGCAATGGGTTTGTTTATGACCCGCGTATTGGCCAAATACAAGTATTTAGCAATAACTAGTGCATAAGGTGCACACATTTATATTAAATAGAGGAAGAGTCATGAACAAACAACAACGCGGTTTTACGTTGATAGAATTAATCATTGTCATCGTAATTTTAGGTATCTTGGCCGTTACTGCGGCACCAAGATTTATAGACATTCAGTCTGAAGCACGCACCGAAACGCTTAACGGCGTCAAAGGGGCATTGCAAGGGTCTGCTCAATTAGTGTTTGCTAAGGCGGCTATTGGCGGCGTCCAAAAGTTAGCAGCGGCAGATACAGGCTCAGAAGTGACGATTGCAGGCACTGCAGTACAAACGAACTTCGGTTATCCCGATGCCATTGCTTACACGGCAATCGGAACAACGGTTTCCGGCTCTACGTCAACGCCAGGTATCGGTACCTTTGTTGATTTGGATACAAACCAACTTACGTTGTACAAAGCATCTGCAACCGCAACAGAATTTAGGATTACCTTTGAGGGTGAAGATGCTTCGACAAATAACTGCTATGTGAGCTATACCAATGCCCCAGCAGTTGGCGGTGTACCTACGGTTGCGACCGTTAGTACTGGCTGTTAATCGTACTAATACCAGCAAAAATAAGTGAGATATGCAGTTTGCATCGACGCAACACCGCACATTCCGACAGCAACAACGAGGGTTTTCCCTCGTTGAGCTGATTACGGTGATTATTGTGCTTGGCACCGTTGCAATTGTGGCTGCCCCTCGCTTTTCTTCTACCGACACCTTTGCAGAATATGCGCTTCAACAGCGACTACAAACTGCTATGCGAACCATCCAAATTCAGTCCATGTATGACACTCGGCCCAACTACTGTTATAAAATTAACTTTGTTAGTGGCAATGCAAGTGCCTTTGGTCCACCTACTCAGAATTTTCAAGCAGGTAATGAAACGCAGTCGTGTGCAACGATTATTGACTACAGCGTGCCGCGCTACCTGCGAACAGACGCAAACGAATTAAGTGCACAGGGCATTAATCTTGAGGCGCTAGATTCAGGGCTTAACATTACACAGATCACCTTTAATTCACTTGGCCAGCCGTTTACCAGTGCGGGCAGTTGCGCCGGTGGCTGCGAGTTTACCTTTAGCGGTGGTGATAGCGCAAAATTATGCGTCAGTTCCGAGGGCTACGTGCATGCGTGCTAGCTTAGTTCAGCATAAGGGCTTTACGCTGATTGAATTGGTGATTGGTATGCTGGTGTTTGCGGTTGCAATGGTATCGCTAGCGAATGTGTTTTTGCCTCAGGTGCGTAAAGGTATCGATCCGATTTGGCAGGTGCGAGCGGTGACTTTAGCGCAATCTCTTACCAGCGAAATACGCGCCAAAGCCTTTGATGAAAATACCGGTGTAGGTGGCGCGAGCAGAGCGTGCGGAACTACTCTCTCATGCACGGTGAGTGCGGCCTTAGGTCCTGATAGTGGAGAGAGCAGGAGTTCTTTCGATGATGTGGATGATTATCATGGCTTGCTACTGCAGGGCTCTGATATCGCTAGTTCCTTAAGTAGCGCTACGACCTTTGCAGGAGTCGATGTTTATGCGGGCTTCAGTGCACAGATTAGCGTGATGTACGACAGTAACGCTGATGGCATAAATGATGACGACCTCGATCAAGACAACAATCTAGACTCCGGGACCTTAGTTGGCCCGCGAAAGCTCGTGAAAATAGTCATTCAGACACCTGCTGGCGAAAATATGGCATTTTCAATGTTTAGAGATAATTACTAATGCGCGCTTATGATTATGTTAATCGAAACATCCAGCGGGGCTTCACACTCGTTGAATTAGTTTTGGTTATTGTGATTTTAGGGGTGGTCGGCATCGGCATTTCTGGATTTGTACGAAGCGCAACAAGTGCCTATTTAGATATGACATCACGAGAGGCTTTGCTGCGAGACGGAAGCTTTTTTGTTGAGCGGTTTAGTCGTGAGTTAAATGATGCTGTACCTAACTCGGTGCGTATCAGCGGTAATGCAGCGGTGCATTGTTTGCAATTTGTACCACTGAATTGGAATACCTTTTACCTAGATATTCCTTTGATTGGAGAAAGTCCAGCAGTGGCCGATGTGATCGAGCTGAACAATACTCTGCAAGGGCAATCATACGTGCCCGACAGCGATGATATGGCGATCGTATTTCCTTTGCGAGCAGACCATGTGTATGGCGTTATTGACCCGACTGAGCCTAATGACATTAGGACGCGGTCGATTCTTAGCTGCAGTGACGATGATAACGATTGTACCACTAACACTGACAGCGACGCTGTGGTGCAGTTGACCTTAGCAGGCGGTTTTTTCACTGATTCACCGGCAAGGCGAATTTATATTGCAGATACTGCGGTGAGTTTTTGTGTGCGCGGGTCAGCAGTATATCGGCACCAAAGCAACATCTCAGCGGTACAGCCACTGTTTACCAGTGGCGGTGTGTTAATGGCTGAAAATATTACCAATATCTTGTCAGCCAATCCGACAGCATCAAGTGGCGCTCAAGACCCTTTTCGTTTATTTGACAGCACCTTGCGACGAAATGCCTTCACTCAGGCAAAATTCTTGTTTACAAGAGATGATGAGCAAATCAGTTTTCTAAAAGAGGTTCATATCCCAAATGTCCCTTAAGCTACGAAAACTTGGATACCAACAAAGTGGAAGCATGCTGGTTATGGCGCTGTTTGTACTAATTGTACTCACTTTGCTAGCGGGCACGATGATTACCATTATTTCTGGATCAAGCAAAAGTGTGGTGCATGAAGTCTACGGACTTAGAGCACAACAGGCAGCGCACGCGGGCATTGAGTCGCTCATACGCGCAAGCTTTCCGGCGGGCAGCGCAGCTATTGCATGTTCAGTAACTGAAAACAGCAGCCTTAGTTTTGCAACCATTGAAGGCTTTCGAAACTGCACATATAGTGCGACTTGTTCATCCAGCGATATAAACTTCAATAGCACAGACTACCGCTATTATCAGTATTCAAGCACGGGTTTTTGCGATACTGGGGACGGTATTGTGAGCCGCACGCTTTACGTCGATGCCATGCAGGAGCAGTTGCCCTAAGCGAGCTGCATATTCGTTTGGGCGTCGGCGATATGAAATACGTCTAGGGCGCCGAGTGAATTCGCTATCGATATTCCGTATAAGTAAATGTTTTGTCATCCAATCTGAACGATTTAGGATGTTTAACAGTCATACTGTTTGGTAGTTCAGGAGTCCACTGCATCTTTCTTAGTTTCGGATCTTTGTAGTGGCTAATTGCGTCGAATATATGTAATTCGAATGCGACGTCATTGTTGATATTCACACTAGCAATAATCCATCCTCAACGATTGCCTGTGAACTTTATCGCTAAAAGGGCAAGCAATCCATTGTCGAAAGGCGTTTTAGCGATAAAAACCGAACCCTATGCTTGCTCAAAGCCTGCGGCATTGGTAAAGTTACAGGATTATGTCAGCCCTCAGTGCAATGCCTGAAAAAGCAGTCGGTAAAAGCACTCAACACACACTAATATTATAGGCATTCCATGTTCAAAAAGCTTCGAGGTATGTTTTCAAACGACCTTTCCATTGACCTCGGCACAGCAAACACGCTGATTTATGTCAAAGATAAAGGCATTGTATTAAATGAACCCTCAGTTGTAGCGATCCGTCAGGAGCGTGCAGGCGGTCCGAAAAGTGTTGCAGCAGTGGGGCATGAGGCAAAACGTATGCTTGGCCGCACGCCAGGTAACATCAAAGCAATTCGGCCAATGAAAGACGGCGTGATTGCCGATTTTTACGTAACCGAAAAAATGCTCCAGCACTTTATTAAACAAGTGCACGACAATAACTTTTTACGGCCGAGCCCTCGGGTGTTGGTTTGCGTGCCCTGTGGTTCAACGCAAGTAGAACGTAGAGCAATACGAGAGTCAGCAATTGGTGCAGGAGCTCGTGAAGTTTACTTAATTGATGAGCCAATGGCAGCTGCTATCGGGTCTGGTTTGCCGGTATCGGAAGCGACTGGTTCGATGGTGGTAGATATAGGCGGCGGTACTACAGAAGTTGCCATTATTTCATTAAACGGCGTGGTTTATTCTTCATCGGTGAGAATTGGCGGCGATAAGTTTGACGAAGCTATTATTAATTACATTCGTCGTAACTTCGGGTCATTGATTGGCGAAGCTACTGCGGAGCGCATCAAGCACGAGATTGGCGCTGCCTATCCGGGTGAAGAAGTACGAGAAATTGAAGTACGTGGTCGTAATTTAGCAGAGGGTGTTCCAAGAGGTTTCTTGTTAAACAGTAACGAGATCTTAGAAGCCTTACAAGAGCCGCTTTCGGGTATTGTAAGTGCGGTGATGGTGGCATTAGAGCAATCGCCTCCTGAGCTAGCCTCTGATATTTCTGAACGAGGAATGGTGCTGACAGGCGGTGGTGCTTTACTCAAAGATTTGGACCGTTTGCTAATGGAAGAGACAGGTATACCTGTAGTCATCGCAGATGATCCGCTTACTTGTGTAGCTCGCGGAGGCGGTAAAGCCTTTGATATGATCGATCTGCATGGTGGCGATCTATTTAGCTATGAGTAAGGGATAGCATGGAGTTGTTCCCTTACCATGAATGAAGTTTTCCCGAGAGGCCCATCACTTTTTACACGCTTAGGATTTGTGTTGGGCTTTTCTATATTGGCCATGTTTGCTGATACAAAAGTTGAAAGTGTGGCCACTTTTCGAGCGTACCTAACATCATTAGTTAGCCCCTTACAATATATTGCGAATATGCCCGGTGTGCTGCTTAGTTGGAGCGCCTCTAGCCTGACGTCTAGGCAAAATTTAATTGAAGAAAACGAAAAGCTTATTACGCAAATGACTCTGATGAATGAGCAACTTCAGCGGTTTGTTGTCTTACAACAAGAAAATGAAAAGTTGCGAACCTTGCTAGACGCACCGGTGCAGTCAGAAATGCATAAGATGATTGCCGAACTAATGGCTGTCGACAACAATCCATATAGTCATCAGATATTGATTAACAAAGGCGCGATTGACGGTGTATTTACCGGCCAATCGGTACTCGATGAAAACGGCATCATTGGCCAGATCATAGAGGTTGGCACCACCAATAGTCGCGTGCTGTTAATATCAGACGTCACCCATGCAATTCCAGCTCGTGTCAGCCGTAATAACGTTACCGTCGTGGTATCAGGTATTGGCGATTTAAACGAACTTTCTCTTGAACATGTGCCTCATAGTACAGATATTCAAGAGGGAGATATGTTGATTTCATCTGGGCTTGGCAATGTATTTCCACAGGGCTACCCGATAGGCACCATCAGCTCCATTGTCAGAGACGAAGGCCAACCTTTTGCGCAAGTCAAAGCCATACCCTCAGCAAAATTAGATCGAATAAAATACTTACTGTTGCTGTGGCCGCAGTCAACTGCGCCAGCCCAAGCGGTATCTGCTGTAGAGGTCAATACCTCCCTTGAGCCTTCACAATGAAAAGTAATCGAACGTTTATCTTCACTAGCATTCTAATTGGATTGATTCTTCAAATCATTCCGATGCCAGCGCAGGCTGATATATATCGTCCAGATTGGTTGTTACTTATTTTGTGTTATTGGACAATGGCGTTGCCAAACCGTGTGAATGTTGGTATTGCTGGGCTTACAGGGATTATTCTTGATTTATTGTACGGTACGGCATTAGGAGTGCATAGTTTCGCTCTAGCGATCCCAATTTTTATTGTTGCCACAAATTATCAACGGATGCGTAACCAGTCGATATTGCAACTGGCATTGACGATCGGCTCGCTGTCTTTTGTTTATCACTTATTAATCTATTGGCTGCAGTTTTGGTTAACCAGTATTGAATTTAGAATTGAGTTTTTATGGCCTAGCGTCACATCCTTGCTGTTGTGGCCTTGGTTATTTTGGTTGTTGCGTAAATTCCGGCGCAAGCTTGGCGTCTCGTAGTTGCCATGCAAACGATTATCTTAGCTTCAGCCTCACCTCGTCGCAGCGAATTGTTTAAGCGTATTTGCTCAGAGTTTGATGTGCTCGCGGCAGATATCGATGAGACGCCGCTGGTGAATGAAAGTCCAGAAGCACTTGTAATGCGCTTAGCGCAGCAAAAAGCACAATATGTTTTTAATAAACATCCGAATGCTGTTGTGTTGGGCTCAGACACCTTAATCGCATGTGAAGAATGGATTTTAGGCAAGCCAAAAGATCAGGATGATTTTATGACCATGATGAGCAGACTTTCAAATCGCAGTCACAAGGTACACACAGCGGTAGCCATAATGAGTAGCAGGCAACAACTTTGTCGCATTGTCACAAGCGATGTGAGTTTTGCACGCATTACCGAGGCAGAGGCATTGGCTTATTGGCATAGTGGAGAGCCCCAAGATAAAGCGGGTGGTTACGCTATTCAAGGTTTGGGAGAGCAGTTTGTTACACATATTAGCGGTAGCTATAGCGCGATAGTAGGCCTTCCCCTTTACGAAACAAAACAAATGTTGGAGACCTTTCGCTAATGGATATAAGTGCCGAGCTTTTGATAAATGTCACGCCCTCTGAGTCAAGAGTTGCGCTTATTGAAAATGGAATTCTGCAGGAAGTACATATTGAGCGCCATACCAAAAAAGGTATTGTCGGCAATATTTATCATGCAAAAGTGATTAGAGTGTTGCCTGGGATGCAGGCGGCTTTTGTGGATATTGGACTTGAGAAAGCGGCTTTTTTACACGCTTCTGATATTGCCGTCAACGACGAGCTAAAAGACGAGGTCAATGCCAATCAGCTCGAGCGTAAAGATATTAGAGAGCTTGTTCGTGAGGGTCAGCACATCATGGTGCAGGTGGTTAAAGATCCATTGGGCACCAAAGGCGCGCGACTGAGTACTGACATCACTTTACCGTCTAGGTATTTGGTGTTTATGCCCAGTGTCACTCACGTAGGCGTGTCCCAAAAAATTGAAGATGATGCGGAGCGAGTTCGCCTTAAATCTTTAGTTGCTGACTTATGTGACGAACATGGTGGGTTTATTTTAAGAACCGCTGCCGAAGGAGTCAACGGTAAAGAATTGCGACAAGATGCGGAGTTTTTAAGGCGTTTATGGACGAAAATTGTGTCTCGAAAATCGTCTAATAAAATCAACATTCTATATGAAGACTTACCTGTTGCCAGGCGGGTCTTGCGGGATTTCGTAAGTACCGGCATTGAACGCATTAGAATAGACTCTAATCTGACCTATAAAGAGTTGAAAGCTTTTACCAAAGAATATGTGCCAGAACTTAGTAATAAGCTCGAGTATTATCAAGGTGAGCAACCAATTTTTGACTTGTATGATGTAGAAAATGAGTTGCAGAGAGCACTTGGTAGACGAGTTGATTTAAAATCTGGCGGCTACATCATTATTGACCAAACCGAAGCAATGACCACCATTGATATCAATACTGGTGCCTTTGTGGGCCACCGAAACTTAGAAGAAACCATATTCAACACCAACAATGAAGCGACTTTAGCGATTGCCAGGCAGTTGCGCTTGCGCAATTTAGGCGGGATGATACTGATTGATTTTATCGATATGATGGAACCAGACCATCAGCGGCGAGTCCTACATTCATTAGAACAAGCGATGAGTAAAGACAGAGCTAAGTCGAGTATTTATGGTTTTACGCAGTTAGGGCTCATAGAAATGACGCGAAAGCGCACTCGAGAGTCGCTAGAGCATCAGCTATGCGGTGAGTGTCCTGCGTGTCAGGGCAGAGGCACGATAAAAACCATCGAAACCATCTGTTTTGAGATAACCCGAGAAGTAGTGAGAGTAAATAGAGCATACAACGCAGACAAATTTGTCGTCTATGCGTCGGTGCCAGTCGCCGAGGCTCTACTTGGAGAAGAATCACATATATTAGCGGAGCTAGAGGCCTTTGTCGGTAAACAAATTAAAGTGCATACTGAACATCTTTATCATCAAGATAAGTTTGACGTGGTAATGATGTGAGCAAAGCAAGTAATGTAATTGCATTAGGTATTCGAAAACTTTGGACCGCAGTAGCGGTCTTGTTGGTGATCGTTGCACTATTTATCAGTTTCTTGCGCTACTCTTTGCCGATGCTCGATGATCGTAAACACGTCATCGAAGGATATGTGCTCACTGAATATGGCATCGACTTATCCATTGGATCAGTCTCTGCTGACTGGAAATCAACAGGCCCAAGTCTACAATTTAATGATGTGCATTTGCGGCAGGGAGACCAGTCTCCAATTTCACTGAAAGTTGGCGATGTATATCTAGCCGTGGAATTTTGGTCGTCTGTATTCAGCGGTAAATTGCAATCCCGCAATGTTTCACTATCGGATTTGCATATTACCTTAGATGTTCAAAGGATCGAGAGTGGTGCCACTGATTTTCCAATTGTAACTGCATTAGAAACTATCTTTTTAGAACAACTTAGCAACTTTTCGGTAAGCAGCAGTGAATTGACCCTGCTCAACAATGACAATCAAAACACGATTCGCATTCGCCAATTATCATGGCTAAACAGGGGTAATCGCCATCAAGGTTTAGGTGAGCTAACCTTAGAAGGTTTTGCGTCAAATACAGCCTCTTTTGTCCTGGATCTGCAGGGTAACGTTGATAGCTACAATGGAACGCTATACGCGAAGGGCAGGGACCTTGATATCTCTCCTTGGATTGACGAGTTTACCGCGCTTGATAGTGACCTAGTAACTAGCAAAGGTAATTTTGCGGTATGGGCAGATATTGCTCAAGGTAAGTTTACTGATATCAGAGCGCAGCTTTTGCCCAGTCAGTTTGATTGGACTACCACTGCGTCTAAACGCATTGAAACTGAGATTAGTGCTGAATTTGCAGGTACGCCAAGTGTGCAAAATGGCGCTTCACAGAGCTGGGCTTTTGTCATCAATAACTTAGCCATAAGCACTAACGAAAATTCGATTATTAGCAATTGGAAAGGACGATTTTCAGAGGGGCAAGGACTCGAGTTACATAATGAAGAGCCGCTCAATTTAGATAGCCTGTTACCCTTAAGTGCTCTGCTGGACGATGAGGCCTCATTAAAAATTGCGGCAATGCAGCCAAATATTGAACTTGCATCAGTTTATGTAAAGGCTAATACAGATGGTCTGCGAATTGTTTCTCAAAATAATAGGCTTGCTTGGCTAGCGCACGAGAACACTCCTGGTATTGATGAACTTCGTCTGGATATTTATTGGTCTGGTAAAAATGGGGTATTCAGGCTGCATGGCGAAAATGCCGAACTCCAAAGCAACGCACTGTTTGAGCGAAACTTGAGAATGGACAAGCTCGATATGCGCTTGCAATTCATGAACGTCAATGACGCTTGGTCAGTTTCAAGCCTAGTGTCAGATGTTCAGATTGATGGATTAATATTAAATCCGAGCATAAGTTATAGTAGTGCAAATCAAGTATTGTCGATTCTTACTGAGGTGCAAAAGTTTCCCTTATCAAAAATTCCCAGTCTTTTGCCCAATAATTACATGAGTAGCGATGCCAAAACTTACCTGAGCAATGCATTTGTGGGTGAGGGAGAGGTCACTGACGCTCATGTTTTATGGCATGGCAAAGCCTCTGATTTCCCCTTTGATGATCAATCTGGGACGTTTCAAGCATCGGTTAAAATAGCAGATGCTGACTTTGATTTCTCCGATCGCTGGCCGGCTTTGAATAGACTTAACATTGATCTGTTATTTGAAAATCAAAGTTTGTTAATGCGCGCCGATACTGGGCAACTCGCTGGCGTAGAGCTGAGCAATCTTCATGCTGAAATACCTAGCCTCTCGAATAACGCGACCTTGACAATCTTAGCCGATGGCAAAAGTGACGGGGAAGCGGTGGCGCAATTAATGCAACAAAGTAGCCTTAGCGAAACATTGGGTAGAGTTTTGTCACAAGATGTTGTCGTTACCGGCCCTGTGAACACTAATTTAAACTTATACATACCATTGTCTGACCCAAGTAATACGCGAGCAGTAGGTACAGCAACCCTTATCGAAAGTGACGTACGTATTACTGCCTTAGGTATCGACTTTCAACGAGCTAAGGGGGTTATTAATTTTGACAATGACAGACTTAACATTGCGGGGCTCGAGGCAAGCTTACTTGAGCAGGCGGTTAGTATTGATTTGCTTGGCCAAAGAGAGAACTTGAGTTATCAGTTAGATATTGGTATTCAGGGCAGTTGGCTAGTCGACAACCTTATTGGGCGATATGCGCCTGAGTTAGACCGCTACCTTGCGGGCGAGGCTGATTGGATACTTGATCTAGATGTAATGTTGCAGGACAAAGACTATACCTACACCGCAGAATTGCAAAGCACCCTTGATAAAGTGTCTTCGCAATTACCAGCGCCATTGCAAAAACAAAGTGAGCAAGCTTTGCCTCTATCTATTAACGCAAGCGGTAATAATATTGCTTCTGAAATTACACTTCAGCTTGATCGGGATGTAAGGTTTGAGGGCATTTTGCCGCATAAAGAAAGGCAATTTAGCCGCGCGCATTTAGCATTGGGACAAACTGATTTTGTTGGTATGGGCGTAGGCTTTAGCATTAGTGCTAACCTACCTTTTATCGATACCGAGAAATGGGTGGCAAGCGTGGCTGCCTTGGTCGGCGGTCTGCAACAGTCGGAGCGTTCTATTTTATCGTCACCGGAGCGAATATTTGCACAGGCCGACCAACTGCTGCTTGCGGGCACACGCATTACCGATGTAAATGTTACGGCAAAACGCCTAGATCGTGATTGGCTGTTAGAAATTGATGCTGATCAAATGCGAGGCACTGCCGATATTAGCAGCGACTGGGTGTCAAAAGGAGTTCGCATTGATGCTGACTATATCAAGCTCAACGACATTGATTTTAGTGTCGCTGCTACTCAGGCAGAACGTGAAATTGACCCTAAAACGATGCCGAATATCAAATTTAACTGCGCCGCTTGTGAGATTGCGAACATTGATTTGGGAAGGGTGACACTGGAGGCTGAGCCGAATAATGACGGTCTAGAAATAACCCGATTACTTATAGAATCAGAAAATGGCACTATTAATGCGTTAGGACAGTGGTACCAGCGGCATAGCGACCATTATACCTTTATAGCGGGGGATTTATTAAGCGATGACTTTGGCCGACTATTGAGTAATTTTGGTCTTGATTCAGGCGTTAAAGACTCCGAGGCTAACATAGACTTTGCGCTCACATGGAAAGACTCGCCGATGGATTTTGGTTTTGAGCAACTTGACGGTCAAATCGAATGGAGTCTCACTGACGGATACTTAACCGAGGTCAGCGATAAAGGCTCGCGTATATTTACTTTGTTGAGTTTAAACTCATTGGTTCGAAAGTTGTCATTAGATTTCAGAGATGTGTTTGCAAAAGGCTTTTTTTATGACGATATGAAAGGCAGTATTCAAATTACCGATGGTAAAGCCGATACTCGGGATACCGCTATTGACGGCGCTGCAGGAGATATTGAAATTTATGGTTACACTGACTTAGTGTCAAAAGAGTTAAATTATAATGTGAGCTTTACGCCTAACGTAACGGGTAATTTACCTGTCTTGGTGTACTTTTTTACCGTGAGCCCACCTTCAGCTTTAGCCGCTCTAGCAATAGACCAAGTGCTAACTTCTGCCAAAGTTATTTCAAATGTAAATTACTCAGTTTCCGGCACAATAGATGATCCAGTGCTTATCGAAACTGGCAGGCAGAGCACGGAGGTTGAATTACCCACCCGTCGAGACTTGTTTGAAGAAAAAGAACCGCTAGAGTTTTTGCCGCCAACCGTTGATGACTTATTGCCTTTGGAGTCCAATAGTGAGTGATCTTATTGCTATTCAAATCAACGGCAGTCCCTCGATAGCAGAAAACCTAGAGAAGTTAGACAGTCTGCTCGGCCATGCGAGACCCAAGCCAAATTCACCTGCATTGGCTGTATTGCCAGAATGTGCGATTCAATTTGCTTGCTGTGGAGCAACAATATTAGAAAATGCAGAAAATATGGGACAAGGCCCTATTCAGGCTCGCTTAGCGAATATGGCGCAAAAGCATAATGTGTACTTGGTGGGCGGAACAATGCCCATAAAAAGCAATGATTCGGCTCATTATTATGCGGCTAGCTTAGTATTTTCTCCAGCAGGTAAATTAATTAGTGCATATAACAAAATTCATTTGTTTGATGTAGAGGTACAGGATAAGACGCAGTCCTACCTTGAATCAAAATTTACGCAGCGCGGCGAGCATATTGCGACTTTTGATAGCCCTTGGGGCAAGGTAGGCCAAGCCATTTGTTACGACCTTCGTTTTGCAACGATGTTTGATGCTATGATGCCAATGAATATTGTGGTGATACCCAGCGCATTTACTAAAGCTACCGGTCAAGCTCATTGGCACGCATTGTTAAAGGCTCGCAGTATTGAACTGCAGTGCTACATAGTAGCAGCCAATCAGGTTGGCACCCATCAAGATGGTCGCGAGACTTTCGGGCATTCATGTATTTACTCTCCCTGGGGAGAGTTGTTGTCTGTCATTGAAAACGAAGAAGGGTGGGCCTCTGCAAGGGTTGACTCTGCGCGCCAATTAAGTATCCGAAAACGCATGCCCATGCAGTCACATAAACGAGAGAGATATAAATTTGAATAATTCCGTTGTCGAACATTTACTGCATCAATCTGGATTAGACCAAGCTCAAGTTTTTGCTTATTTAGAGAAAATTTTGCATCATCAAAATACCTTTGCTGATATGTATTTTCAATCGAGCCAGCATGAAAGTTGGGTATTAGAAGACGGCATTATCAAAGATGGTAGTTATAATATAGAGCGTGGTGTGGGTGTTAGGGCAATCAATCATGAAAAAACTGGCTTTGCATATTCTGATGAGATAAATGCTGATGCCTTGCTAAAAGCTTGTAATGCTGCGCGCAGCATCGCCCCGGCCAATGGAAGCCTGAGAGTTGCGCCCCTAGCAGCAGCTCAACGTACCGCCTTATATACCGAAACTAATCCCTTATTAGCAATGACTGATGATGAAAAAATCGCGTTATTACGCTTAGTGGATGAATATGTCCGTAGACAAGAGCCGAGCGTTAGTCAGGTTGTGGTAAGTCTGACAGGGGTGTATGAAGAGATACTAGTGGCAGCTACAGATGGTACCTTTGCTACGGATGTTCGTCCCTTGATAAGACTAAACTGCAGCGTCCTGTTAGAAAAAGACGGTAAAAGAGAGCGCGGAGCTTCAGGCTGCGGTGGGCGAAGAACCTACGAATTTTTCAGCGCGCAAACTGAAAGTGGGATCCCAAGATATGAACAGCTTGCCAATGAAGCATTGCATATGGCAAGAGTGAACTTAGAGGCGGTTCCAGCGCCCGCTGGCGCGATGCCGGTAGTGTTAGGCAGCGGCTGGCCTGGTGTACTCTTGCATGAAGCGGTCGGTCATGGTTTAGAGGGCGATTTTAATCGCAAAGGTGCTTCTACTTTTAGCGGCAGAATGGGTGAACAAGTCGCTTCAAAAGGCGTAACTGTAGTTGACGACGGTACGCTTGCAGATCGCCGCGGCTCACTTTCAGTTGATGATGAAGGAACGCCTACTCAATATAATGTGTTGATTGACGATGGAATTCTTTGTGGTTACATGCAAGACAAGATGAACGCAGGTTTAATGGGTGTGCCAGTAACCGGCAATGGTCGCAGAGAATCCTACGCGCATTTACCCATGCCGCGTATGACAAACACCTATATGTTGGGCAAAGAGCATAGCGCTGAAGAGATTATCGGCTCAGTAAAAAAAGGCATATTTGCCCCTAACTTTGGTGGCGGGCAAGTGGATATTACCTCCGGTAAATTTGTTTTTTCGACTTCAGAAGCATACTTGATTGAAAACGGTAAAATAACGCAACCCATTAAAGGCGCTACACTGATTGGTAATGGACCTGAAGCCATGCAAAAAATCTCGATGATCGGCAACGATTTAGCCCTAGATGCTGGTGTTGGTGTGTGCGGGAAAGACGGTCAGTCAGTTCCGGTTGGCGTAGGTCAGCCAACCCTAAAAATTGACGAAATGACAGTAGGTGGAACTGCTTAAGCTTCTGATTGGCTTTTGAAGCGAGCCAACCTTCTTGCTAAATGAAAAATGGTTTGTTGGACATTTTGAGGTTTGTTTGGTGCTCTGGAGACCAACTCTGTTATTTCGTCTTTGGATATTTGCTGGCTTGGAACATGGGCCATCATAATTGTGTATCCATTTAAATCATTCAGCCGCTTCAATGACGCTTTATAGTCCTTAGGATGATTTACTGGGTAAGGAGATTGAAGTTGCCCTCTTACTTTTACGACTAAGTCGGCAACATAGCAGCACTTATGTTCATGGTTTACTACGGAAATATCCATACTTGTGTGACCAGGTGTATATAGCACTTGCCAATCACTAAAACCCGGTACCGCCTCACCATCAGCTAACATCAAATCTGGATGTAGATTAGGCGGATACCATATAAAACTCCGTTTTCTACCTAATTTACTGGCCACCCAATGCGCTAAAAATATATCAGTTAAATGGGATACTTTACCGCCGATGCCAGCATACCACTGCTTATTAAATACGCCGCTAATAATCTGACATCCAGATTTTTTACGTAAATAATGCGCGCACCCAGCATGATCTGGATGCATATGTGTAACTAAAACGACTTTTAGATCGCTGAGAGGACGTTGCAATGTGTGCTTAAAATAATCAGCAATTACCGTAAAGTCAGCCTTGCACGCCCCATCAAGTAAGAGACAACCGTGGGGGTATTCAATTAAGAATATATTTTGAATGTAGCCACGTAGTTGATGTATATGCATGCCTTGATTATAAGACAGATTTAACTCATCCTACCAGCGCTTTATGCCTTTTTAATTGCGACCACGTCGGCTTTTTCAGCTTCAAGTATATTATCTGCTTGTGTACCGCGAAGCAGTTTACCGACAGATTCTTTATTTTTAGCAAGTAAGATGGACAGTTCTTCGGCAACCGCCTCGTCCAACTCCACCCCTTTTTGCTTAATGTAATGACTTAGATTATCTGCTATCTCCAACATTTTGTCGTATTGGTCAGCTTCTTTTTTATCAGTGGTTACCAACTTATCGACTCCTTTATGTTGAACCACGTATTGCGTGATAACGGCCATGTGGAACTCCTCGTTACATAAAATAGACCTATACTATACTCCCATGCACTGTACAAATAAACAGTCTCGTGGTCTAAATGTTAGAATTAACACTATAAGTCAGCGTGGATAGTTTTTGTATAGGCGGTATGTAGTGTTTTGTTTTACTAAAGTAGCGGGCATCATTTTTGATTTGGACGACACGCTGGTTCATGCAAATCTAGATTTCAAACAGATGAAGCAAGAAATTGGCTGCGATGAGGCAATGGATATATTGACTTATATTGAGCAAATTGAAAGTTGTGATGAGCAAGAGAACGCTCGGCAAACTGTCTTGAGGCATGAGCTAGAGGATGCTCATACTTCAGAGTTAATCACCGGCGCTTTAGATTTCATTTTAAACGCTCAGCAACTGGGGATCCCACTGGCTATTGTGACCCGCAACTGCAGAGAGGCGAGTGAAATCAAAATACGCAACAACAATATTCCCATCAATTTGCTTATTACTCGTGAAGATGCTCGCCCCAAGCCTCATCCTGAAGGCTTATTAAAGATCGCTGAGGGATGGCAACTACCGTGTCAAAAAGTTGCCTATATTGGTGATTATATTTATGACATTGAAGCTGCTCACAACGCCAATATGCAAGCTTGGCTCTATAAAGGAAGTTCAAAAAATAAACAGTATGCAGACAATCTGTCGTTTGTACCTAAATATTAAAGGCCGAAATTTTTATTGTTGATAATAGTTTAAGAAAATTTTAAGTAACATCAGAAAAAATCGATTTGCGATGAAAATTTGCACAGCTTAATTTCCACTCGGAATCAGTGTTAAATACAAAGGTAAAAGCTATACAACTATAAGATACAAAATGAGGGAAATAAGCAATGGATGCTGTACACGTGGTCTTGTCGAGCGAAATGCTCTCGACAAAGGTGATATCTATAAAGGATTTATTGATAGGGATAGCGATAATATTGTTCGGACCCTGCTGTCTATATATCAGAAAAATGTTATCGCGGGTTCACGGAGTTACTGAACACTCCTCTCAAAAATATGTACAAAGACGCCAAATAAAACCTCGTAAAAGTACGGCCCATGTGGCAGAGGCTTTAAGCGGTGTTATTGAAAACATGGTTCACTCACAATATGTTGTAAAGGACAAAAAGCGATACCCATCGCTTTATCAAACACCACTAAGAGATAACCTTCAGGTTTTACGGGCACTATCAAACGAGCTTCAACAAAGTACGCATTTTGCTATTGATTCTGCAACCCCAAGCAATAGTATCGGTAGCTCACAAGGTGTGTCTGAGGGTATTCAAAAAGCGCTTGCTTCAGAGCAAGTTTTGCACGATTTATTGCCTGCTATCAAAGACTATGCTGAAACAGAAAACATCAATATTAGTGTGTTTGAAAAAGCTCATGGTTATATCAATATAAGGAACGGTGTTGCTGAGAAAATGTTAAGGGAGCTGCTCTTAAATGCAATCAAACATAACCCTGCTCACACTGATATTCATTTCACGTGCAGCTTTACTAAAAGCCACGTAGTTTTTGAAATCAAAGACGATGGCGTCGGCATACCCGCGGGTGTTCTCAATGATGCTTTTGCCAAAAGTAAAGCGATTCAAGTAAACCGCAGCCGTCGGCTTTCAGATGCTGAAATACGCATAGACATCAAAACAATTGCGGTACAAGCAGCCCAGCTAGGCGGAAAACTAGTTATGAGAAGTGCAATTAATATGGGCACACATGTACGCCTTTTGCTTCCAGCTGCAGAACTAATATCGCGGCCGCAGTATCTTCGCTACAAGAAACCTGAAACATCGGTTCAGCCGGCCTGCGATAGCCGTAAGAAAGTGTTGGTGATCACAAAGCACTCTTTGATGAACGACACTTTGTACAGACACCTTCAAAATCAATACTCAGTTTACTGCTATGCTTCATTTGATAGAGCTTTGTCTGCATTATTTGAAATTAAGCCTGACATTGTTGTGGCTGACTTTAGTTGGCAGCATGCGCTAGGTATTCAGTTCTGTCAGTTTTTACGAGGGAGCTCTGCTATGTCGCAGGTACCTTTTGTTATGGTAACGATGGCATTAGATCAAGCTGAAAGAGTTAAAATGTACGCCAGCGGTGTTAGTGCGATTATTGAAAAGCCTTTAGACCAAGACGAATTAAAGACGGTGCTAAACAATATAGTGCGGAATCAAACCGTGTTTGAAAATGAAGTTAAAGAAGCGTGTGTTGCCTATACTATAGGCGATAAGGCGACTGAAACACTAGCAGAGCAAAATGAGTTCATTTCTGCATTTAAAAAAGTAATTACACATAATTACCAACGAGAAGCGTTTAATCGATTTGAGGCCTCCTCGGCTCTACACATCAGTGAAAAAACCTTACAAAGGCGAATGACAGCGCACTTTGACATGACTTTCGGTCAATATTTACGCAAGCACAGATTGAAGGAAGGGCGAAAGCAATTACTGATAGGCAAGCTGATTACTGAAGTAAGCTTTGATGTTGGTTTTAACTCAACGTCATATTTTGGTCAGTGCTTTAAAGAGGAGTTTGGTTATCCGCCCTCGATGTTATCCAAGGCATGTTAATAAAATCATAAATGACCGCTACCCTAACAAGTTAGTGACCACCAAGTATTTGAACTTGGGTAATATCAGTGTCGCCTTTTAAGACTTTTAATACCGCGTCTTGAGTTAGTGTGCGCATGCCATCATTCATGGCCTGGGCCTTCATAGCCGACACGGACGCTTCTTTGTATACCATAGCGCGGAGTTCGTTGGTCATACTTAACAGCTCATGGACGCCGGTCCGACCTTTGTAGCCAGTATCACCGCAATTATCACATCCTTTCGCTTTTTGCAGCATTACTTGCTCACTCAAACCAAGCTCCGCGAAGTATTCTTCGCCATACTGACGTTGCAAAAAGGCCATATCGTCTTCAGAAGCCGGGTATTCTTCTTTGCAACTCGGACATAAAGTACGAATCAAGCGCTGCGCTAAAATACCAACGCAAGCGTCAGAAAAGTTAACTGGATCCAATCCTAAATCAAGCAAGCGAGTGATGGTTTCGGGCGCGGAGTTGGTGTGCAGAGTCGACAATACTAAGTGACCGGTCAGTGACGCTTCAATCCCAGCGTGAGCCGTTTCTTTGTCACGCATCTCACCGATGAGAATGATATCGGGGTCGGCCCGCAAGAAAGCTCGCAATGCGTTGGCAAAGGTAAACCCAATTTTGGGACTTACTTGCACTTGCTGTAAACCAGCTTGAGTTATTTCTACTGGATCTTCAGCGGTCCAAATTTTCTTGTCGGGCGTGTTTAGATATCCCAAAATTGCATGCAAAGTGGTTGTTTTACCTGAACCAGTTGGCCCTACCACTAACATAATACCGTGCGGTTTTTTTATCATCGATTCAATCATCCCCATGTTGCGAGGGGATAAGTTCATTTTTTCGATTGGTAATGCACCGCCGGTGGCGAGTATCCGCATAACCACGCCTTCACCAGCAACGGTTGGAATAGTGGCGACACGGACTTCTACCGCTTGACCTGACAGCTTAAAAGCGAGTTTGCCATCCTGCGGTATACGTTTTTCAGCTATATTCAAACTCGACATAATTTTGATACGAGCGATGACGGCATTATGATGTGAAGCAGGAACTTGATTGATATCCCTAACGACACCGTCGACCCGCATGCGCACGCGAGTAGGCGCACCCTTTTCCGGGTCGATATGAATATCTGAGGCGTTTAACCGTTTCGCGTCGTGTAATATTCTGCTTACTAAGCGCACGACTGCGGGTGCATCTTCGGCTAAGTCGTCGTTTACATCTTCAATGTCGTCACTAGATGTACCGATTTCATCTAAGATTTCATCCATGTCGCCTGGGCCGCTACCGCCGCTGGTTTCGCCTAAATACTGGAGAATATGCTTAGGTAAACCCACGGCAATTTCGTAACTTTCAATTCCCAGAGCACTTTCGATTTCCATGAGCAGCGCGGCGTTGTTTGGCTCAGCCATTAATACCACCGCATTTTCATGCGCGTCGGCAATAACAGCGACGAAATTGCGCTTGAGATATGACAGATTCAATCGGCTGTTGCTTTGATACATATGATATACATCAGGTATGTAATCAATAAATGGTACTTGGTAATGCACTGAAAGCGCGCTACCAATGTCTTTTTCTTCAATGCGATATTCGGATGTTAATTTCGCAACGGTTTGGCGAACGTCAGGGAGTTTTGTGACCTCTTGTACGGTGTCGTCAGAAATTAAGCCTCGCAACACCAGATAATCGAAAGGATTTTTCGTGCCGCCCAACTCATAGCGAAACTTATCGCCGAGCATCTCCGCAATTTGCATGCCCATTTCTAAGTCATTGTGATCAAAATTCCCGCCTTTTTTGTTGATGATTTGCATGACGCCCATCATCACTCCTGCGTTCATTACAGGAATACACAAAATAGTCTCGGTTTTAAATTGACTCGCGCGGTCGAACTTTTTATCAAATCTTAGCCGCTGATGGATGCTAGATAACTGTTCATCATTGTAAGGGTCGTTAATAATCAATGGTTGTTGCGACATTGCCACATAACCGGCGATAGAGGCCGGACTAATAGGAACTTTTATTTCTTTGGTTTCTTGACCGGTTTTAAATCGAGCAACAAGGTCTTGCTGTTGGGCTCGTTTTTGGAAAAGCGACATCCGTGACGCGTCAAAAGCCTGCAAAATTAAAGGCTCTATTTTCTCATAAGCCGCCATTAAGTTAGGAAACTCTTTTAACTGAGCCTGCAATGCTTGCAATAACGGTGAATTAGGGACGCTGTCGAACATATACTTTTATATTTCCTGAATTAAAGTACTAAATTATTCCACTTATATGGAGGTATCGGCTATTTTTTGGGGAACATTATAGTCAAATGAATAATCTTGATATGAACATAAGTCTATATAAGCAGTAGATATTCTGAAACTGACTAGAAGTACTTCATTACGATTTCTGGCGGCTTTAAAATGACAAACTTAGGGCGTTCTATCATTGAAGCGCCTGCAAACTTTATGATACCCAGCAGAGAACCAAGCTAAACCGCATATTTTGAACCCTTTGCCAGCCTGATTTGTTATAAAGCGCTTGCATGAACTAACCATACATGTATAATTCGCGCCCACTGTCTATTGCAAGCTTTGTAAAGACGGAGAGTTAGTGGGTGTTTATCTAGGTCAATCAGTGCTTTGTCACTCCTTTAGAAAACATCATGTTAGTGCTTATATAGATAACAGCTTAAGTACAGCACGCTAACATATGAACAGGATCCCGATTGGGGATCACCGGTTTACGCACATCTTTTCAGCCCACTTTTTTAAGAAAGTTAAAGGCGTGAAAAGGTGAATTTTTTTGTTCTTTCGATTGGAGCTTAATCGATGCCAAATCAAAGAATTCGTATTCGTTTAAAAGCGTTTGATCATAAGTTGATCGATCAGTCTACAGCGGAAATCGTAGAAACAGCTAAGCGCACTGGTGCTCAGGTGAGTGGTCCTATTCCATTGCCGACACGCAAAGAGCGTTACACTGTATTGGTTTCTCCGCATGTAAACAAAGACGCGCGTGATCAATACGAAATCCGCACACACAAGCGTTTAGTAGACATCATTGAACCAACTGATAAAACAGTTGATGCTTTGATGAGATTGGACTTGGCCGCCGGTGTTGATGTTCAAATCAGCCTAGGCTAACAAGAGAGGGTAATAACAATGTCGATTGGTCTTATCGGTCGTAAAGTGGGAATGACACGCATCTTCACAGAAGATGGCGTCTCGATCCCTGTGACTGTTATTGAAGCGAGCCCCAACCGTGTGACTCAGTTACGTACTCAAGAAGTTGACGGCTACCGTGCACTTCAAGTTACCGCTGGCACCAAGAAAACAAATCGTGTAAACAAAGCGGCCGCTGGCCATTTTGCTAAAGCTGGCGTTGAAGCTGGTCGCGGTTTGTGGGAGTTCCGTCTTGAAGACGGTGAAGGTAACGATATGGAAGTGGGCAGTGAAATCACTGTTGAAATCTTCAACGATACCAAAAAAGTGGACGTAGCAGGCACATCTAAAGGTAAAGGTTTTGCTGGCGCAATCAAACGTTGGAATTTTAGTCACCAACGTATGACGCACGGTAACTCACTATCTCACCGCGCACCTGGTTCAATTGGTCAAAACCAATCACCTGGTAAAGTTTTTAAAGGCAAGAAAATGGCTGGTCAGCTTGGTAACAAGCGCATCACCACAATGTCTTTAGAAGTGGTTCGCGTAGATGCTGAAAACAACCTTTTATTAATCAAAGGTGCCGTACCTGGCGCACCTGGTAGTGACGTTATCGTCAGACCAGCTGTTAAAGCGTAACTGGGAGTGAACTGATGGAATTAACATTGAAAGACGCCAAAGGCGCTCTTGAAGTATCAGACGCCACTTTTGGTCGTGAATTTAACGAGGCTCTAGTGCATCAAGTCGTAGTGGCTTATGGTGCTGGTGCTCGTCAAGGTACTAAAGCGCAAAAGACTCGTGCAGAAGTACGCGGTGGTGGTAAGAAGCCATGGCGTCAAAAAGGTACAGGCCGCGCTCGTGCTGGTACTATCCGTAGCCCTATCTGGGTTGGTGGTGGTCGTGCATTCGCAGCTAAACCTCGCAGCTTCGAGCAAAAAGTAAACAAGAAGATGTACCGTGGTGCGATCCAAAGCATCCTATCTGAATTGGTACGTCAAGATCGTCTAATCGTCGTTGAGAAATTTGGTGTAGATGCACCGAAGACCAAAGACTTATTAGCGAAATTAAATGAATTAGAACTGAAAGACGTGTTAATTGTAACGGCTGAAGTTGACGAGAACTTGTTCTTAGCTTCACGCAACCTTTACAAAGTAGACGTACGTGACGTTCAAGGCATTGACCCAGTAAGTTTGATTGCTTTTGAAAAAGTATTGATTACTACTGATGCAGTGAAAGCACTTGAGGAGGCATTAGCATGAACCAAGAGCGTTTATTAAAAGTGCTTGTTGCACCTCACGTTTCGGAAAAAGCTACCTTAGCAGCTGAAGGCGCAAATACATTTGTGTTTAAAGTAGTAAAAGACGCGAACAAAGCAGAAGTGAAAGCAGCAGTTGAAATGTTGTTTGAAGTGGAAGTTGAAGGCGTTCGTACTGTTAACTGCAAAGGCAAATCTAAGCGTTATGGCCAGAAAATGGGCAAACGTAGCGATTGGAAGAAAGCTTACGTTTCACTTAAAGAAGGCCAAGACATCGACTTCGTCGGTGCCGGTGAGTAAGGGGATTAGACATGCCATTATTGAAAGCTAAACCTACTTCTGCTGGTCGTCGTCACGTTGTTCAGGTAATTAATCCTGACCTACATAAAGGTGCACCTCACGCTCCATTGCTAGAAAAACTTAGCAAGAGTGGTGGTCGTAACAACAACGGTCGTATCACAGTTCGTCATATCGGTGGTGGTCACAAACAACACTACCGTGTCATTGACTTTAAACGCAACAAAGACGGCATTCCAGCCAAAATTGAGCGTTTAGAATATGATCCAAACCGCTCTGCCAATATCGCGTTAGTGCTTTATGCAGACGGTGAGCGTCGCTACATCTTAGCTCCTAAAGGTGCTCAAGCAGGCGATGCAATCCAATCTGGTTCTGATGCACCGATTAAACCAGGAAATGCTATGCCTATGCGTAACATGCCTGTCGGTTCAACAGTACACGCGATTGAAATGAAGCCTGGCAAAGGTGCACAAATTGCACGTTCTGCTGGTAACTATGCACAAATCTTAGCGCGCGAAGGCACATATGTGACTCTACGTTTACGCTCGGGTGAAGTGCGCAAAGTATTAGCTGACTGCCGTGCAACTATCGGTGAAGTAGGTAATGCTGAGCACATGCTTCGTTCACTAGGTAAGGCTGGCGCTACCCGCTGGCGTGGTGTTAGACCAACAGTTCGTGGCGTTGCCATGAACCCGGTTGATCACCCGCACGGTGGTGGTGAAGGTCGTACGTCTGGTGGTCGCCACCCAGTAACACCTTGGGGCGTTCCTACTAAAGGTAAGAAAACCCGAAGCAACAAGCGTACTGATAAACTTATCGTACGTCGTCGAAACAAGTAAAAGCGAGGATTCACCATGCCACGTTCTCTCAAGAAAGGTCCCTTTATTGACCTGCACTTGCTGAAGAAGGTAGAGGCTGCAGTGGAAAAGAGCGACAAGAAACCAATTAAAACTTGGTCTCGCCGCTCTATGATCATCCCAGATATGATTGGGTTGACCATTGCAGTTCATAACGGTCGCCAGCACGTTCCTGTATTTGTCAGTGACGAGATGGTCGGCCATAAGTTGGGCGAATTTGCGCCTACGCGTACTTACCGTGGCCATGTCGCGGATAAGAAAGCCAAACGTTAAGGAGATAGAAATGGAAGCATTAGCTAAACACCGTTTTGCTCGCACGTCGGCTCAAAAAGCACGCTTAGTTGCAGATCAAATTCGAGGACTACACGTCGAAAAAGCTCTAGAGCTTTTAACGTATAGTCCTAAGAAAAGCGCCGCGCTAATCAAGAAAGTTCTTGAGTCAGCAATTGCGAATGCTGAAAACAATGAAGGTGCAGATATCGATGAATTATCGATTTCTAAAATCTTTGTTGATGAAGGCCCAACTATGAAGCGTATTAAGCCACGTGCCAAAGGCCGTGCTGATCGTGTTTTTAAGCGTAGCAGTCACATTACCGTGATTGTCGCGGATAACTAGGAGTAGATTATGGGACAGAAAGTTCATCCTACCGGTATACGCCTGGGTATCAGCAAGCCATGGACATCGACCTGGTACGCGAATACAGCAGAGTATGCCGACAATTTATACGGTGACCACGAAGTTCGTCAGTATTTGACGAAACAACTAAAAAACGCCTCACTTTCTAAGATTGTGATTGAGCGTCCAGCGAAAAGTATCCGTGTGACTATTCACACCGCTCGACCTGGTGTGGTTATTGGTAAGAAAGGTGAAGACGTAGAAAAACTTCGCAATCATATTACTAAGCTAGCCGGTGTGCCTGCTCAAGTAAATATTGCGGAAGTGCGTAAGCCTGAACTTGATGCGCAGCTAGTTGGAGATTCAATCTCTAGTCAGCTAGAACGCCGTGTTATGTTCCGTCGCGCGATGAAGCGTGCGGTACAAAACGCAATGCGTTTAGGTGCATTAGGTATTAAAGTTCAAGTAAGTGGCCGTTTAGGTGGCGCCGAGATTGCTCGTGCAGAGTGGTATCGTGAAGGTCGTGTACCTTTGCATACATTCCGTGCAGACATCGATTACGCGACATCTGAAGCATTGACCACTTATGGGATCATTGGCGTTAAAGTCTGGATCTTTAAAGGTGAAGTGTTAGGTGGTTTACCACTTACTCAAGAGCAACCAGCTCCTGCACCTAAGAAGAAAGGCCGTAACGCTAAGCGGGAGGGCTAATCATGTTACAACCAAAGCGTACGAAATTTCGTAAACAGCATAAAGGTCGTAACCGTGGTCTTGCTGTTGCAGGTGGCAAAGTAAGCTTCGGCACTTTCGGCTTAAAAGCTATTGGCCGTGGTCGTATGACTGCTCGCCAAATCGAAGCGGCACGTCGAGCTATGACTCGTCATGTTAAGCGTCAAGGTAAAATTTGGATACGAGTTTTCCCTGACAAGCCAATTACTCAGAAGCCTCTAGAAGTGCGTCAGGGTAAAGGTAAAGGTAACGTTGAATATTGGGTCTGCCAAATTCAGCCGGGTCGTGTGTTGTATGAGATGGAAGGTGTTCCTGAATCTATAGCGCGCGAAGCCTTTGAATTGGCTGCAGCTAAATTGCCGTTTAAGACAACCTTTGTAACTCGGACGGTGATGTAATGAACGCGACTGAACTTAAAGAAAAAAATGTAGAAGAGTTAAATGCAGAATTGCTAAGCTTGCTCAAAGAGCAGTTTAACTTGCGCATGCAACACTCTACAGGCCAGCTTGAAAAAACTGACCAGCTTAGAACAGTACGTCGCAGCATCGCACGTGTTAAAACTATTTTAACTCAGAAGGCTGATTCGTAATGACTGAACAGAAAATTCGTACAGTACAAGGCCGTGTAAGCAGCAACAAAATGGATAAAACCATTACGGTTGTAGTCGAACGTTTTGTTAAGCACCCAATCTATGGGAAGTTTATTAAGCGTTCAACTAAAATGCACGCCCACGACGAAGCTAACGTGTGCAATGAAGGCGATTTAGTTACTATTTCTGAATGCCGTCCTTTGTCTAAGAACAAAAATTGGACGTTAGTTGACGTAGTGGAAAAAGCTCGCATCGATTAATTCGAGTTTGCTTTTACATATTTAAAAGGCGCTTTCCGAAAGGTTTGCGCCTTTTTTGTATTTAAACGGCTATTTTTCCCAGTCAAAAGGCAAGTAGTCGGGCAGCAGTAGTTCAGCATTGGGCGAGTCTATAGCCTGTTGATATAGCGAAAGAATATCTTTTTGGAGCTGCATTCTATAGTCTCTTACAGCAATCCATCGCTTGGTAAATTCATCATTGATCTGACCAGAGAGGTCCTCTCGAATCATATCGGGTACTAATATGCCATATGCATATTGCAGCCGTTCAGCTTGCCTACTTTCGAAGTCGAGTATCGTCAGTATGTGTTCTGCTAAAATATTAGCATCCGCCTTGGGTAAATTTACGCTATCAAGCTTGGCATAGCGTTCAAAATACTCTAGATATGTATTAAATGGCACCGAATCAGCGCTGCCCCAAATCGCTAGGTCTTTTGCATTTAGTAAGGTCTCAGACACTGGGTCAATGACCATTACCGTAGGTGTTGCAAAGTAGTGTGCTTGCCCAAAACGACTGCTTATCTCTCTTAAGTCTTTGTAATAGCCCACATCAATGTAAATCAATTCATAGTGTTGGGTGATAATGCTCGCAAGTTCTGACTTTGCAAAATTCTCGGCCAATCCGCGACTGTCATGACACCATTGTGCTCCCATTACTATTAGCAATAAGCGATCGTTATTCGCTGCTTTGACCAATGCGTTTTGCACGTCTTGCATAGGCGTTTTGGATTCAAGGTAAACACTTTGCTTATTTCCATGATGCTGTGTGGCGCATGCACTAAGCAGGACTATCATTATTAAGCATAGGATAGAGTGAATAGTCTTAGCTGGTTGCTTAGTTACTTGCATATGCTGAAATTCCTTGTGCGCAGTTGTTTGTTTTGGTTTTAGCGTGATTGTTTCATATCATTATGCCTGCAGTGCTAGCGCAATTACAAACTGATTTGAAACTGAACATCCGCTTCATGTGCCCGCTATAAAATTGAAATGTTAAGAACATGTGACACTTTAGTGATAAATGACATTTACAGTTGTTCTCGTTATCTAAACAAATAAACACAACGAGGAAACTTAAATGAAGATTACGAAAATAGCAGCCCTTACCGCACTAGTGCTTGGCTCAGTATCCATTGCGCAGGCTGTAGAACTTAACATAACCATCACTAACCTTACGCAAGGTAACTATTTTACGCCACGCCTAGTTGTGGCTCATACAGATGCGGCTGACGTGTTCGAAGTCGGCACTACTGCATCATCAGCTTTAGCATGGTTAGCTGAGGCAGGTGTCATTGACGATGCTCAAGAGCCCGCGTCATCGGGTCAAAACTTTGAAGCCTTATTGGGCCCAGCGGATACGGATAACGGCTCCAATACTTGGCACCGTTTTGGTGGACTAGTGCCACCCGCTACCTCTCTTAGTTACCCATTTGACACGATGGACAAGCCACTATTATCAATTGCTTCAATGCTAATACCGACTAACGATGCATTTGTGGGATTAGACAGTATTGAAATTCCCACCACTCCAGGCACATATCACTACTATTTAAATGCCTACGATGCGGGCACGGAGCTCAATGATGAACTCAACAGTACTCGAACGGATATTACTGGCGTAGGCGGTACCGCGTTAGGGGGATACGCTGCGCCCGGTGTTGCAGGAGCGGGTGCCCCCCCTATCGCGCCGAGCATGAGTGTGGGTGGGACAGGAGTAGCGGTCACCGTAGGAGAAAGTGCTGACGGCACTAGCATTGGTGCAAATGAAGTTATTGACGGTACCGACGGCCCTGTGCACATTCATCGTAATACATTAGGAGATACATCGGCTACCGATGGTGCCAGTGATTTAAATTCCACAGTGCATCGTTGGTTAAACCCTGTTGCTAGAGTAACTATTGTGGTTCCAAGCGCTTAATAAGGGGTGAATATATGAAATATTTTAATGTTAAAATATTGGCAATGACTGCATCGTTAGCTTTATTGGCGGGTTGCAGCGGCGATGACGGGGCAGTTGGGCCACAAGGCCCTCAAGGTGAACAAGGACCAACAGGACCAACAGGACCAACAGGACCAACTGGGCCAACTGGGCCAACTGGGCCAACCGGTCCAGAAGGACCGCAATCGGGGGTAGCCGCTTATAACTTGACTATGCTGAACCTGACTCACGGTCAACCCATGGCACCCACTGCTTTTATTGCACACGAACCAAATTTCCATGCATTCTCGGCAGCAAACTCAGCTACCTTAGGCTTGGAAGTGCTAGCTGAAGGCGGTGACCCTAGCATGTTTATCAATGAGGCCTCAGATGCGGTAGAGTACTTAGATGCGGTCTCTAGTAGCGGTATTTTGATGCCCGGTATGAGCACCGATATCGTCACCCTAATTGTACCGGTTCTCGATGCGGATAATCTGCGCCTCACTGTCGCAAGTATGCTAGTGGATACTAACGACGCTTTTGCGGGTGTCGACAGCACGGATATCAGTAATTTAGCAGTTGGACAATCGATGATCATTACGTTGCCAACATGGGATGCTGGTACTGAGTTAAACACCGAAACGGCTGATTCGATGCCTGGGCCTGCTGCGGCTAATGCCGGGGGCGGTGGTGCCGCAGCCGGTTTCGCTGCGGCGAGAGACGATTTGGTTGACGCCGTCAGGATCCATGCAGGTGTGGTGACTAGTGCGAATGCAAATGATCCGAGTCGTGAGGGCCTGCCGACATCTGTGCTTGATCAAAGTGATAAATTTGATAACCCTAGTGCGAGAGTATTGGTCACCCGCACAAGATAAATCAGTAATGTTTGCTTTTACCCCGACACACGGAAGTGTCGTTTTTATGTGCTATTGCCTTTTGAGAGTTAGTGCTTCAGAGGGAATGTCTAAATACAGCGTGATTACGCGACCTTTCCTCATCGCTGTGATGACTAAGGTATCTGCATAACGCATGGTCCGTTGAAGCTCTTCAAATTCATCTGCAAGGGTGACGCTCTTGCCATTTATCGTAGTGATCACATCGTCTTCTTTAAGACCTGCTTGTGCAAATAAGTCAGGGTTGATACCAGGGCTTGCTAGCATCCCGTCGGCAATAAAGGGCGTTGGAGTAAGCTGAACAAAATGTTCGACAATTTGTGGACGGTTGCCAATTTTATCTACAGGCATACCGAGCAATTCAGAATGTGTTTGTGGTAGCGCTTGTTCAAGCAGATTAGGACCGCTTAGAACGATTTCGTATGTATGGTTTTCGAAGCCAAGAATAACACTATTGCTAAGTATGTCGAGTAGTTGAATAGGTCTATCGTATAAGAGATCACCCACCTCAAACTCACCTAGTATGCCAGCAGATTCCAACAAACACTTTGCGGCGCCTGCCGAGACTTCGATTCCTTTGAGCTGTATAACAATCGGCAAAGCCGGAGTCAGTTCTTGATCTTGCTTAGCAGTATTTTGCAATGGGCGTGATGTTACTGGTTCGTAAGCTTGATATTCGATGGCTCGGTTATCTGCCCTTCCAGCGCCGTTTAAGTTGAACGCTCGTGTGTCTGCTTTATCAGTACGATCACTACTAATGCTTTGGTCTAAGGTCACAACAGAATAGACGACCGCCGCAAGCAATCCTAAGAGTAAAACAATAGAAGTCAGTCGATTCTGCATGTGTGCTCCTTTATCAGAAGGTGTATCGGCGCGTCTGCATATTATTTTAGCTCAACTCAGTCGGTAAAAATTGAACTTAAAAAATGAACGAATAAAAAATTAACTAAAAATATGAATAAATAGAACAGTTTATTCATTCATTATTTTGTTCACATTTTTCATAATTAAATAAATAATAATAAATTCAATAAAATCAATATGTTAAATTCATTTAAAAGTTGGCATATATAGTGCTAACTATGCTTTATATCTATACTGAGCAGCGTCCGAGACGCGCTCATTTGTTTTTGAACTGGAGTACAATTATATGAAATCATTTAATCGCACGTTCTTAATCGCTTTAAGTGCTATTACCGGCGGAATTGCTGTAGGCGCAGTTGGACTTGGAGATACAAGCAACGTGCGGTTTGACGATGCAGCATTACTAATTGGGCATGAGGTTCAAGAGCCGAAGTCTTATATTATACAGGGAACAGATTCAGAGAATTTGGCTGCGGTAGTAGAAAAGGTAGGCGGAAATGTTAGTAGAGAATTCCCTATCATCAATGCGATCAGCGCTGTGCTTACTCCAAAACAGGCAGAAAAAATCAAACAACTGGGCAACGTTAGAGTGCAAGACGATCGCCAAGTTCTCACTATGAATGGAAACTCAGTCTTTAACTTTATGGTGTCGAGCACGGCGAAGAAAAACAAAATAGACAATCATATTGCGCGTCACGTCAATGCCGACAAATTACACGATATTGGTCTAACTGGACAAGGCGTAACCGTGGCGGTAGTAGACAGCGGTGCAAATTTTGGTGGTAACATTGGTGCCAATCTATTCAGAAATACTAGTGGCAGCGTTCGTATCCCGGTTAAATACGATGCATTTACTAGTCGTGTTAATTTTAGGTTTAATGACGACCAAAACGGGCATGGTACGCATGTATCTAACATTATTGCGAACAGCTTGATGTCAGAAAATAATAAGTTCAACGGCATTGCACCAGATGTGAATTTGCTGCCAGTAAAAGCATTTAATCACAAGGGAGAAAGCAGCTATTCAAAGGTCTTAGATGCGTTAAATTGGATTTTTGTGAACCGCTATCAATACAACATAAGAGTCGTGAATCTATCTTTAGGTGCTGAGGTACAATCAAGATATTGGCAAGACCCTATTAATCAAGCAGTTATGCGTTTATGGGATGCTGGCATAGTGGTCGTAACATCTGCAGGAAACAACGGTAAAGACATGGGGATTTCGGTACCGGGCAACAACCCTTACGTAATAACCGTGGGTGCAACAACAGACAATTACACACCATTTGACCCGGCTGATGATCGCGTGACCTCATTTTCTTCAAAAGGCCCCACCTATGAAGGTTTTGTAAAGCCTGAGATTGTGGCGCCAGGTGCTCGCATCGCGGTGAAAATGCAAGGCTCATTGATTGCCAAAGCAATGCGTAAAAGTGCGACCGGTATCGATTATTCTGAAATATCAGGAACGTCACAGGCCTCTGCTGTTGTTGCTGGCGTGGCAGCGCTAATTATTCAAAACGACCCGTTTATAACGCCCGACAACGTAAAATGTAAAATCGTAGCAACTGCAAAAGCTGCGAAAGTAAATGGCAACTTAGCGTTCAGTCCGTTTAAGCAAGGTGCAGGTATAGTGAACGCGTATGATGCAGTAATGAGCCAGGCGAGTGACTGTGCCAATCAGGGGCTGAACATCGTACAAGATCTTATGGGTATTAAACATTTCTTTGGCCCTGTGGTAAAAGCCCCTTCAGGCGAACTTCAGATTCTTTTACCTTCTGGTGGGGTATTGACCGAAGGTTCTCATTGGTCTACTGGCGATATCGCTGTAGAAGGCTCACATTGGACAGTAGGTAATATTGGCTTAGAGGGTTCGCATTGGTTGCAAGGGACAATGGGCCTTGAGGGTTCACACTGGGCACAAGGCATGATGGGTTTAGAAGGAGCGCATTGGAGCACTGGTGATTTAGTATTAGAAGGCGCGCATTGGACTGCTGGCCAAGTGGGTCTTGAGGGCTCACACTGGACGCAAGGCGGAGTAGGTCTAGAAGGTGCTCATTGGATGGAAGGAACCATGGGCTTGGAGGGTTCACACTGGGGAGAAGGCATGATGGCCATTGAAAGTGAGGTAGGCAACTTGCCACCTATCGACCCGAACGCAGAAATTACGATTGACGAAAGTGTTTGGCAATAAAATGCAAAGCTATAAAGGCCGCTTAATTTAAGCGGCCTTTTTTTTAATAAATTACTAGGTAATGCCGATACCTTGCTAATAAGCATCGATTGTAGAAAATAAACTGGTAGCCAAATGAATTGGAAGATAACAGCCCAAATACCAAGAGTGTTCCTCCTCTCCCTCAAAACAGCGTACCTGTGTTTGATGGTGGCGTTGATTCAAGGTAACGTGGCATTCGCAGCAATAGATAATGCTAGATTTCAAAAATTGGAAGTTGCCGACAGTTTGTCAAATCAAAATATTAACGTTATTTTTCAGGACAGTACTGGCTTTATTTGGTTTGGTACGCAGGAGGGCCTTAACCGATACGATGGCTATAGAATTGAAACATTTAATCAAATCTTTGGTGATAAAACATCGCTTTCATCTTCATGGATCAACGCAATTGTTGAAGACAATAACAATAAGCTCTGGGTTGGCACACGCAGTGGCGTGAATCGTTACGATCCTAACACCCGTCGCTTTGAGCAATTCAATACATCTGAAGACGGGCAAGGCATTAACGATGAGGTTGTACGTGATGTTTGGAAAGATAGTAAGGGTGTGATTTGGGTTGCGACACGCAAAGGCCTAAATAAGTTTATTGAAAATGAAAATCGCTTTAAGCACTACAATTTTGCAAACGATGAAGGTGAATCGATTGAAGCGTATGACGTGGTAATGGACCTCACCGGTGCATTTTGGCTTGGCTCTGAAAAGAATGGTCTATTCCGTTTTGACGGTGAATCTGAGCGTTTGGTTAAAGTGGTCCCGCAATTTTATGTGGATGGTAAGTTAAAAACCGTGCGCATTCGTTCGCTGTTTATTGACTCCCATCATAAGCTTTGGATTGGTACCAATAGTGCAGGTGTTTATCGCTTAGATTTTACTGCGCAAAAGTCTGAAAATATGGAAGAAGCGGTGGTTAAGATCCCAGGCATAACACAGACTTCGGTAATCGATATTATCGAGGACGACAACGGTACTATTTGGTTTGCTAGTTCTGATGGCTTGGTCTATTACTCAAATGGCAAAGTTGATGCAATGGTCAGTAGTGATACCAACAAGTTTTCAATCTCAGATAACATGGTGATTAGCATCATGATTGATCGCTCGGGTGTGTTTTGGGTGGGTTCATTTAAAGGCGTAGACAAGTGGAACATTTCGACCACGCAATTTGATCAGTATTCGCTATATGCACCAGAAGGCAAGCGCCTATCTGGAAACAATATTACCCTAGTAAATGCGCTGCAAGACGGCAGACATCTTGTGGGTAGTTATCAAGGTTTAGATTTTATTGATCCTGAAACTGGCGATGTTGAGTCTTTCCGCGCTGACCAATCCAATCCTAATAGCCTCAAAAGCAATTCAGTTATGTCGGCTAAGCAAGCAAGCGACGGTAAGCTATGGCTAGGCTATCGCGGCAGCGGCTTAAGCTATTACGATTTAGAGAATAAGACCTTTACGCATTTTAAAGCCGACACTTCAAATCCCAATGCGCTGCAATCAAATGGGATTACGGCCATTAAAGAAGCATCAGACGGGACCTTGTGGATTTCCGCTTTTGAAGGTGGAATTAGCAAGTTCCATCCGGAGCAACAAAATTTTACGACCTTCAAACACGATCCAACAGATCTCTATTCAATCAGCAGTGATCGCGTCATGTCTATTTATGAAAGTTCTGACGGTTTGCTATGGTTAGGCACTTGGGATAATGGGGTCTCGATTTTAAACCCCAATACCGAAACGGTATTTCGTATTCAATCGGAGCCGGACAATCCCGGCGGCCTAAGTTCAAACTCTGTCTGGTCAGTTCTTGAAGATTCCAATCATAATATTTGGATTGGTACTCAGGGCGGTGGCTTAAATTTATTGAGTAAAGAAGACAGAGATGCTGCAAATATTCGATTTACTAGAATTACGCAACAAGAAGGGCTGCCCAGTAATGTTGTTTATGGCATTCTTGAAGATGATTCAGGGATGTTATGGCTGAGCACCAACAGAGGCTTGACTCGTCTTGATCCTCAGACCATGAAAATTAAGAACTTCACGCAGGCTCAAGGCTTACAAAGCAGTGAGTTTAACTCCGGTGCCTATCATAAAACCGATTCAGGCATGCTGATGTTTGGCGGACCGTCGGGAGTTACCACGTTTATGCCATCTGAAATTCAACCAAGCACCCACAAGCCCAAAACGGTTATTACGTCATTTAATCGACTCAATACACAACTCTATATACCTGATGTTATTAACGAGCAAAACCAAATTGAAATCACTCATATAGATTATCTAATTGGCTTTGAATTTGCAGGCTTAGACTTCACCTCCCCAAAAGACAACCGCTACCGATATAGACTGATTGGATTTGATGATAATTGGATTGATAGCCGTGAGTCTAGAACGGCGACTTACACCAACTTGCCAGGGGGTCGTTACACATTCGAAGTGATGTCGGCAAACAGCGATGGAGTTTGGAATGAAGATAGCGCGAAAATCAGCCTTATTGTGCATCCTGCACCTTGGTTCTCGCCTTATGCGTATGCACTTTATGCGGTCCTAATTATTCTATTTATTTATTCGCTATATCGTTACTATCAAAACAAAATGCACGCGCAAAGTCTGTATAGAGAATCACTTGAACTCGAGGTTAGTAATCGCACGCAAGAGCTAAGCCAGGCCAATGAACAGCTACATAGAGCAAGTATTACCGATCAACTTACGGGCTTGTTTAACAGGCGTTATTTATTCGATGTTATCGAAGATAAATTCAAAGAAGTCTACGAAAAATTTACCAACGCTATCGAGCTGCAATCTGCCAGACATCATTCAGGACCACGCTTATTTTTTCTGATGTTTGATTTGGACGGATTTAAACCTATTAATGATACCTATGGGCATGACGCAGGTGACAAGATGATCCAACAAGTTGCCCACTTGCTGAACGAAGTCTGTCGCATGACCGACACGGTTATTCGTTGGGGCGGCGATGAGTTTGTCGTTATCGGCGAAATCGACGATGAATCAGAGGTAACCGCCCTTGCAGATGCGATTCGAAAAACGATCATGAAACATGGTTTTGATATCGGTTTAGCGCAGCGTATGCATTTATCTTGCTCTATTGGATTTTCTCTGTATCCATTTAGTCATCACTCTCCAGACTCGGTCAGTTGGGAGCAAGTCCACTTACTCGCTGATAAGGCGCTTTATATGTCTAAAGACAATGGACGCAACACTTGGTCGGGTATTGTTCAAGCAGAACATTCGGTGCCGTTTAGCACCATGAATGCCCTAAATCAAAAGTTAGAAGCGGCAATTTCTAGCTCTGATGTTCGTGTCCTGCGACATGAATCTGAATAGCGTTGCACGGCTATAGCGGACACAGCAAAAAAAACCAGCGCCTTGCTGGTTTTTATGTAAATAACCTTAATTTGCACAAGTTATTATCAAAGAATGGGTTTAAATAATCTTAGAGGTACTTAAGAGGATTGATAACTGTGGGCGAATATTTGAGGGCTTTAAAGAAAGAATCACGTAATAAAATGTAGATATTTATATCTGCCTTAGCCTATAGAGAACGTTTCAATTTATATAATGTTGGCTCACTCACCCCAAGCAGTTGCGCGGCATGCGTCATATTACCTGAGCCCTGTCGTAAAATCATAGCCAGTAAACGCAGCTTTAAAGTGTCTAAAGGTTTCGCTAAGCTGACCTGGCCCGACGCAATACTTTTCAGCAATTCAGCAACTGTGGCCCATGCGGGTGGATAAGCCTCAATCGTAAATGATTCGGCTTTATTTGCCTTGCGCCTAGCGGTACTTATGGGAATTTGTAAACGACTGGCAATCAGTTTATTAGTTCTGCACTGCTGAAATGTGAGCTGAAACAGGCTCATTTCAATCCACGTACCTATCTCAGACTGATAGTACTCGTGGGATGCATATATCTGTTTGAGCAGAGAATCGATGGCTTGGTTGTAAGCCTGGAGCCAATCTTCACCATCCAATTTCCCCATAGTAGCGGGTATCTCGTCATTTAGTGCGGTAGTCTGCTGTTGAGCCACATCTCCAAGTTCAGGCTCGTAATGCTCGATGGTATTTTTAGATATTTCATGCAGATTTTGGCCATTGCTAGTTTCGCGCTCGGCCTCTTGATATATCTGAATATTAATGTCGTCAAATAGGATTTCATTACCTTGGCACATTAAGCTAGCCTGCATTAGCTTATTTTCTAGCTCACGAATATTGCCGGGCCAGTGGTAAGCATGCATTTTTGCGAGGGTTTGCGGGCTCAAGTACTTACGAGTGGTCTCAAACTGATTGGCAAATTTACTTAAAAAGTGTTGAGAAAGTAATTCTAAGTCCTCAAGTCTGTCGCGAAGAGGCGGATTATGGAGCGTTACTACATTTAATCTGAAATATAGATCTTGTCTGAATGCGCCTCTTTGCACTTCTTTTTGCAGATCTCGATTAGTTAGAGCAACAATTTTTACATCTACTGATATGGCCTTATTACTGCCTACGGGAGTAAAGTGCTTCTCTTGCACAAAACGTAAAAGCTTTGGCTGCATAGACATTGGTAATTCGCCGATTTCGTCCAACACAATGATGCCGCCATCTGCCGCTTGAATTTTACCCACCGTATGACTTTGTGCACCGGTAAATGCGCCTTTTACATAGCCAAAAAGTTCAGACTCGATGAGAGTTTCAGGAATCGAGCCACAGTCAACAATCACCAGAGGCGCTTTATTTCTAGGGCTAAGATTGTGGATCGCATGAATCAGCTTCTCTTTACCGGTGCCGCTTTCGCCAGTAACCAGTATGGTAGTATCGGTTTGTGCCGCTCGCTGAGTTTGCTTCATAATAGTTTGCATACTTTCTGAACGATAGACTAAAGCACTTGACTTTAAACCAGTCTTTATTGTGTTCAGCTCTTCAGCCAGTTGTGCATTTTGCTGCTCTAAATTACGATTTAGTTCGTCTTCTAATTGGCTGCGTTTGAGCGCTTTACCAATTTGTCTTGCAAACCCCGCGAACAGCATTACCGAGTCGTGGGTTAAGTCGAGAGTTTGTTCTTGACCGACTAAAAAGAAGCAGGCATTTAGTTCGGCGCCTAATGGCACCAATAGAAAACGCTCTTGTTCATTTTGATACTCAACGTGTCTGCCGTTTTCAATAGCATCTTTGCTAAGCTTGCGAAGATCTTTTTCAAACGTGGTACTTTTAATATTGAGTGGCGAAATATCGGCCATTTGTGAAACTGAAATGGCTTGTTCAAATGGACTGTATTGATCATCTGAAATAATTCCAGCAGCGCTAAACTCAAAGGTATACGCTAACCTTTCAACGACGTTAACCAATAGACGTGCAAACTCGTGTTCATCAGCGATTATCGATGAAATATCCCAGAGCAACAACATGTTCCGATAGTTAGTTACATTATCGGGTGTAAAAATTCCGCCGATATAATTAAAATCTTGTTCGTCATATTTAAATTTGTCTGCTTCCCAATGCACAATGCTAGGTTTATCTGAGGTTTGAGCTGCCTTAAGTGCTTGTTCAGCTCGGCTGATCATAATGCTAGAAGGGGAGGCGTCTTCACCAACACAGTCTTCGGCCGTAATGTGAGCAACGCCAACATTGAAAGACAAACGAATGGCATTTTTTAAATAGGGCCGGTTGTGCAACTCAGTTTGCAGTTTTTGCGCGAGCTTGAGTCCTTCATCAACGCTATTTGCATCGCTAACAATACCAAATAGCGCACCGCCAAAACGGCAGGCTTGATCGCCCAAACGCGTCTGCTGGTTGATAATTGTCGCAATTTCATTGAGCACTTGATCACCCTTTGCTTGACCAAATTTTCGATTAACGATTTGAAAATCTCGGCAGTGGATCATGCAAAGATTCATGCCAGAGGAGGTGATATTCTCATCCACCGTTCGCTGCAATGCGTTTCTGCTTTGCAGTTTAGTCAAACTATCTACGGTCAGACCTTGAAATTGAGCAAATACACTTGTGCTGGTATATAAACATGCGCATAAATGTAAAAGTTGCTGTTGTTCTCTTGTGTTTATCTGGCTGTTTTCTGAGTGTGCAAGGTTCAACAACCAATTCGGAAAGACCTGCTCGGTTAAGAGTTCTATTTCAATTTGTCGCTC
Organism: Glaciecola sp. SC05; assembly: GCF_041380235.1. Classification (NCBI taxonomy): domain Bacteria; kingdom Pseudomonadati; phylum Pseudomonadota; class Gammaproteobacteria; order Alteromonadales; family Alteromonadaceae; genus Glaciecola; species Glaciecola sp. SC05. The sequence continues at coordinate 77,607 of NZ_JBGIYY010000004.1, forward strand.
TTGTTTAGTTTGAATAATTGTTTGTCTGCGCTGTTGCTTACCTTGTTCACTAGTGTGCTTATGTATGCATATTAGCATGCGCTGTTTGTTGGACACGGATAGCGCAATCGACAGTTGTTCAACAAAGAACGCTGATTCCACTGCAAATTCTTCCGCTTGGCGTTGCTGGACTGTGAGTAAAGCAACGCTTAAATCACCGATCTCAAGGCGTTCATGATCCTTTTGCTCTAGCCCACTAACACGCAAATAGTCACTATCCGTTAATAAACGAATGCTTTGCAGCAATTGCTCAGTGGCCTGTTTTGTCAGTTTTATACTCAATGAAAACGTGTCAACAGTCGGGGATTTATAGGAAAGTTATCGGCTAAGAGTCTATTTTACTTAGTAAAAAGACCCTATTTATACTATGCTGTGCAGTTATCAAGGCACCTCTATTCAAGGCCAAAAAAAGGAGCAAAAAAACGTGTTATCCAATACAGGTTTGACTGCTATTCTGATTGTATTGCAATCGATGTATAGCATCGCGCTTATCCCATTGCCAATGGATGTGTCTGCTTCCCTCGCAAACAATCAAGCCTTGTAGTGGTAAAAAGCGAATGATGGCCCACAAAAAAGAAACCTTCGCGCAGACACTATATCGTTGGTTGTATTCATTGTTTTTAATAGCCTGTCTACCGCTACTTTTGTTGCTGTTTAAGAAAAAGCTAAGGATGGATCCAAACTACTCAGGCCAGCCTCGAAAGTTCAACGAACGCTTTGGTTGTGTGCCTACGAAACTAAGCGGCGGAGGTATTTTAGTGCACTGTGTTTCGATGGGAGAATTGAATGCTTCTGTGCAGTTGGTCAATAGATTACAAGAAAATTTCCCAGAACTCCCGATCACGGTAACCACTACCTCTACTACTGGCGCAATGCATGCCTATACTCTTTACAAAGACTCTGTACAGCATTTGTTTTTACCCATAGATATTCCATTTTTCATGCATTCGTTTTTTAACAAGCTTAAGCCTAAATTAGTGCTCGTGACGGAGGTTGAGATTTGGCCAAATATGATTCATCAATGTGTAAAACGAGACATCCCCCTGTGCTTGATAAATGCGCGATTGTCAGATGAGTCACTGCCGATGTATCAGAAGTTAAGCTTTCTTCTGCGCCCTGCACTCAGACAATTTGATGTTATTTGTGCACAGAGCCAAAGCTCTTATGACAACTTCACAAAAATGGGTGTGTACAAACCCCAGTTGAAACTGACTTTAAATATGAAATTTGACATAGAGCCTAGTCAAGATGACGAAGTAAAAGCGACGTTGCTGAAAGATAAATATGGATTCGGTGATGGGCCAATTTGGTTGGCAGCCAGCACCCATGAGCCGGAAGAAAAGTTTGTATTAAATGTGTTTGCAAAGTTACTCACCAACTTTCCTACTCTGCGATTGATACTCGTGCCTCGACACCCTCATCGTTTTGATGATGTTTATCTGATTGCGAAGGCCACGGGGTTGACTGTCACGCGCTTAAGTGATGATGATAGGGCCCAAGCCCAAGTGACAGTTGTTGATCAGATGGGCTGGTTGAAAGCCTGTTACTGTATATGTTCTCAGGCTTTTATTGGTGGCAGCATCGCGCAAAAAGGCGGCCATAATGCTTTGGAGTGCGCAATGTATGCAAAACCTATGGTGATGGGTACCAGCATCTTTAATAATCCTGGAATTGTCGAAATGTTGAAGGCACAGGGGTCTTTGGACTTGATTGAAAGTGAAGAACAGTGTTTTGAGAGGCTAAAGGACTTGCTACTCGATGCTAATATCAACGAAGCAAAGGGTCAGGCTGGTTTAGCGGTGTTGCTTAATAATCGCGGTGCGGTAGAAATGACTTATCAACAGGTCACCGACTTGTTATAAAACAGCCAGCAAGGATGCTGGCTTGATATATTAAATATCGCTAAGCAAAGACCACGGTTTTGTGCTGGCAAATAATGACTCTATCTTCAAGGTGATAGCGTATGCCGTTGGCCAAGGCGTTAACTTCGCAACGCTTACCCTTGCGAACCATATCTTGTGAACTGTCGCTATGGCTGATGCGCATAACCTCTTGCTCGATTATAGGCCCTTCGTCTAAATCTGAGGTCACATAATGACAGGTTGCTCCGATTAATTTGACGCCTCTGTCGTATGCCTGTTGATAGGGCTTAGCACCAGCAAAAGAAGGCAAGAAACTATGATGGATATTCATGATCCGACCAGCATATTTTTCACATAGATCTTCCGGCAGAATCTGCATAAATCGGGCAAGCACGGCTAAATCAATGTGGTAATGCTCTAATAATGACTCTACTTGTTGAAAGCCTTCTTTTTTATCAGCAAAGTCCACGTAGTGAAATGGTACTTGATACCAATCTGCGTATTGCTGCATGCTTTTGTGATTAGCAATAATGCACGATATATCGCAATGTAATTCGCCGCTGTGCCAACGATGAAGCACATCGTTCAAGCAATGTGATTCATGGCTAGCAAGCAAAGCGACTTTGCGCTTTTGTTCGGAATGCATCATTGACCAATTCATATCATATTGTTCAGCTAAGCTGGAGAATGACTCTTTTAAAGTATCGATATTCACAGTGAGAGAATTGGCATCTATTTCATGGCGCATAAAAAATCGACAAAGTTGCATATCAGTATGATGGCTTGCTTCTAAAATATTAACTTGATGAGCGGCAAGAAACTCCGATACGGCGGCAACCAATCCGACTTGGTCGGGGCAGTCAATGATAAGACGAATAGACGAAGACAAAAAGCTTTACTCCAATTTGTATATAAATCAATGTACTAAGGCTTTTCCAAGGGGTATTGAAACACTCAGGCGTGAATTTTGCTTTTATTAGAACACCCACAAATACCAATACTAACAATATGAATACATATATTGAAAAAGCGTTACTCACCTATTGTGACACGACTCAAACCTTTATCGCCAGACAAATTGCGTATACCACCTTGACCAATGCAGGTTTTACCGACAATGATTTACAAAAAGTTCTTGAAACCGGACCTGAAGCACTGCAAGTGACTATATTTTCTGCCTGAGCAATAAAATAGATTTAAAGACTGATTTACATCAATCAGTTGTGTGCTTGTTTTATTAATCTACTAAAGTCTCATAACACCTGTCATGTAGACACGTTATAACTGCTGCAATATTCGTTATTTCGTACATTAAAAGGATAAATTGTTATGGCAAGAGTAGCATTAGTCACAGGCGGCACTCGAGGAATCGGTGAGGCCATCTGTACCACGTTAAAAAATAAAGGTTATATAGTTGTCGCTAACTATGGCGGTAATGACGCAAAGGCCGCTGAGTTCACCGAGCGCACTGGCATTCCTGCAGTAAAATTTGATGTTTCAAATTTTGAAGCGGTTAAGCAGGGCGTCGCTGATATTGAAAGTACCTATGGGCCAGTGGATGTATTAGTTAATAATGCTGGTATTACTCGAGATGGCACTATGCATCGTATGAGCTTCGAGCAATGGGACGCAGTCATCCAGACCAATTTAGCGTCTTGTTTTAATACCTGTAGAACTGTTATTGAAGGCATGCGCGACAGAGAATTCGGACGTATTATCAATGTAGGCTCGGTAAACGGACAAGCTGGTCAGTATGGTCAGGTGAACTATGCGGCGGCTAAATCGGGTATCCATGGCTTTACAAAAGCCTTAGCACTTGAAGGTGCCGGTAAAGGGATTACTGTTAATGCGATTGCTCCGGGATACGTTGATACCGATATGGTGCGAGCAGTACCAGCAGAAGTGCTCGCAAAAATCATTAAAACCATCCCGGTTGGTCGTTTAGGTAAGCCTGAAGACATCGCTAACAGCGTTGCGTTTTTAGTAGATGATGAGTCTGGTTTTATTACTGGCTCTACACTGTCTATCAACGGTGGCCAGCATATGTACTAAAGCCTGCTGTTATCCGCTAGGCTTCATGTGTTGATAGTCTTGAAAATAAAAAATGCAGACCTGTTATGGGCTCTGCATTTTTTTATTACTATTGCTTAGCTAGGCTTCGAAGTAATTCAACAGTTTCTGGCGAAGGGAAACCATCGGGTACAAGCGCATTACTGGCTTGAAAGGCCCTCAGGCCAGAACGGGTAGCGGGTCCAATAATACCGTCAGCTCCGCCTACATCGAAACCCAGTGAGTTTAGATTGCGCTGCACTTCAGCCATTTGTGCAATGCTATACTTTGGTAAATCCGGCAATGGTGCCACTATAGCGGCACCGCCAATAATACGGTTTGCCAATTGGCCCACAGCGATCCCGTAAAACTCAGAATTATTCCAGCGCAGTATGGTTCTAAAGTTCCCGTATGTCAGAAATGCTGGACCACTGGCGCCGGCAGGTATCAACAGTTTCGCGGGGATATCTATGTCGCCCAAAGGTGTATTGTCTGTTTTTGTGACACCTAAGGAGTTCCACTCTGCAATAGGACGTGATGCTTGACCGGCTAAACTGTAGTCAAAGCCTTCGGGTAGGGATACTTCGCGACCCCAACGTAAGCCTGGCGTCCAGCCAAGCTTCCATAAAAAGTGGGCGGCTGACGCGAGCGCGTCTTTTTCACTTTCCCATAAGTTCACAATGCCATCATTATCGCCGTCGATGGCATAATTGGTGTACGCGGTTGGCATAAACTGAGTATGGCCCATCGCTCCTGCCCAAGAACCCTGCATTTGTGCTTTATTGAGATTTTCTCGATCCATTAACTTAAGGGCTAAAAATAATTCTTGAGTAAAAAACGTCGCTCTGCGTGGCTCGCATGCAAGAGTTGCGAGCGAATCCAGTGTAGACATTGTGCCTTTAAAGCCACCGTAGTTAGTTTCTAGTCCCCAAAATGAAATAATGTAGTGTCCAGGTACCCCATACTTTTCAGTTAATTCATTCAAAAACTCGCGATAGATTTGAAACTTTTCGCGGCCCTTATCAATACGCCACTGATTGACTCGCTTGCTAAAATAGTCAGGGAAGGTGGACACAAATTCTGGTTGCGAACGATCTAATTCAATTACGCGAGGAACAAAGTTAAGATTTGAAAACTCATTATCAATGCGAGCTTGACTCACGCCTGCCTCTAGCGCTGCTTGTGCTTTTTCCGTCAGGCATGTTGAAAAGGCTTGTCGCTGCAGTTCGATATACTGCTGCAGCTCATCTGCTCTAACAAAGCTTGCGACAGAACAAAAAGTGATGAGTGCAATGAGAGGAAAACGTTTCAAAAAGATAGTCCTTATCTTGGAAGCTAAGTTAGTTAGAGAAACTCTAACTAACTTAGTTCAAAGGTACAAATGAAACCGTGTGCAAAATACTACTTTTCTTCAGTACTGGTCGCTTCGGCAGGCTCACTGTATTTATTGATAAACTCAGTTACCACTGGACGTATGTTTTTACGATACATCGAACCACTGAAAATACCATAATGACCAGCACCAGATTGTATATGGTGCTTGCGCATATCGTTCGGAATATTTTTGCAGATAGTTTGTGCCGCTTCGGTTTGACCAAGGCCACAAATATCATCATTTGCACCTTCAACCGTTAACAAAGGCGTATTGGTAATGGCGTCAAAATTAACGGTCTTTCCTTGATAAGTAATGGTCTTGTTGGCGACTTCGTTGTTTTTGAATATCCGCTCAATCGTCTCAAGGTAAAACTCCGCGGGCATGTCTAATACAGCCATGTACTCATCGTAAAACGCACGGAAACGATCAGCATCTTCATCTTCGCCAAACAATAAGTTTTGGAAGAAATTTTGATATTTTTGCATATGTGACTTTTGGTTCATTGAAATAAACCCACCGAGCTGCATAAAGCCCGGATACACCTGACGCCCTTCCCCAGGGTAGCCAACAGGCACTTGCATGATGGCTACATTTTTATACCAAGGCATGGGATGGCGGTGTGCAAATTCATTTACCCGCGTTGGATTTTTGCTGGTATCTAATGGGCCGGCCATTAGGGTAAGTGATTTAGGCGTGTTAGGGTTGTTCTCTTCTGCCATGACTGCTGTGGCAATCAATGCCTGTACGGTAGGCTGACAGATAGCAATCATATGCGTGTCTTCGCCTAAGAAATTTAAAAATTCAATTAAATACGATACATAGCAGTCAAAAGAGAAAGGGCCTTCTTCTAAAGGGACTTCGCGGGCATCGGCCCAATCGGTAATATACACTTCGTGCTCTGGCAGTAATGCCTCAACAGTGCCTTTCAGCAAGGTTGCATGATGCCCAGATAAGGGAGCTACAAGCAGTACTTTGTCTTTATCGGTATGCCCGATAGTTTTAAAATGGGTAAGATCGCAAAATGGTTTGCTTAGCACAATGTCTTCACGAACTTTGAATTTTTTGTCGGCAATAGTGACTTCTTCGATGTTAAAACCGAGTTTGTCATAGCGACGAGTTACGCGCATAGCGGTTTCAAGTGTGGCTTTGGTTAGCCGGCCAGTCCACGTATAAGAAAAAGGATTGGAGGGGTGAGACACCAAATCGCTCATTATACCTAAACCCTCATTCATCATTTCGCCAGTTCGGGCTAGGTAGTCATAGGCCTGATAATTCATATTCATCTCCAACAGGACAGAAAAAAAAACTCCAATCAACTACATCTTTAAAAGGGTTGATTGGAGTCTTTGACAGCATCAATCATAGATTGACGCTATTATATTTAGCGAGCTAAACGAGTGCAAACTTACTTGGTAGCTGCAGTCATTTTAGACGTCATTTCTTCGCTAAGGCCTTTGATCATCGCGCCAGCTTTCTCTTGAGCACCGCTTACTAAAGTGTAAGTTTCTTTCGCAGACTCTGTAATCGTCGTCTGTAAGGTTTCGAGATAGGCTTTTTGCGCTTCAGCAAGGCTCATTACGTCTTTTTGTTGGCCAGCAGTTTCTGCAAAAGACACACCGCTCGATAAAAGCGTTGTAAATAATGCATTTTGCTTTTCAGCAAGCTCTTGTAAAACACTCATGTTCAATGTAGCTAGTTCAGTTACAGGCTTAAGTGAATCTTTGAATTGCTCGTTCATTTTATCGATCATTTATATTCTCCAGAATAGTAAAGTAAAAAAGTTAAATTATGCGGTTTTCGGTTGTTCTGCTTTTACATCAGCAGGGCTTAATGTCGCTACAGTTCTTTTAGGCGCGGCCTTTTTGGCAGCTGCTTTAACAGGTTTTGCTGTAGTACTTGCAGTCGCCTTTGCCGGCGCTGCTGCTGTTTTCTTTGCAAGGGCTTGTTTAGCCGGTGCTGTTGAAACTTTAGTTTGCGTTACCGCGCTTTCTACAACGGGTTTTGTAGGCACTGCCGGTGTAGCTTCTGGCGTTACCGTTTGCTTTATCACTTTGCTAGAAGCGGCGTTTGCTGAAGGCGCTTTCTTAGTGGGGTTTTTTTTAACCGCTACTTTTTTCGCTACAGGTTTTTTTACCAGCGGCTTTGCCGCGGTTGTAGCAGTGCTGGCAGATTTATCAGCGGCGATATTACTCGCGCTCGCGCTTAATTCTTGCGCTGCATTTTTACCGATGCTAGATAGAGCGCCGTAGGTAGTTTTTGATGCGCTAGTGAGTCGCTCTCTAAGCGATTCTGCGTAAACAGATTGCGCAGCAACTACACCTTGTATTTCTGTTTGCTCGAAAAGGGCGCCCATCAGCCTTACACTGTCAGTCATTACGCCTGAGAAGAACACGGTTTGCTGTTTTGATACCAACTCAAGTGCTTTCGCATTCATTTCGAGCAAAGTACTGGCTGGCTTTGTAGATTTTTTCAATTCTTGTGAAAAGTTACCAAACATCATCTTGACCTCATTGAATTTTAAATGGTGCGAAATCACATATTGCTGCACTGCAACATCGCTGATATTCAGATAATAGACAATTCAGAATAAAGATCAAGGTATATTTTGTTGCAGTGCAACATTTTTTTCTTAAAAAATAAGAAAACAGGTGGGTTTAATGGTTAAGTATATGAATTTAATAGATGAATTATTTCTTACGACTTTTGTCGTACTGCCATGCCGCCATATTCTTCTCCATCATCTTATTGAATAGTGCCATTGGAGAATTATCGACGATATTTTTCATCATGCCCTGCATTTTATCTTGCTGCTCAATAAATTGTATTAGGCTCTGCTCTAAATACTGGCGTACAAACACCTGCATATCACTGTCATAAAATCGGATCAGGCTTTTTAATAGCGCATCGGTGAGTAAAGATTGATGCTCTTCGGTTTCTGATTCACTGATGATTTGCAGTAAAATACTCTTTGTAATGTCATTTTCAGTTTTGGAGTCTACGATGCGAAACTCGTGACGCTCGTTGATCAGCAGCTTGATATCTTCAAGATTCACATATTGACTTTTAGAAGTGTCGTATAAACGGCGGTTGGGATATTTCTTGATTATGATCACGTAAAATGACTACCTTATGGACAAATATATGGCTGAGTTTGAGGTCTGTTAACTGCAAGCTCAGCCTGATCTTGGCCGCTATTGTATCACTCTAGTCTTTTTAATACATAATTACCCGGTGCTTTACAAAGGCTAGGATAATTCTCATGAGCCCCAGGTGCACTGGCCGAGCTGCGTTTCCCAGATTGAGGCTTCAACCACTTATGCCAGTCTTGCCACCAAGAGCCAGCCTGCTCCGTGGCGCCGTCTAGCCATTGTTCTGGTGTATCGCACAATGCGTCATTGACCCAATGGGGATATTTACCACCTTTAGTGGGGTTGATAACGCCGGCAATATGCCCCGAGCCTGCCAATACAAAGCGAGGCTTACCTGCAACCAGCTTGCTTCCCTTGTAAGCGCCTTTCCATAAAACAATATGATCGGCAATGGTGCTAAGAAAATAGCTAGGAATATCGATCGCACCCAAATCGATAGGGATGTCATCGATGACAACTTTACCGGGTTCTTTCAGTGCATCTTCCCAGTATGTCATACGCAAATATTGCTTGAAGCATGCGGCGGGAATATTGGTTGAGTCGCTATTCCAATATAGAATGTCAAAAGGTGCAGGATCTTTGCCTTTTAAGTAGTTTTCAATAAAAAATGACCAAAACAGAGAGTTCTCACGCAACAAACTAAAGCTCATGGCAATGATCCTGCCATCAAATACGCCTTTACTCTCGGCTTTTTGTTCTATCATCGGCAGCATATCTTCAGAAAAATAGTTACCCACTTCACCAGGCTCAGAAAAATCCAATAAGGTCGTCAAGAGTGTTAAAGAGGCTATACTTTGGTCTCCTTTACCGCGCAAATACGCGGCGGCAACCGCACATAGGGTTCCTCCCACGCAAAAGCCTGTAAGGTTTACCGTGCTTTGCCCACTAATTTGCTTTACTACCTCAATCGCAGTCAGCGGACCTTTGCGCATATAGTCGGCAAAATCGTAGTCAGCTAACTCTTCTTGAGCGTTTACCCACGAGATCATAAATACATTGTAGCCACTTTGGAGTAAGCCTTTTACCAATGATTTTTTCTCTTCTAAATCCATAACATAGTATTTATTGATAAATGGCGGAGTGACCAGCATAGGAATGGCATGTTGGGTTTTTGAAGTTGCTTTATAGTGGATAAGCTCGATCAGTTCGTTACGAAAAACGACGTCTCCTTCTGTATACGCCAAATTTTTTCCAAGGGTAAATGCCTTAGCATCAGATTGGCGCATCTTAAATGCTTCTAAGGGGCTTTCTTCCAGGTCTTCTAAATAGGCCTGCATGCCTTTTACTAAGGACTTACCTTTGGTTGCTAAAATTTCGTCGCAGACTTCTGGGTTGGTCAATACAAAGTTGGTCGGCGACAGAGAATTTACATATTGACGGGTAAAGAATTTCGCCTGCTCTTTTAGTTTTGGGTCAGTAAATTCTATTGAGTCCACCATATTCGTGACCATTTCGGCATTGATCAAATAAGAGTCTTTTATATATTTATAAACCGGATTGTCATCCCATTGCTGATGCGCAAATCTGCGATCTTTAGATGCCGGGGTTGCTTTGGTATCACCCATTACCTCGCCGAGCATGACCTTACTGGCTGCTTGCCATAGTTCGGATTGTTTTTGCATGTACGCAAACTGATGCTGCATAAGCTTGTTGGCGTCAATTTTGGTATCACTATTGAGTAAATGCTCAAGGCGCTCTTGATTAAAAGGGTTGGGGTAATTGCTGCTACCCTCTGCGCCTGCGCGGCTGAGAATTTCTTGTGCCATCTTATTAAAGACAGTGGCGTATTTATCGAGATACGCTAGCACTTCAGATTCGTCTGTACCCATGTTTGTTCCTTACGAGAGTAAGCTCCCGAAAATTGCGTGTTTACCCACTACTTAGCGCTTTTTTTCGCTTGGGGCTTCATAAAATTTGCCATCATATTTTGATAGGCAGAAAAGCCATTTACGCCCTGTTCAAGTGCGGGTTTGATGATGCTTTCAAATGCTGCTTGGGGATCTTCCTGACACTTTTTAAGTGCCTCAGCCGTAATACTTTGATGCAGTTCACTAAAATCAGGCAATCCAAACATCTCTCTTGCTTCTGCAGGTGTTAGTTCAAAATCAATGCTTATTTTCATGATCAGCTCCAGCGCCAATTTGTTGAACTTTCAGACTAAGCATCTGCCTGACTAATGTCTAGTCTTATCGACTAAGGTAGCACTAAGATTTCGTGCAAAACCGTTTTGTAGCTCCGAGAGAATGCGAGTCAAATTTGCTAACAATAATGACAGCCAAATGTACTGCGCTGATGTTAGACTAAGCAGGTAATTGCGCGTGGAGCGCATAAATAATAGGTGTTGTTGTATTTTGAAAATTTTGAGCATGTTGTTGTTGCCATTTAAGTGGATAAAACGTCACTTCTTTAAGCTCGCTTTTATCGGCGTGGTGATTGTTGTCAGCTACCTCATATATATCGACGCGCAGGTCAAACAACAGTTTTCTGGGAATAAGTGGGAAGTGCCTGCGCAAATTTATGCGCGTCCATTACGTTTAGAGCTTAAACAAGAAATATCGATAGCAGAGATTAAGGATGAGCTCAGTCTATTGGGCTATAGGCAAGTAGCGACGGCCAACGAAATAGGTGAGTTTAGTCAAGGAAAAGACACCTTAATCATTTATCGACGCGCCTTTCAATATGCCAACATAAGTGCGCCGGATAGAGTGTTGCAGGTAACTTGGCAAGATTCGCGTATAAGTGCTCTGGATTTGTTAGATACGAATGAGCGCGCTAAAAGCGTGATGTTAGAGCCTTGGTTAATTTCTCGTCTAGTAGGCGGCCTGTCTGAAGATCGCATGCTCATGCAAGACAGTGACATTCCTGAAATGCTAAAAATTGCTTTAATTCAGGTGGAAGACAATGATTTCTATGATCATCATGGAATTGCTCCACTTTCAATAGTGCGGGCCCTAATTGCCAATATTGTTGCTGGGCGCACCGTGCAAGGCGGCAGTACTTTGACTCAGCAATTGGTTAAAAATCTTTATCTAACCCGTGAGCGCAGCTATATCCGCAAGCTACGTGAGGCAGCCATGGCAATCGTTATTGATGCCAGATATACCAAAGAAGAGATTCTAAACGCCTACATTAACGAAGTATTTTTAGGTCAAAACGGCGCAGTTGCGGTGCATGGTTTTGGTTTAGCCAGCCACTTTTATTTCAATAAGCCGCTGCAGGAATTGGAGCTGACCGAAATTGCGACCTTGGTTGGTATGGTTAAAGGCCCCTCGTTTTATCATCCGATTAGACACAAAGAGCGCACTTTAGAACGGCGTAACCTAGTCTTGCGTATTCTTTTTGAAGCGCAATATCTAAATCCTAGCGAGTATCAGGAAGCAATAAATGAAAAGCTAGTGACGTCTAGCAGTCCAAGTTTAGCGTCAGGTCAGCACCCCGCATTTATGGACAAAGTGCGTGATGAGTTATATTCGGTTGTGCCCACAGCTGAAACAAGACTATCGGGAGTGAAAGTATTTACTACGCTCGATATTAACGCTCAAAGACGGGCTGAATTGGCCTTGACCAGCACCATAGCAAAACATGCTAAATCCCGTAATTTGCCTGACATGCAGGCGGCTATGGTGGTCACCGATATCGCCAGTGGTGAAATTCGGGCGATTGTGGGTGGCAAGCAAGCTGAGTTTGCAGGGTTTAATCGGGCAATAAATGCCTATCGGCCGATTGGTTCATTGATAAAACCGGTAGTGTTTTTAGCTGCGCTTGAAAATCCATTTGATTATAATTTAGCCACGCGTTTGGCAGATAAGCCAGTAGAGTTTGATGACCGAGATGGAAAGAAATGGCGGCCACAAAATGCGGATAAAACCTTTCGCGGTGACGTGTCATTATTAGACGCACTGGTTAAATCCTATAATGTTCCTAGCGTCAACCTAGCCAGTCAAATAGGTTTTAATGAAGTTGCTAGTACCCTGCAGCGCTTAGGCTACAGTAAGACAGTTGAGCCTCTGCCGTCACTGGCATTAGGCGCAATCGAACTTTCTCCTTTGGAGGTGAATCAGTTATACCAAGTGATCAGCAATGGTGGCTTAATGAAACCGCTGCACGCGCTCACTGCAGTGACCACTCATGACGATCAGCTAATTTGGAAGAGAACGCCCAGCGAGCAGCGCAGAGCCGATGAGGACGCGACATATTTACTCAACTATGCCTTGCATAAAGTTACCAAAGAAGGCACCGCTAGCGAATTAGGTAAAGCTTTTCCAAGGGTTAATATGGCAGGAAAAACAGGCACAACAGATGACTATAGGGACAGTTGGTTTAGTGGCTTTGACCGTAACTTAGTGAGCACCGTTTGGGTCGGTAACGACGACAACACGCCCGTGAATATGTCGGGCGCATCTGGCGCCTTGCCAATATTTATGGCATTTGAGGCCAAGCACTCCCCGAAAACTTTGTCTCGCGCGTTTCCATCGACCTTAACTATCGCTCATTTTGATCAGCGCACTGGGGCACTCACACAAGCGGGTTGTCCCAATTTAATCAGTGTCCCAGCAATTAAAGATGCACTTACTCCTCCACAGAGCTGCAAGCAGATGCAGCAAAATCCGGTCGAGCCGCCTAAAAAGAAACGCTCGTTATTAGACCGTATTTTTAATTGGTAACATTACCCGCAAAATGTAAATTGGGCGCAGCGTAAAAAGCATTAATAAGCCACGCTGAGCGATAAGCGAGCAGCCCAATTTGGTTCAATTGCACCATGTGAGTGCAGGCTTTCTCAATAACAGCCTCCCTTAATATCTTAACTCATTGAAAGATATAAACTATTTTAGTTGGCACTGCTCTTGTATTGATTTGCTTTAGGAAAAACCATTTAGCAATACATTCAAATCAGCAGGAGTTACCCATGAAACTAGTCACTGCAATCATTAAGCCCTTTAAGCTTGATGATGTTCGTGAAGCAATCTCAGAAATCGGTATAGATGGTCTAACCGTAACTGAGGTAAAAGGCTTTGGACGTCAAAAAGGTCATACCGAACTTTACCGCGGAGCGGAATATCAAGTTGATTTTCTCCCTAAAGTGAAACTCGAAATAGCGGTTCAAGATGAGCAAGTTGAGCGCTTAGTTGAAGCCATTGTTGGTGCAGCAAAAACCGGCAAAATTGGCGACGGCAAAGTATTTGTTTATAACCTTGAGCAAGCCGTGCGTATTCGTACCGGCGAAGCAGACGCTGACGCGCTCTAGTGCGTTAACCCTATCGGAGACTCTTTCGGAGAATTATTATGGAAATTACATTTGAACTCGGGTATGCACTAGATACCTTTTACTTTTTAATCTGCGGTGCCTTTGTTATGTGGATGGCGGCAGGTTTCTCTATGCTCGAAGCAGGTCTTGTTCGTGCTAAAAATACCACAGAAATATTAACGAAAAATATTGCTCTATATTCGATTGCTTGCATCATGTATATGATTTGCGGTTATGCGATCATGTACGGCGGCGATTTCTTTTTAAGCGGCATTACCGGTGACGGCGCCACAGGCGTGGCAGAAGACCCCGCCACCTATGCACCCTCTGCAGACTTCTTTTTCCAAGTAGTGTTTGTTGCAACCGCTATGTCCATCGTTTCTGGCGCGGTGGCTGAGCGTATGAAGTTATGGTCATTTTTACTGTTCACAGTGGTAATGACAGGCTTCATCTATCCTATGGAAGGCGCTTGGACTTGGAATGGTGAAGCTGTATTTGGTCTTTATGTGTTGGGAGATCTCGGATTTTCTGACTTTGCAGGCTCTGGTATCGTTCATATGGCCGGCGCCTCTGCAGCCTTAGCAGGTGTATTGGTCTTGGGCGCTCGTAAAGGTAAATATACCGCCGATGGTAAAATCAATGCCATTCCAGGTTCTAACTTACCACTCGCGACGCTTGGTACATTTATTTTGTGGATGGGTTGGTTTGGATTTAATGGAGGCTCAGTATTGGCGACTGCATCAGTTGAATCAGCTAACTCTGTTGCCGTAGTATTTATGAATACTAATGCCGCCGCCGCCGGTGGTTCGGTTGCAGCCTTAATTCTAGCGCGTATTCTGTTTGGAAAAGCGGATTTAACCATGGCTTTAAATGGTGCACTAGCAGGTTTAGTGGCAATTACTGCTGAACCTTCTACACCGACCGCGTTACAAGCAACCATCTTTGGTGCAATTGGCGGCGTTATCGTAGTGTTTAGTATTGTCGGCTTAGACAAACTTAAAATAGACGATCCTGTAGGTGCGATTTCGGTTCACGGTGTAGTAGGGTTATTCGGTTTGCTACTTGTGCCGCTTACCAACGAAGGCGCGAAGTTCTCTGGTCAGTTAATTGGAGCCGCAACAATCTTTATCTGGGTATTTGGCGCTAGCCTTGTGACTTGGTTAATCATTAAAGCAGTGATGGGTGTAAGAGTAACAGAAGAGGAAGAGTTCGCTGGTGTGGATATTAGTGAATGCGGCCTCGAAGCATACCCAGACTTTACTCAGTCGCGCTCTTAAACACGAAAAAAACTTGTAAGGGAGAGGCTTGCCTTAATCAAAATAATAACAAGCAGAATAAGAAAAATAACAAGGCAAGCAACCAACGACAGTTGGTAGATATCAGCCCCGCATTTGCGGGGCTTTTTTGTAGTCATTGGGATTTCCTTTTGTGGAGTTTCAAGGGTACACTCTGGATACAGCAGGCTGGATGGCTTGCTATCAAAATTACACCAACAGATAACAACAAAGTAATTCTGCAGTAATAAAATAGTGAGTTCATTATGATGCCATTACACACCTTTCGATTGCGACATGTTAAGACCGTCTTCATTCTTTCTTTAAGCCTTTTGTTTACTACTACATCAAGTCTTGCCTATGACCGAATAACTGGTGAGTCGTTTGCGACGCGTTCAGAGATTATTGCGCAAAATGGCATGGCGGCTACCAGTCAGCCCTTGGCAACGCAGGTAGCGCTTGATGTGCTTAAGTCGGGTGGTAACGCAATTGATGCAGCCATTGCGGCAAACGCGATGTTAGGCTTGGTTGAACCCACTGGCTGCGGAATAGGCGGTGATTTGTTTGCAATTGTATGGGATGCCGAAACCAAGCAACTATATGGCTTAAATGCTTCAGGTCGCTCACCACAGAGCTTAACGCTTGAACATTTTAAGGAAAAAGGACTCGACAGCATTCCAAAATTTGGGCCGCTTCCTGTTTCCGTTCCTGGTGCAGTGGACGGTTGGTTTATGCTGAATGAGCGTTTTGGCTCAAGATCCATGCAGGAGTTACTTGCCCCGTCTATTGAATATGCAAAAACTGGTTTCCCGGTCACTGAATTGATTGCCTATTATTTTGAAATGAATCA
Organism: Glaciecola sp. SC05; assembly: GCF_041380235.1. NCBI lineage: Bacteria > Pseudomonadati > Pseudomonadota > Gammaproteobacteria > Alteromonadales > Alteromonadaceae > Glaciecola > Glaciecola sp. SC05. The sequence continues at coordinate 93,450 of NZ_JBGIYY010000004.1, forward strand.
AGCCCGCATTGGTCAATACCCAGGCTTTACCGACACCTTCACTATCAATGGTAAAACTCCCAAAAAGGGCGAGATTTTTCGTAATCCAGCCCTCGCTTCTACCTATGAAAAAATAGCTACCGGCGGGCGTGACGCGTTTTACAAAGGCGATATTGCTCGGGTAATCGGGTCGTTCATGCAGGAGCAGGGCGGATTTTTAAGCTATGAGGACATGGCAGCCCATTATTCTGAATGGGTTGCGCCAGTTTCAGCCAACTATCGAGGCTATGATGTATGGGAGTTACCGCCAAACGGTCAAGGGATTGCGGCACTGCAGATTTTAAACATATTAGAGCTATACGATATCGAGGGCATGGGTCATGACTCGGCTGAATATATCCATACCTTCGTAGAAGCAAAAAAATTAGCCTTTGAAGATCGCGCAAAATTCTATGCTGACCCAACGTTTAATCAAATCCCCGTTGATTGGTTGATTTCAAAAGAATACGCAAAACAGCGTCAGCAGTTAATTTCGCCAACAAAAGCGGCTAAACGAGTAGATGCTGGTAAAAACGAAGGCGATACAATTTATCTTACGGTCGCCGACAAATTTGGCAACATGGTCTCTTTAATTCAAAGTAACTATCGCGGCATGGGCTCTGGCATGATCCCTACCGATTTGGGTTTTGTCTTGCAGAACCGGGGTGAAATGTTTGCAATGGAAGACGGTCATTTTAATCAATACGCACCGGGCAAACGTCCGTTTCATACCATCATTCCTGCGTTTGTGACACGCAATAATGAGCCCCTCATGAGTTTTGGTGTTATGGGCGGCGGCACTCAGCCACAAATGCACGCGCAAATCATCGTAAATATGATTGATTTTGGCATGAACCTCCAAGAGGCTGGAGATGCGCCGCGTATTTTACATTCGGGCTCAAGTAGCCCAGAGGGTTCCATAATGACCGATGGCGGCTACGTGAGTTTAGAATCTGGTTTTGACTATAAAACCCGCAGAGAATTAATGAAAAAAGGCCATACGATTACTGATGTTAACGGCGCCTATGGTGGCTATCAGGCAATTCTCTTTGACAGCAAAAATAAGGTATACTACGGCGCTTCTGAGTCACGCAAAGACGGTCAGGCTGCGGGCTATTAGGTCCGTTAATTAATTAGGATGCAATGTAATACACTATGACGCAACCACAAAAAGGTATTTGCGCCGAACCCAATCTACACGCTCAGTATTTACTCTTCAATGTCGTAGACGATGACATGAGCGCAGTGCGGGCAAAACTGGCAGCGTGCTTAGATCTGTTCGACCACTTTGACGAAGAGCACTATGAAGCTATGGTATCAGGCGTGGTGGGCGTGGGTAGCAACTTTTGGTCTGAACTTTATCCTGGTAACAGTCCACGCGCGTTAGCGCCATTTCCTGATATGCAGTCAGATGACCGTTGCGCCCCTGTAATTCCTTGCGACCTTTTCGTGCAAATACGTGCAGATAGGCTCGATATCTGTCATGCCCTTGGTATCGAAGTAATGGAGCTGATGCGTTTGCATACCGAATTGGTCGAGCAAATTCGGGCATTTCGATATTTAGATGGCCGTGACTTAAACGGCTTTATTATTACCGAAGATAATCCTCGCGGCATGAAAAAGTTTGAAATCTCCACCGTTGGTGATGACGACCCTGATTTTGCGGGAGGCAGTTATGTTCACGTGCAGCGTTATCGGCATGATATGACCCGTTGGCATGCTTTGTCAGAAAAACGTCAAGAAGACATTATCGGCAAAACTAAAGAGCACAATCTGCCGGTGGTCGATTCTGGTTTGTCGTCCCATGCATTTAGAACAAAAATAACAGGGGCAAATGGAGAATTTCCAATTTTGTTAAATCAAAGCATGCCATATGGCAATATGAGTGTTCAGGGCTTATATTTTGTGAGCTGTTCGAGTCACCCCAATGCCTTTAAGAATTTGCTTCATAGCCGCATCTACGGTGACCAAAATGGGCATTACGATCGTTTACTTGATTACTCAAATGCAGAGACCGGTGCCGCGTTTTTTGCGCCATCTATTCAGTTTATAAAGGCTCAAGCCTTAGAAAGTGAAAGTCTATAGAGCAAAGTCGCGTTTAGAGCTGGACGTGTCCATCCCAATGTTTATCGTCTAGAGCACGCTGGCAAAAGCTGATGTGATGATCAATTGCTAGGTCGTCGGTGAAAGACACTTTGCAGCTTTCAAAATGCTTTAGCGCATCTTCAAATGCGCCATTTTCACGTAGCTTAATTCCTTCTAAAATAGCGTTTGCGGCCAACAGCTTTTGGGCTTTGATTTCCTCGCTTAAGTGTGACAACACCTCTACCACTGGGACACTGACTGACTTACCTTTAAAGCGAATATTATCGAGCAGGCGGTAAACCACATCCACTTTTTTCCCGGCTAGCAGTAATGTACTTTCACTGGCAAGAATATCGGCATTAAAGTAAGGACAAAGACTTTCTATCCGTTGAGCGACATTTACGGTATCGCCAATCACCGTTGTGTCCATGCGATCATCAGAGCCTATGGTGCCTAATACGACGGGACCAAAATGAATGCCAATGCCGTTTCGCACCGCAGGATAGTGGCTATTGGCGCGGTGGCTATTGTATAAGCGTAACGCCGTTTGTATCTCAAGAGCTGCGTTGACGGCGTCTGCTGCCTTGTCATGATCTTCACCCTGAGGACTATCAAACAATGCCATAATGGCATCGCCGATAAACTTATCAATAAAGCCGTTGTTATGGTGTATCGGAGCATTCATTCGTAAAAAGTAAGAGTTTAGAAAATGCATAAGCTCTTGTGGCAGCATTTGTTCCGACAAGCTTGTAAAGCCGCGCAGATCGCAAAATAACACAGTAACTTTATCTTCATCGGCGCGGCCAAGCTCTAGGCTATGGGTACCAGATTTTGCAAAGTGCTCCACAAACTGACGGGGCACAAATTTTTGAAAAGTTTGATGCAGTTGCATAGCTTCATCGGCTTTCGCTTCGATAGTTGCATTCATCATCGCTTGGCGTTTTTTAAAAGCCGCCTTTAAACTCAAATCTGCGCTTTGCGCGTTGCTCAATGAACGCAGCCACAAGATGGTGATCACTAGCGCATATAGGACCACTAGAGCAAGTATTATTTCGAGCAAATCAACTTATCCTTTCAGCATTTATTTATCGATCGATGCAAATGCTTTATCTGCTGCGGCCAAAGTATCAGCGACAATTTGCGCGGTATGCGCTTTTGAAACAAAACCCGCCTCGTATGAAGCAGGGGCTAAATATACACCATTGTCGAGCATAGCGTGGTAAAACTGATTGAATTGCTTGGTGTTGCAGTTGATTGCCTGTTGATAGTTTGTCACTTTTTCGACGTCGGTAAAAAATATCCCAAACATACTTCCGGCCACGTTGATGGTCATGTCAACGCCATGTTTATGTGCTAGCTCTTTGATACCCTCAGCAATCAAACGAGTATTTTCAAAAATTGAGTCATAAAAGCCATCCACCGTAATCTGCTTCAAAGCGGCAAGACCCGCGGCCATAGCAACAGGGTTACCCGATAGCGTACCGGCTTGATATATTGGCCCAGTAGGCGCGATATGCGTGAGAATTTTACGTTTCCCGCCAAAAGCACCGACGGGCATTCCGCCGCCAATCACTTTACCTAAACATGTAAGATCAGGAATAACATTGTAGCGCTCTTGTGCGCCGCCTCTAGAGACTCTGAAGCCTGTCATGACTTCGTCAAAAATTAGAACGGAGTTGTAATTATCACAAATCGCTCGCAAGCCTTCTAAAAAACCGTCAACTGGCGGAATGCAGTTCATGTTGCCGGCCACTGGCTCAACAATGATGCATGAGATATCGCTACCGTGCTCATCAAAGGCTGCTTGTACAGACGCTAAGTTGTTGAATTCAACAGTTAGGGTGTGTTTTGCAAAATCGTCAGGTACCCCAGGCGAGCTAGGCACACCGAGGGTGAGGGCACCGCTACCGGCTTTGACCAATAGTGAGTCGGCGTGGCCATGATAACAACCTTCAAACTTTAGAATTTTGTCTTTACCGGTGTAGCCTCGAGCCAAGCGAATAGCGCTCATGGTAGCTTCAGTGCCAGAGTTTACCATTCTCACCATTTCCATCGATGGTACAACGGACGAGACCAATTCTGCCATTTCTATTTCTGCCTCGGTAGGCGCGCCATAGCTTAAACCGAACTCAGACGCATCGATAACGGCTTGGCGAATCTGAGGATTGTTATGGCCCAGCACCATTGGCCCCCAAGACTGGATATAGTCGATATAGCGATTGCCATCGACGTCCCACATATATGGGCCGTCGGTACGTTGAATAAATCTTGGTGTACCGCCAACCGCTTTGAAAGCCCGGACAGGAGAATTCACGCCGCCGGGGATAGTTTTTTGGGCGCGTTCAAATAAAATTTCAGATTTGGTCATAGAGTCATTATCCATAGGAAGAGAGTTATTCTTATTGCTGATTACTTTTATTGGTAAACCAATGCACAGGACGGTCAAAGTCGCTGACTTTATCGGCTACGCCAAGGGTTAAGGCAAACAATGCCATTCTTACCAATACGCCATTATCGGTCTGCCTAAAAATAGCGAGATTAGGATGCATGTTTAAATCGTTATCGAGTTCATTTGCCTCGATGCGCGAATCTCTGGGTAAGGGGTGCATTATTACGGTCTGAGATTTAAAGTGCTGAGTATAAATTTGCTGATTTAAGCGAAATTTCCCGCGGTATTTATTGGCTTCATCTTGCGACGGGAAACGCTCCTCTTGGATACGGGTTTGATAGCAGATGTCGGCCTCAACAATGCCTTCTAGTTGATCGGTAATAATCAGTTCGTGACCGGCATCCGTTATTGTGTCGCAAACACTTGTGGGCATTGACAGCTCAGTGGGAGAAATTAACGTGAATTTCACCCGCTTGAATAAGCTCAGCATTTTCGCTAATGAATGCACAGTGCGACCAAATTTCAAGTCACCAATCATAGCGATGTGCAGATCATCTATATTTGCGCCCTGAGATATACGTTCTTTAGCGATGGTATATAGGTCAAGTAGCGCCTGAGTAGGATGCTCGTTGGCGCCGTCGCCACCGTTTATTACAGGAACGCGGCTACCCAAAGCAAATTCTGCAACAGAGCCTGCCTGTGGATGACGCATGGCAATAATGTCGCTATAGCCACTGAGCACTCTGGCGGTATCGTAGAGTGACTCACCTTTTGCTAGGGCTGAATTGCTCATACCGGTTGTTTCGCGTACCTCACCGCCGAGTAGGTTAAAAGCGGTGCCAAAACTGACTCGCGTGCGGGTGCTGGCTTCAAAAAATAGATTACCTAAAATTGCGCCATCAAGCACCTGTGTTCGCTTTTGCCGTTTGGCGTAGGGCAGCATGTTGTCGGCAACACGGAACACGTGTTCAACTGCATCTCGTTCAAATTGATTAACACTTAAAATATGTTGTCCGGTAAAGGCTGACATAGGCATAGATTGCTTGGATTAATTGTGCTGCGCAGTGTAGCAAATTTTGTTGGCAAGGTACGAACATTCGCTTGCTTGAAACAGAGAATATCCCAATATTTTTTGGCATTGTGTTCACTAATCAAGACGGTTTTAATTCGCATTAAATATGTTTAGTACAAGGTTTACATCGTAAAAAGTTCAAGTGTACAAAGAATAGTGCAGTAAGTTGATATGCAAAAAATAAGCAACATGAGAAAAATTTAACATTAATAGACTAGACAGTCTAGTATTTATATTCTAGCATTGCTGAAAGATGATAATCGACGAGCAAAATGTTCGTAATAACAAAAACGATTGTTAGTCGAGGGCTAAGCATTTTGCATAGCTCGTTAATTATTATATTAAAGATGCTGTCCACTCACAGGCAAGGAAAAACAAGATGTCAAGCAACACCCAGATTCAGTACAACAGGGGTAAATGGTTACTCTTGTTGATATCATCGCTGTGCTTTTTGTTGCTGGCGCTATTGATGATCCTGTCGGGAAATTCAGGTGGCCAAGCTTATGCGCAATCTGAGCTATTTGTGATTCAAAACGCAAAGGTCGAGGTCCTACCCGTTAGTATTCAGGAAAACTTCCAACGTCAGCGTATTGTCTACGGTAGAGTTGAATCTGCCAAACGAACTAATGTTGGCTTTGAGCTTTCTGGTATTTTGCAGCGTTTAGATGTTTCAGAGGGCGATACCGTCCAGCAGGGAAAGCCGCTAGCGACCCTCGATTTATCTCGTTTGAATGCTCGAGAAAATGAATTGATAGCTGCTCTCAACAGAGCGCAAGCCGATGCGCGTCTTGCGCAAATATCCTTGCAGCGAGTATCAGAATTGGTTAAGGCAAAACTAGCCCCCCAGCAAGGCTTAGATGAGGCAAAAGCGTCAGTAGAAGCGGCGCAAGCCTTTGTCAGCGAAGTAGATGCTAGGTTAGAAAGCCTGCGAGTTGAAAAACAAAAATCGACGTTACTTGCACCATTTGATGCACAAGTGATCACTCAACTGATTGATCAGGGCACCGTTGTTACTATCGGTGAGCCGGTCTTTACATTGATATCGATAAACCGTTTAGAGGCACGTTTTGGTCTGCCAGAAAATATTGCTTTTGGGCTGCGCCTCGGTGAGCAGCATCAAATTAGTCTTGGTAAAACGGTCTTTACAGGTACGGTTCAATCAATAGCAAAACAACGTACTTTAACCACGCGAACTATTGATGCGGTATTCTCAATCGACCGTGAGGCTCTTTTGCCAGAGCAATTGACAGCATTAGTCAGTGGTGATCTTGTGAATATCAGTGTCGATCTTACTGTCAATAAAAAAGGGGCATGGATACCGCTTAGCGCGCTTTCAAATGGTGTGCGCGGACTATGGACTGTGCTGGTATATGACGGTAATGAGGGCAAATTGCTTGCTCGTACGGTCGCGGTTGAACATTTAGACGCAGAGCGTGCATATGTATCTGGCGCTATACGTCAAGGTGAACAAGTGGTTGTCAACGGTACGCATCGCTTTACGCCCGGTCAAGCCGTCAATCAGGTTGAGCAGATTGATGCATTAGATATTGCATCCATTTCGACGAAAGGCTTATAGCTATGAGTCACTTGCAAGAGGGCTTGGATCCGCCCAATCCTCAAGAGCGTCCACCTTGGTATACGGCTTTCTTTCGCAAAGGTCACTTACTGGCCTTGAGTATCATAATTATTTTGGTCGCGGGACTGTCAGCTATTCAGAGCTTACCAAGGCTTGAAGATCCACGCATTGATTTGCGTAATGTCATAGTGCTAACTAGCTTTCCAGGTGCATCAGCTGAGCGAGTCGAAGCCTTAGTGACCGATGTCTTAGAGGATGAACTGCGACAGCTTTTTGAAATAAAAGAAATTAACTCCACTTCAAAAGCAGGTTTTTCGTCTATTTCAGTGGAGCTACTTGATACCTTTGATAATAGTAACAACCAGCAGGTGTTTGCAAAAATCCGCGATGCGCTTAATGATGCCTCTGCGCGATTTCCCGCAGGTGTATTGCCGCCCATTTTAGAAGATAAGCGCGGTGCGTCAGCCTTTACAGTCCTCTTCGCAATCTCTCCAGCGGTGCCCGAGAACACTGCACTTAGTCAAACTGGGCGAATGGCTCAAGAGTTTGCGGACAGTTTGCGCAATGTGCCGGGCACAGAGCTTGTGCGCATTTATGGTGAGCCGCAAGAAGAAATTACGGTTACCATAAATGCCCAGCAGCTTGCTTTAGCTGGCATGAGTTTAGAACAGGTCAGTCAGCGCATTCAAGCTGCTGATGCAAAGCTACCTGCGGGCGTGCTCTATAACGCGGCTAGAGATCTAAGAGTGCAAGTTGCAGAGCCCCTTGAATCGGTATCAGTCGTTTCAAATACGCCGCTAGTGAGTAATCATGGTAATTATTTGCGTCTAGGCGACATCGCTGACGTTATGCGCACTGAACAAAGCCCCGCTCGCGAGATTGCATTGATTGACGGTCAGCGTACTATATTCGTGGCCGTGCGCATGCAGACGACCGTTAGAGTGGACCAATGGACGGAAGCAATCTTAGGTAAAGCACAGGCCTTTAATCAGACTTTTGCGGGCAGCGTGAGTGCTGATGTGGTGTTTGAACAGAACAAATACACCGAGCAGCGTTTGTCAGAGCTTAGCAGTAACTTGATGCTTGGCTCTGTCGTAGTCATGTTGGTTGTATTGTTTTTTATGGGAGCAAAAGCCGCTTGGATTGTTGGGCTAGCGTTACCACTGTGCGCTGCATTTGCGATTTTTAGTCTGAGTTTCTTTAATCAACAAATTCATCAGATGTCGATCTTCGGCATTATTATCGCCATTGGATTGTTGATTGATAACGCGATTGTGATCACCGACGAAATCCGTCTGAATTTATTGAATCTGTCTATGAGTCGCCTGCAAGTGTTGCAAAAAAGTATTCAGCATTTATTCTCGCCGCTTTTAGCTTCGACCTTGACGACTATTTTAGGCTTTATGCCAGTCTTTCTATTAGCCGGCAACATAGGTGATTTTATAGGCGGTATTGCAATTAGCGTAGTGATGGCCTTAGTTGGGTCCTTAGCTATTTCTCTGACTATCATTGCCGCATTAGCCGCTCGCTATTTGCCAAGAGACAGCAAGCCAGAACATTCTTGGTATCGACGAGGCTTTCAATTGCCATCGGTGTCACAAGCGTTTGAACGGCTGTTGGCAAAAACTATCAACAAACCAATGCTTGTTCTACCGATAATAAGCGCCGTATGCTTTAGTGGCTTTATGCTTTCATCGACATTAGAAAATGTGTTTTTCCCCAGTGCCGACAGAGATCAATTTGAGATGTATGTTTATATGCCAAGCGGCACCGGTATCGAAAAAACCTATGCGGTGACTCAAGAAATTGATGAATACTTGCGTGAAAATGACAGCATAAAACAATTGACGTGGATGATCGGCGGATCCACTCCTTCTATCTATTACAATCAGGTCATGACCCGAGACAATAGCGCCGAGTTTGCTAACGCGGTATTTACCACCGATAGCGTTGCCGCCGCCGATAGCTTGGTTCGTCGCCTGCACTTTGATGTGCAAGACCGTTTCCCTGAAGCAAAAATTGTGGTGCGTAAATTTGGTCAGGGGCCACCCATAGCATCGCCAATTGAGGTGGATATCTTTGGTCCAGATTTAGCAGTGCTAGACCAGTTAGGTCAGCAAGTTCGTTTGGCAATGGCAAGCATTGAAGGAATCACACAATCGACCGCTTCGATTAGCATGAATGAGGCTCAATTAAAATTTCATGTTTCTGAAAATGATACCTATTTGGCGCAGCTTTCCCTCAATGAAATTGCCACGCAGTTGCAGACGGCCTTATCTGGCAGTACTGGTGGTTCGGTGCTCGAAGGTACCGAGGAAATGCCTGTTCGAGTGCGCATTGACAACCAACAGCGTAGCAGCTTAAGTGCCCTTGAAGCACTGCCTTTGATCAACAGTCAAATATCACAAACTGGGCCGCTCGGCGTAGCCAGTATCGGACATTTTGAGCTACAGCCGAGTATAAGCGGCATTACGCGGACGAACGGTGAGCGCCTTAACAAAGTGCAGGCATACCTGCTCCCAGGTGTCCCTGCGGTAACTGCAAGCGAGAAACTTCGAGTTGCGCTTAACGAAGGCAAGCTAGTGCTGCCGCAAGGCTATCGATTGAAAATGGCCGGAGACGCAGATGAACAACAGCAAGCATTAGGGCAGCTTGCCACCTATGCGCCAGTGTTGCTGGTGTTGATGATCACTGCCCTTATTTTAAGTTTTTCGAGCGTTCGTTTTGCTGGCGTGATTGCGATTGTGGCCATTTTGTCGGTGGGGCTTGGTTTCTTCAGTTTATGGCTATCGGGTTTGCCAGTGGGGTTTAATCCTTTGCTAGGCAGCGCAGGTTTAATTGGCGTGGCGATCAATGGCTCAATTGTGGTTATTGCCTCCATTGCAAGTAATGCAGAAGCGATGCGCGGAAATGCCGCTGCGATTGTTGAAGAGACAATGAGCTGTAGCAGGCATATTTTATCGACGACCTTCACCACAGTGGGCGGCTTAATTCCTTTGCTGCTCTTCAGTGAAGGAAGTTTCTGGCCACCCCTAGCCGTGGTTATTGCTGGCGGTGTAGGCTTTTCTGTTATACTTTCACTGTTATTCACGCCAACAATAGTGGCAACTCTATGTCGACTTCGCGAAAAACGCAGAGCTTTTATGCTAAGGGCTTTAAAAAATTAAGCGATTGGTGGCATACCGATTGTGCTTTTTGCCGGCAAACGCGGTATATCATCATATGGGCTATTTTGATGATGGTGTTTTATTTTTATGTCTACCAGTGAAATCACCGATACAATTTATATTCGCGGCGTCTCGTCTCACAATGGCTTAACCACCATTTTGATTGGTTTGGTTGCCCTAACGGTGGGTAGTTTAGTGATCAATCTATTGCCAGAACTGTTTTTTCTAGCCGGCATTATTGTAATTGCAGTGGGTATCATTGCTATCACTATGGGTATATTTAAAATCCGTGAGCCCAAATATAGCCTCGAAATCACCAAGCAGGCTGTGACCTACCATCACCGACTCGGAAAGTGGCATATACCTTGGGATAACATCCAGCGCGTAGATGTGCCTCGGGTGCATATGGGTCTTGAGCATGTAGATTTAGAAATGGTAGGTTTTAGATTAAAACACCCAGAGACGATTCTACCGAATATTTCGCCGCGCTTGATAACGCACCTGTTGATGGAGCAACGTCCCCTTGTTGTCAAAGCAGAACAAGCAAATTGTGGCACTGGCAAGTGCTACGGCGATGACATGATTGAAGATGCCAAGTATAAAACCGTAGATGGCACAATTATTAAAGGGGTAATCGCCATGTTTGCTAACCGTATGCGAAAGTTACAGAACGGCTTGGGATACGACATCTTTATATCGATAAATGAATTAGACCGCAGTGCCGAAGAATTCGTCGCGCTAGTGCGCCAGTGTCAAGAGAGTGTTCAGCACGAAAAAATAAGGCTAGATTAGAGCTTTCAAATCCCTATACCAAACGCTGTCTGCGCTTCGACCAGTCATTAATTAACAGACTGGTTTCTATCATTAAATCGTTGACAGCATCTTCAAAGCGCAATCCTGGGTTGCTCTTGAGCATTTCTTCAAGGTCGAAACACATTGCTTGTAAACGCGGTACGCCGGTGTAACAGCATGCACCATGGAGTTTGTGAATACTCGCTAACAACTCTTCAACTTGGTGGCGTTCGGCATGTTGTTGAATGTTTTTTCGATGTTCACCGAGGTGAGCCATAAAGTCATCCATAAAAGACATCGCTACTTCGGGGTTGTGATTTGACCGAAGCAGCGCTAACTCCCAATCAATGCTGTCAGGCAACTTTTCATTGTTACCATCTGAAAACTCACACCATTCATTAATCAGTAAAATTAACTTATCTAATTCGATGGGCTTGGAAATAAAGTCTTCAAGCCCAGACTCTAAGAAATGCTGTTTTTCTTGGGCGAGGGCATGGGCCGTCACTGCGATTACGGGTGTGCCCATATTCAGGGGCGTTTGCCTTATGTGTTTAGTTGTTGCAATGCCGTCCATTGATGGCATTTGAATATCCATCAAAATAATATCGTATTCCGTCTGCTCGCATTTTTTGATCGCGCTTGGCCCGTCATAGGCTAAATCTAAGGTGATAGGCGAGTGTTTTAGCCACGTCTCCAGCAAACGTAAGTTCAGCTCCATGTCATCGACCGCGAGCATACGCACTGAAGGCAAATCCATAATCTGTCGTTCATTCAATGATGGCTTGTTTTGCTGCGCTGCAAATTCTAGGCTGGCAATTTTCCTTGCTGTTAGGGGCAGTCTCATTACTCTAGTTGAGCTTGGCATCATCCCCACTAATGGCGCAGGTGGAGGTGCTCCAGAGAACAAAATAACGGTTTTGGAGGGCGCGAACTGACTTATTTTATTGATAATGTCATGGCGCTCGCTGCTATGTTTGATGCCCAGGGTCACAAATAAAAAGCTATCGGGCTGCAGGTGTTCACGTAGGCTTTCGTACGAGTCGAAAGTACTGACCTCAAACCCGCTTAAAGTTAGCTGCTGCACGATAGTTTGTTGCGACTTTTCCCACAAATCGTACACCAGTGCTTTGCGTCCTTGAAATGCTGAGTGGTCTTGATCGAGTGGCGTAGGCGTTTGGACCTTAAAAGGAATCGTGGCTTTAAATGTGCTGCCAATGGACGGTTGGCTGGTTACCGATAGCTCGCCCTGCATTAAATAGACCAATTCCTGACATATCACTAATCCAAGGCCTGTGCCTTGATACGACTTATTGAGTTCGTCGTCTAACTGATGAAACGCGTTAAAAATACTGTGTATGTCAGAGTCGCTAATGCCAATACCTGAATCTTCGATTTGTATGCTGAGTACACATTCTGCAGTAGTAATTGATTGAACCTTTGCTCGCAGGGCTATATAGCCATAGTTAGTAAATTTTAGCGCGTTACCAATAAGATTAATTAGCAGTTGTTTGACTCTAAAAATATCACCGATTAAAACTTTTGGCATATCATCAACATCGTAAATAAATTCTAAGTGCTTTAAATGCGCCGTTTTCGACATGGTGGCGGCGATGTCTTCAAATAAGTCAGTAGTCTTAAACGGCTTGTTATTGAGACTCAGTTGCCCGGCTTCCATCTTTGAAAAGTCAAGAATATCGTTGACTAAAGTAAGTAGGTCTGTGGCGGCAGAGTTGATGATTTTGATGTGTTCGTCGCGCTCTGCAACATTGATTTTTGATTCGAGGGCTTTACTAAACCCAATTATGGCGTTGAGAGGCGTGCGGATTTCATGAGACATGTTTGCTAAAAATTGTGATTTTACTTCACTGGCCTTTACGGCATCACGTCTGGCCATATCGAGATGTACGTTTTGCTCCTCGACGAGAATAAAATTATTTTCAGCATCTGCGCGCGCCTGCACAAGCTCGGTTTCTAATTCAGTTTGCGTTTTACTTACAATCGACAGTAAAAAAGCGCCGGCCTGAATGTTTAATGCTAATTGAAATAGTTGGGCGTTAAATGTGTTGGTATTTAAATAGCCAAATATATATAAAGTGCTGAGCGCAGCGCCTAAGAACATGATAGACCAGCCGACTAAAATAGGCCGAGCTGGCACGTACTTGCTATTGAACGCTTGTAGTGAAGTTAAAAAATTAATGCCCAAGCAGCTAAATCCCACAGAATAAGTCAAAACAAAACGCCATTCAATCGATAGCAAAGGAAGCCTAATTAATACTAATGATAGTAATGAGACGGCGATAAAAATGAGCAGAGTAACGTACATTTGTTTTGTATATTTTTCTTTTGGAAGCAGTTTGAGTGTAAACGCAGTGCCAGACATACACAGCAATATCAAGAGTTCTTCAGGTTTTAGCAGGCTTAGTATTTGCCCGAAGTCATTGCCTATCAGGTTACTGTGACCGCTCCAATTCAACTGCCAAACTAGCACTACCGCAATGTGTGTAAAAAACAACATGTTACTGATGCTAGGGTAGTTGAACGAAAAGGTAATCGCATACATCGCGAGGATCAAGATGGCCCCATAAAAACCGCCCCATAGTAAAAAGTCGATTTGATTGGTTTGCTCGTGCACCGCTTCGGATTGCAAATATATGGGGGCAAGCAGCGACATGCTTGCTGACGATGCATACATAAATATGTCGACGTGCTCGTCTTTTGGTAAGTTAAACTCAAAGGTGGGGTTGGCGAAGTTAGAGCCTTTGTTACCAATGCCATCGCTGGCCTGATAAATCAACTCGCCTTGATACATGATATACACATGAGCATCTTCAAGTTGCGCAAACCTGACTGATAGCACCCATTTTTCGACATCGGTGCGATTAATCGCTTTGGCATGAAACCACAGCCCGTCTTTAACAAACCCAAAGTTTGATCGATCAGAAAATTGATAGGGCATGTTGTCTTTGTTTGCACGAAAGGCGTCAAAAGTAAGTGGCTCACCGTCTTGCCAATAAACAGCGAATTTCGGCGTTACTAATTCAGCGGTTTCGGTTTGTGCTAACACGATTTCATTTTGCGCATGGGCTTTGGGCGCAGCAAAAATACCTGACAAAATGCAGGCAAATACAAAAACCACACAATAGGATTTGAGTTTATTCAATAGAAAGTTATGCTTTTGCAAAAAATGCGATACCATGACCACTAATATAAAGATTCCTTTTGAATAAGTACACAACGCTCATCTAATGATCATCGACTTATGAATAACGATATAATAATAAACAATGATGGCATCGAACAATTGCCACTGGGCCGCTTTACCGAAGACGCCTACTTAAACTATTCCATGTACGTGATAATGGACCGCGCACTGCCGCACATTGGTGATGGATTAAAGCCTGTCCAGCGGCGTATTATCTATGCAATGTCTGATCTAGGACTGAGTAACAACGCCAAGTATAAAAAGTCTGCGCGCACCGTGGGCGACGTTTTGGGTAAGTTTCACCCGCACGGTGATTCGGCCTGTTATGAAGCCATGGTGTTGATGGCACAGCCCTTTTCTTATCGCTATCCCTTAGTTGACGGTCAAGGCAACTGGGGTGCTCCGGATGACCCCAAATCTTTTGCGGCAATGCGCTACACCGAAGCCCGACTCTCAAAATTTTCAGAAATACTTCTGACAGAGCTTGGACAGGGCACGGTAGATTGGTCGCCTAACTTTGACGGTACTTTGCAAGAACCCAAGGTATTGCCTGCTCGTCTGCCGCATATTTTGCTAAATGGCATAACAGGCATTGCAGTAGGCATGGCCACTGATATTCCGCCGCATAATGCGCGAGAAGTAGCGAATGCCTGTGCCGAGCTTCTGGATAATAGTAAAGCAGAGCTGCAAGACCTGCTGGCCCATGTGCAAGGACCTGATTATCCAACCGATGCCGAAATCATTACTCCTAAAGCCGATATTCAAAAGATATATGAAACCGGACGCGGCAGCATTAAAATGCGCGCGGTATATCATGAAGAAAATGGCGAAGTTGTGATCACCGCTTTACCGCATCAAGCGTCAGGCGGGAAAATTTTAGAGCAAATTGCTGGGCAAATGCAGGCTAAAAAATTGCCTTTTGTTAGCGACTTGCGTGATGAGTCAGATCATGAAAACCCTACCCGTTTAGTTGTCACGCCCCGCTCGAATCGGGTAGACATTGAGCAAGTTATGCAGCACTTGTTTGCTACTACTGATTTAGAAAAAAGCTACCGTGTAAACATCAACATGATTGGACTTGATGGTCGCCCTCAAGTCAAAGACTTAAAAGTTATTTTAACCGAGTGGCTCGCCTTTAGAAGAGATACGGTTACCCGTCGATTGCAATATCGACTAGACAAGGTGTTAGCCCGTTTACATATTTTGGATGGCTTATTAATTGCCTTTTTGAATATCGATGAAGTTATTGCCATTATTCGCGCCGAGGACAAGCCTAAGCCTGTTCTGATGGAACGTTTTGGTATCACCGATACTCAAGCAGAGGCAATTTTAGAGTTAAAACTTCGCCATTTAGCCAAACTTGAAGAAGTAAAAATTACGGGTGAGCAAGACGAGCTCGCTAAAGAGCGCGATGGCTTAGAGTTATTGTTAGGCTCAGATCGTCGTTTAAAGACCCTGATTAAAAAAGAAATTTTAGAAGCGGCTGATATCTATGGTGATGACCGCCGTTCTCCGATCGTACAGCGAGGCGAAGCCAGAGCATTGAGCGAGAAAGAACTCGTACCTTCTGAAGCGGTTACCGTGGTGCTATCTGAGAAAGGTTGGGCACGATGCGCGAAGGGCCACGATATAGATGGCACTAACTTAAGCTATAAGTCTGGTGACAGCTATCTGCACAGCGCTAAAGGGCGCAGCAATCAACCGGTAGTCTTTTTAGATACCTCCGGTAGAACCTTTTCATGCGATGCTCATGCCTTGCCATCTGCTCGCAGCCAAGGCGAACCTATCACCGGGCGCTTTAGTATTGTTAGCGGTGAGCGTGCCGAATATGTATTAATGGCGCAAGACAAACAAGCGTATTTAGTTGGCTCTGATGCGGGTTATGGCTTTGTCGGTCATTATGAGGATATGCTTACCAAAAATAAGGCTGGTAAAGCCTTTGTTTCGCTGCCTGTTGGCGCGAAAATACTGTGCCCGCAACGTCTTATTGAACTCGAGACAGACTGGTGTTTGTGTATTTCAAACCAGGGACGGATGCTGTTGTTCCCCTTAAAAGATCTGCCAGTGTTGGGCAAAGGTAAGGGGAATAAACTAATGAACATTCCGTCTGCAAAGAGCAAAAGTAGAGAAGAATACCTCACCCACTTAGTTGTTGTGCCCGCGGATGCCAGTGTCAAAGTGGTTGCAGGTAAACGCATCATGACCCTGAGTCAGAGTGATTTACAACATTATCATGGTGAGCGCGGACGCAGAGGAAATAAACTTCCACGCGGTTTACAGCGGGTCGATGACGTCGAAATAGTCTCAAAAGCCCTTGTGCCTGCTAGCGACCCACTCAGCGATAATGCTGATATTCACAATATCGACACTGATGCAGAACCGGGTGCCACTAGCGAAGATGGACCACAGTAGCGCTATCGAAAAGGCAAATGGGGTTTTGCCGTTTGTTTCGTGGCAGTGCCCGGTTTGCCATGCATTGCTTGAGTTGCAGGGGCGCACATGGCAATGTCAGCAACACCATGGTTTTGACTGCGCCAAAGAAGGCTACGTGAATTTACTGCTTGCGCAGCATAAAAACAGCAAGGCCCCAGGTGATAACAAAGATATGGTGCTGGCTCGCCAGGATTTTTTAGCTACGCAGTCTTATTTGCCACTTGCTGAGGCGCTTGCCAAAATAACACTTTCTCACCTGCAGCAACAAACGAACACCCAAGACAATTCTGCACGCCCACTATTGTTTGATGTGGGCTGCTCAGAAGGATACTACTCTGCACATATTCAAGACAAACTGGTTGCAGCTGGCATCGATTTGTCAGTGGCAGGCTTAGATATTTCTAAACCTGCGGTGCAAAAAGCTGCGAAAAAAAACAAGCAAAATCAATACGCGGTAGCGAGTAGTTATAATATTCCCTTAGCGGCTAAAAGTGTTGACGTTGCACTACAGGTGTTTGCGCCATCAAGCCCATCAGAGGTGCAGAGAATAATAGGCGCGCAAGGTATGTGGCTGGTCGTTGAGCCTGCAGCCAATCATTTACAGGAGCTCAAAGAGTTTGTATATGATGAGGCAAAGTTACATGAATCTAAACAGGCTCTGCCATCAGGATTTAACCTTGTTAAACAAAGCAGTCTGAGTTTTAACTTTCGCTTAGAAGATCCCGCCGACAAACTAAATTTACTAAAAATGACACCTTTTTATTGGCGGATTTCTCCAGCTAACAAAGCCCGCTTGTTAGAGAGCTTAGATACCATCACCGCTGACTTTACCATCAAGCAATTTTATCATGATGCTTTTGAACCTTCCCGCATGGTCTCATCTGTATAATGCTGCAAGAAGTATTGCGTGACCACAGGAGCAATATATGACTATTTCTAAGCAAGGCTCGTCTTCTAATTGGATAAGGCATGCCCGTGATGTGGTGCTCGCTGCGCTTGTGATTTCAGCCATTGTATATTGGCAAACTAAAGATATGCTCAGTAGCGACGGCAGTGTAGGTGTTGTGCAGCAAAATTTAGTCAGCCTTGAAGGAGAAGTATTGCCTCTGCTAGTAGAAGGAAAGCCCAATTTGATCTATTTTTTTGCGCCGTGGTGCACCATTTGTGCGCTGAGCATCGATAATTTAGAGTACCTCAACTCAGACAAAATCAACGTAGTAGTTGTCGCTCTTGATTATTCGAGTGAGCAAGAAGTACAGCAGTTTGTTGAGGAACATCAAGTATTGGCAAAAGTGCTAATGGGGCATGATGCTTTAAAGGCACAGTTTCAAATTCAAGGTTACCCTAGTTATTATGTTATTAGTGAGGAAGGTGTGGTGAGCAGCCGTGCATTTGGCTATTCCACTGCACTGGGTCTTAAATTGCGGGAAGCTTTTCAATAAGCAAGTCAATCTTGATGAGCAGACTCGCGAATATACAGGTAAAAGTGTGCTGAATTTATTGTTCAATGTACTCAGTGCTGGTATTTTACGTCGTGGATGTAAGGCTTGTTAGATTACTAGGATGTTAATCATGTTTGACTTTGGAGAGTGAATGAAAATTAAGGCATTCATATGTGCTGGCGTAGCTTCCTTAAGCTCTGCCGCTTATAGCAGTAAGGGTAGTGAAAACCCGGGTATGACCGAGGCTTTAATGATGCTCTCCGCGTTAGTTGGTTTGGTAATAATTGCGGCTATTGTGGTATCCATAATGGCTCCCAAAAAAGCGGCAAAAGCGAAGTCTGACCTAGCTAAAAAGTAGGCGAAAGAAGGCTTCTTGCAGTCTATCGTGACAATCCTCATTAATTAAAGATAAATTCTAATGACTCACTCTGTTCTTTCCAGCGCCCTTTGAGTTGTATAGTGCTTTGTCGGAAGCTTCAAATAGGCTGTCAAAGCTATAGCCACAAGTTTCAGAGCTTGCTACACCGAAACTCGCGGTTAAGCTGTATTCTTGGCTTGCTGTTCGGTTGGTGCTTTCAATTGCAATACGGCAGTCTTCAGCAATACTCATTGCGGTATTGATCTCGCAGCCGCGCAAAATAATCCCAAACTCTTCTCCACCCAGTCTGCCAATAAGGTCATTGTCACGACAGGCATCTCGTGCGGCATCAACTGCAGTTTGCAGAGCATGATCACCCGTTTGATGGCCAAAATTATCGTTGATGGATTTGAAGTCATCTAAATCAAACAGAATTAGGCTAATAGGAGAGTTATCTTTAGCGCTATTCTCAGTCATTTGCTTGGCGGTTGTTGTAAAGAAGTGCCGGTTTGCAATGCCCGTTAGTCCGTCCTTTCTGGAGATTTCTCGGAATTTTATATAGTTACTGCGTTTTTTATAGACCCAAATACAGGTAATTAATAAAGCGATGATCATGAAGGTAATGAGTAACTTCCGATTGTTTGCGGTTTCTTTGTCGAGCTGCGCTCTTGCTCTTAACAGTGAATTTTCGGTATCGAGTAGCGCTATTTGGTTGGATTTTTCTGCGCTGTCTTGCCTCGCTTTTTGGATACTCAGCATTTTTGCATTATCGTTGGTGATGTTTAGCGATTTAGCCCCTGCATATGCTTTATATAATTCTAACGCTAATCGGTAATCTTGATTAGCTTCGGCCACTTCATATAGCACTTTATAAGCAGCAACGTCTGATCTCGACACTAGCATGTCAGGTTTAGCATCCCCTACCACTAACAATGCATATTGATGGGCTTTTTCATACTCTTGCTTTTCTAAATAGGCCTCACTTAATAAGACATAGTAATCGTCAAACAAAGGCGCATAGTTTGCTCGTGTTATGACATCAAGTTGTTCTAAGAGCATGCCTAATGCTTGATCGGTTTGTCCTAGCTTAAACAGATAGGCGGCGTATTTATTATAAATTCCCAGCTTAACTACCGGCTCACCGGCATTTTCACAGGTCTGTAAACCCGTTTCAAAGTCATCTTCTGAAAGTGAGTCGATGTCGTTTTCGACTTTTGAAGTAAATATATGCATGGTTGCAATACAATTAAAGCGTTGGCTGTACTCGCTGTTTAAAAGGGGGGTGGCATAATTTATCAGCACATCATCTTCGTTAATCATGCTGTAAAGGTTGATCGCAGCAAGGTGAGCCTGCTCCTCAGAGTCAAGACTGTTAATCGCTTCGATATTGCCAATTAAATAATCGAGTGCTTTAAAGGCTTCAGACCAGTTTTGGGTGCCCGCATATAGAGCAGTGAGCGAAGCGTAGGCATTAAACTTTTCATCAGCGGTATGAGCATTTTCAGAGAGCGCTTTGAAAGCGTCAATTGACTCTAAAACCTTACCAGTCATAAACAGTAAATATGCATTGATTAAATCATAGCGGTCTTGATTAGCCTCACTCAATTGTTCACGTGAAATGTTGCTTAAAATTTCGATGGACTGACTCGGGTTGGAGCTTCTAATCGTGTAGGCGCGATCCAATTCGCTTGTTGCTTCGGCATCATCGACCGCTTGGTTATAACTATGACTTGTAGCAACAAATAGAAGCAAAGCTATTGAACTTATCCATGTTAAAAATGCAAAGCGTTTTTTAAGATTTAATTTCATAGATAACTTATCAGCCTGTGTGAACTTCATTTGATTTAAAACATCAAGCACCAAATTGGCCTCGTTCATTTTCTCAGGTTATTGAGACTGATGCAGAGCACCATTTTGTAACGAATATTCTTTGTTGTGTACTTATCGACCTAGGGCCTAGATTCATTAAAATCTGCAGAAAGTCGCGTATAGCGAAGACTCGCTATTGATTCACGTCAGATTCAAATATTGCTTTATTGACGAAAAGCAGAAGTTCGCTGCCCACGCATTATAATACGTCTTACCAAAGCAGATTATCAAGAGTAGGCTGATGCGGTGAGAAATTCAAATTGTTATTCGCAATAGTCAATGACATGTTTCATCTGCATGATGCTAGATGATCTGGCAAACGAATGCGCTTTTATAATACAGTGCAAAAGCTTATTTTCATTATCTAGAGTCTTAGCGGCGATGTTTAATAACTACTTCCTGTAGTTGAGAAATTACGCCTGTGGCTTGCTTAAATGCAAATACGATCTCTCGCATTAACCGTAATCCTTCAATAGGGCGATACACCAATTCTGTTTTACTCAAAATTTCAGAATGCGCAGGCACCAGTGCGCAGCCCAGGCCCGCCTGAACTAGACCCAAGGCATAGTCGATAGTTTGTATTTTAGCTCTTATATCGACGCTGTAGCCGGCTAAGGTTAAAGTGTCGTTAAGATGGTTCCATGCTACACATGGCGTCCGCTGTATGAAGGGTAGGGCGTCAAGATCAGACAAAGTAATATGGTCTTTTAGGGATAGCATATGGTTGTAGGGTAATGCCAATAAATAGTCTTCTTTCCAGATAGTAATAAATTGCTCATTTTCTTCAATTTCTTCTTTCATGATAATACGTGCATCACAAGTTTGCGTATGTGACACCAAGGTCAGCTCCATAAACTCTTGAGACGCTGTGAAATCTTTTAGCAGGGCGCTCATACGTTCGACACCTAAGCCCTTGGTCACGCCTAATAAAAAAGACTGCTTTAGGCTTTTTTCGACAAACAAGTGGCTAATGGCGTCAGCTTGCCCCAACAGTTGTTGAGCAAGTGGGAAAAGACGCTCGCCATATGCCGTGGCGGTAACGCCACGCGCATGGCGATTAAACAAAGTGGTTTGCAAACTATCTTCTAATTGCGCGATGGCAAAGGACATCGACGGCTGCGCTACAAAGCAAGCTTTAGCCGCGGCGCTAAAGCTACCCTGCTGGTAAACTGAGACGAAATATTTGAGGCTACGTAAATCCATATGTGGTTCTTATGATTTTTTGTAATGGTATAGCTACAAACTATAGCACCTAAAGAAAATATTTATTTTAACTTTAGCTAACTTTTCCTTATCATTAGGCATCTTCAATCGGTATGCGTTGCTCAAGATAGTGTCGCAGCGGTTTTTACAATTAAGGTGCCTTTTAATGTCTTCAGATTCAAACAATAAAGCGGTTTTTAACTGGGAAGATCCCCTTTCATTAGACTCTCTGCTGACCGAAGAAGAGCGCATGATCAGAGACAGTGCGCGTCAGTATTGTCAAGAAAAGCTTATGCCGCGGGTGTTAATGGCCAATCGTGAAGAAGTCTTTCATCCAGAAATCATGACAGAGTTAGGCGAGCTTGGCTTACTAGGCGCAACTATTCCTGAAAAGTATGGCTGTGCTGGCGTCAATTATGTCGTGTATGGCCTTGTCGCAAGAGAAGTAGAGCGTGTAGACAGTGGCTACCGCAGTGCTATGAGTGTGCAGTCATCGTTGGTTATGCATCCGATCCATGCCTATGGCAGTGAAGAGCAGCGCATCAAATACTTGCCTAAATTAGCTACTGGCGAATATATTGGCTGTTTTGGCCTAACTGAGCCAGGCTCGGGCTCAGATCCTGCCAGCATGATTACAAGAGCAGTACCGGTAGACGGTGGCTATAAGCTAACAGGCGCTAAAATGTGGATCACTAACTCACCTATCGCCGATATCTTCATTGTGTGGGCCAAACTCGACGGCGTCATTCGAGGTTTCATTCTTGAAAAAGGCATGCCGGGGCTCAGTGCTCCAAAAATTGAAGGTAAGTTTTCTCTTCGCGCTTCTATTACCGGCGAGATCGTTATGGATAACGTGTTTGTGCCAAGTGAAAACATGCTACCTAATGCCAAGGGACTGTCTGGTCCTTTTGGTTGCTTAAACAAAGCACGTTACGGAATTTCTTGGGGGGCGTTAGGTGCCGCAGAGTTTTGTTGGCATGCTGCACGTCAATATACCCTCGACCGGGAGCAATTTGGTAAGCCTTTAGCATCTACCCAACTCATACAAAAAAAGCTGGCGGACATGCAAACGGAAATCACCACCGGTCTATTCGCTTGCTTACAAGTTGGACGCTTGATGGATGCTGGCACTTTGGCTCCAGAAGCTATCTCTTTAGTGAAGCGTAATTCGTGTGGGAAAGCATTGGATATTGCTCGTGTTGCGCGCGACATGCATGGGGGTAACGGTATCAGCGACGAATATCATGTCATTCGCCATGTAATGAACCTAGAAGCGGTGAATACTTACGAAGGTACTCACGATGTTCATGCCTTAATTTTAGGCAGGGCACAAACGGGTATTCAAGCATTTTTCTAAACAGTTCTGTTCCAACGACCTTCGCCCAAAAATAGGTCTTAGGGAATTTACCAGCAAGGCTGAAATCAACACTAGGGCTTGTGAAAGTAGCAAGCCCAATCGCGTCACCTATATGTGGAGCCAACATGTCTAATCGTAATCAATTGGTAAGAGATAACTTTATCAATTTTGTTCGCAGCGCAAAATTACCCACTTCGAGCGTTACGTTATCCCCCAGTGATGTTGGCTTAAGTCACAGTGAAATTGTCGATATTTTTGAGTCTCAGGTAATGAGTCGTCATTTGGATTTGCAGTCACGAATTATGCAAAAAAATGGACAGAGCTTTTATACTATTGGTAGCTCTGGCCATGAGGGTAACGCTGCTTATGCAAAAGCATTCAAGCCCACTGATATGGCGTTTTTGCACTATCGCAGTGGTGCGTTTGTGATCCAGAGAAGCAAGCAGGTTCCGGGTCAAACACCGCTATACGACATGTTGTTATCATTCGCCGCTTCTAAAGATGACCCAATGTCAGGTGGCCGTCATAAAGTTCTTGGTAGCAAAGCTTTATCCATACCGCCGCAAACCAGCACCATTGCCTCTCATCTGCCAAAAGCAATGGGCGCCGCTTACAGCATTCCCCTGGCTAAACGCTTAGCATTAGAAGGAAACATTCCTGAAAACAGCGTCATTATTTGTAACTTTGGCGATGCATCTTCCAATCATTCTACTACCCAAGGCGCATTGAACAGCACCGCATGGGCAGCGTATCAATCCATAAAGATGCCAATTGTGTATATTTGTGAAGACAATGGCATTGGCATATCTACTTCAACTCCTGAGGGGTGGATTGCTGCCAACTATCAAAATAGAGCGGGTTTGACTTACCTTTATTGCGACGGTCTCAATGTTTTAGATACTTACCTTAAAGCGAGACACGCTGAACATTTGGCTCGCCAATACGGTAAGCCAGTGTTTTTGCATATGCGCACAGTCAGAATTTTAGGCCATGCAGGATCTGATGCAGAGTTTGTATATCGGAAAGAGTCGGCAATCGAAGCAACAGAATTTCAAGATCCCTTGTTACACACTGCACGAATATTGCTTGAAAATGACATTTTAGGCGCTGAGCAAATTATCCGTATTTACGAAGAGATTGAACAACGAATAGCGCGTATTGCACTACAAGCCATCACAAAGCCGAAATTAGACAGTGCCGAAGCGGTGAAAGGCAGTATTGCGCCGGCCATCTCCTATTCAGCCAAGCATGCTAAATACCACAAGCCCTTAAGCGATGAACAAAGAGCACCACTGTTTGCCCATGAAAAACATAATATCAGCAAAAAACAACACATGGCTAAGTTGCTAAACTGGGCATTAATGGACCTGATGGCTGAGAATGAAAATATCGTGATGTGTGGCGAAGATATTGGCACCAAAGGCGGCGTATATAATGTTACCAGCAAACTCTGTGAACGTTTCGGTAAAAATAGGGTGATTAATACCTTGTTAGATGAGCAGTCTATTCTGGGTTTAGCCATCGGTATGGCGCACAACGGTTTTTTACCTATTCCTGAGATTCAATTTTTAGCGTATGTACACAATGCAGAAGACCAAATACGCGGTGAAGCCGCCACCTTACCGTTCTTCTCGAACGGGCAATTTAGCAATCCAATGGTCATTAGAATCGCTGGCTTGGCTTATCAGAAGGGCTTTGGTGGACACTTTCATAACGACAATTCCTTTGCAGTATTTCGAGATATTCCGGGGCTAATTCTGGCCTGCCCATCGAACGGTGCTGATGCCGTCGAAATGATGAGAGCAAGCGTGCGATTGGCACGAGAACAGCAGCGTTTAGTGGTTTTTTTAGAACCTATCGCGCTGTATATGACAAAAGACTTGCACGCTGAAGGGGACGGACTGTGGACCTCAGAATACGTAACGCCACTATCGGAAGCTGAATCTGCTAAAAGCATTACTGAGAGCCAAGGGGTAAGTGTGTATGGTAAAGGCAAACGTCTGTGCATCCTTTCTTATGGAAACGGTTACTACTTATCAAGACAAGCTGAAAAACTCCTCACTGAGCAGGGAGTAGAGTGTCGCGTGGTTGACCTGCGCTGGCTTGCTCCGCTTGATGAAAAAGGCATCATTGAGCAGGCAAACGAATGCGAAAATGTGTTGATTGTGGATGAGTGTCGAAAAACCGGGTCTATCAGTGAGGCGCTATTTACCCTGCTAGCAGAGTCAGCCCATACTCAAAGCAACGTAAACATAAGCCGTATTGCCGCTCACGACAGTTTTATTCCCTTAGGTAATGCGGCCTATCACGTTTTACCTTCAACTCAGCAAATCGTAGAGGAAGCATTGATATTAGTGGGCAAGCAAGCGAGCCCTATGCTTGATGTAATAACAGCAAAAGTAGGGAGCGCCTAATGAACGCGATTCAGCAAAAAAAGCGAGTGGTCGTGATTTGTCCTGGTCGCGGAACTTACAACAAGGAAGATTTAGGCTACCTGCAACGTTTACATCCTGACAAAGTCGAATTTGTTGCCAACATTGACGCCTATCGTAAGCAGCAGGGGCAAGTGAGCATTCAATCTTTGGACCAGGCTGATCAGTTCAATATGCGCACGCATACCGCCGGAGAAAACGCGTCTGCTTTGATTTACGCATGTGCGATTGCAGACTTTCAAGCAATTAATCGTGACAAATACGAGGTCGTGGCCGTTACTGGTAATTCTATGGGCTGGTATATTGCCCTAGCTGCAGCGGGTGCACTTGATGCGATGGCGGCTATTGAGCTTATCAATACCATGGGCTCGATGATGGTAAAGGGCGTTATTGGTGGTCAAATGATTTATCCGATAAGCGATGAAAACTGGCGCGTAGATCAGAAAATGCTAGACACAACAGAACGCGTGCTAATAGATATAAATAGTAAGTCAGGTTGTGAGGTTTATGTATCGATTAAACTCGGCGGGTACGTCGTGTTTGGGGGCAATAAAAAGGGCTTAAAGGCCTTAGAGCAAGCACTTGAGAAAGTACAGGACCGTTATCCGATGAATTTGTTTAATCATGCGGCGTTTCATACACCGTTGTTAAATGAGATTTCGGTAAAAGCAAAGGCCCTTTTAGCACCGAGCCTATTCAAGGCGCCCCATGTTCCGCTAATAGACGGTTTGGGACAAATATGGCAACCCTATAGCTGCGATCCACAATCACTTTACGACTATACTTTGGGTACTCAGGTTGTCGACACGTATAATTTTACCAAGGCAATTGAAGTCTCTATAAAGGAGTTCTCCCCTGACAAACTGATTGTTTTAGGCCCCGGCGCGACGCTAGGGGGCGCGGTTGCGCAAAGCTTAATTCAGCAAAAGTGGTTAGATTTAAATAACAAACAAGATTTTATCGCCCTACAAAAGACAGACCCATTCATTCTTGCAATGGGTCTTGAGGGGCAACGCAAATTGGTGATGTAGGTTGACGACAATCCTTGCTCTTAGAGATCGAGATCTAAGCCTGGATTCAAGGTTGCGGGCAAAGCCACTTTTTCAAGTTCTACAGAAGCAACAGGGTATGCGCAATAGTCTGCCGCATAGTAGGCACTCGCTCTATGATTACCGCTTTCGCCTATACCACCAAAAGGTGCCGCGCTAGAAGCGCCGGTAATTGGACGATTCCAGTTCACAATACCTGCCCGAATGCGAGGCAAAAAGTAGTCATAATCGGCTTGGCTATCAGCTAGAAGGCCCGCTGACAAACCAAACTTTGTGTTGTTGGCTAGGGTGATAGCTTGATCAATATCGGTATAGCGTATCACTTTTAAAAGTGGCCCAAAATGCTCTTCGTCTGGCATATCAGCTGCAATAGCCGTAACATCGATAATCCCAGGGCTTACAAATCCTGTGTTGATATCTTGGTGTACTAACTGAACCAACGAGGTCGCGCCTATATTGAGTAAGTGCTGCTGTGCCGCGGCCATCAATGATGCAGCTCGTGAAGATATCATAGCGCCCATAAACGGTTGCTCAGCATCATCATAGTGGCCAACTCGTATTTTTTTGGTGGCTTTGACCAGCATGGCAATTAGCGCATCACCGGCTTCAGTCTGGGGGACAAACAGTTTACGTGCACAGGTGCAGCGTTGACCTGATGTAACAAAAGCAGATTGAATGATATCGTGAACCGCGGCTTTAGTATCCGCTACATCGGTAACTATCAGCGGATTATTACCGCCCATTTCTAGCGCGAGAATTTTGCCGGGATTACCCGCAAACTGTTCGTGTAATAATTTACCGGTGTTTGAACTACCAGTAAAAAACAAGCCATCAATATGTGCATGACCCGCTAGTGCCTTACCGGTATCTACTTGACCTTGTACTAGATTCAACACACCGTTGGGCAAACCCGCTTGTTGCCATAGTTTAACCGTATACTCTGCTACCAAAGGTGTTAAATCGCTGGGTTTGAAAACCACCGTGTTGCCCGCTAACAGTGCGGGAATAATATGCCCATTCGGCAGATGCCCCGGGAAATTATAGGGCCCAAAAACCGCCACTACACCATGTGGTCGATGCCTTAATACTGCGCGCCCTGCTGGCATAGGGTTTTCGACGGTACCGGTTCGCTCATGGTATGCGCGTTCTGAGATACTTGCTTTACCAATCATAGCGCCCACTTCTGTGGCCGTTTCCCATTCAGGTTTGCCGGTTTCTTGAGCGATGAGTTTAGCCAAAATAGGTTTATGCTCTTCGAGTAATACTGCAAACTGCTTAATAATCCCTAAGCGCTCACTAAACTCTGCCAAAGACCATTTGATAAATGCATTGCGCGCTGCTTTAACAGCTTCGTTTATTTGTTCTGCACTGGCTGCTTTGCCTTGCCATATGCTTACATTTTTAGCTGGATCGATTGACTTAAAAAGTTCGTCATGACCACTTTGCCACTGTCCGTTAATAAAATGCGTTGCTTCACTGTTGATATCGGTCACAAGGGGACTCCCTATTGATTATGCGTAATTTAGCTGGTTTTCGCTGCGCAGGCAGTGAGGCGGACTATATTGTCGGTGTTAGGGTCTAGCAACAGCGCATCGGCGGTTTCTTGGCTCATAACGGCTTCGCCCGCTTCCGATATTTGCACCGGCGCTAAGCAGGCTCTAAAGTTAGCAATCTCATTATTGATGACAATATATTGTCTTGCATTTTCACTACTAAAATTAGCCTTGATGAGCACCTTACGCGCCTTGCTGTTGCGAACGGTAGTAATGTTCGCGACATCAGCTTCAATCGTCGGTCCAGCGTCAAAAATGTCAACGTAGCCTCGGTTCTTAAAACCTTCCTGTTGAAGCAATCTTAAAGCTGGCTTGGTTTTCTCATGCACCTTGCCAATCGCGGCTTGGGCCTCTTTGGAGAGTAAATTAATATATATGGGATATTTGGGCATTAACTCAGCAATAAACACTTTATTGCCGATACCGGTCAAGTAGTCTGCGGTAGGAAAATCTACTGAGAAAAAGTGTTTCTCAAGCCATTCCCAAAACGGGCTTTTTCCATTTTCATCAGAAATTCCGCGCATTTCTGCAAAAACGGTGTCTGAAAATCGATGCGGGTGCTGAGCCATAAACAAGAAGCGAAACTTTGACAACAGGCGGCCATTGAGGCCTTTGCGTGCTTTTTCGCGTAAAAATAAAGTGCATATTTCGCTTACGCCGGTGTAGTCGTTACCTAAACTTAAAATATCTACGGTATTGTGAACGCCTAACTCTCTTGAAGCATGTACCACTTTACTAACATGATAGTGATAAAACGCATCTTGTAATCCTACCGTGGCTTCGATACCCGAGGTACCCACCACTTCACCGGTTTCGCTGTCTTCCATGACAAATAAATAACTTTGCGCGCCGGGCTCTGATGGGTTGCTGGCAAATGCTAGCTGGGCATCTGTAATTTTCTTTCTAAGTAGCTTTTCATTTACTGGTAACGATGTAAAACCAATGCCTGATTCTTTAGCAATGGCGTAAAGCGCATCGTAATCACTTTCCCTGATAGGGCGGATAATCAACATATAGATTGCCCGCCTTATTCAGCGTTAGCAATGAATTTAGCAATACCGCGCTCGAAGCGTTCTAAACCTTCAATGATGTCTTCGTCAGGAATGATTAAAGATGGCGCAAAACGAACTACATCCATACCCGCGATTAAGCACATTAAGCCCTGCTCAGTTGCAGCAGTCATAATATCTTTTGCGTGACCCTTGTACTTGTCATTCAGGGCGCAGCCCAAGAGCATGCCCTTACCGCGTATTTCTGAGAAGACATGATGCTTTTCATTTATCGCATGTAGCTTTTCACGGAACAGCGCTTCTTTGTGAAGTACCCCTTCGAGTACTTCTGATGTATTGACGATATCGAAAACTTTCTCGGCAATTGCACAGGCCAATGGGTTGCCACCGTATGTGCTGCCATGAGTGCCCGGTTTTAAGCTGGCCGATACTTTGTCAGTTGTAAGCATAGCACCTACCGGAAAGCCGCCACCGAGTGACTTTGCAGAGGTAAGAATGTCTGGCGTGACGCCGGTATTCATGTAGTCGAATAACTTACCGGTACGGCCCATGCCGGATTGTACTTCATCGAAAATAAGCAAGGCATTATGTTCATCACATAGGGCTCGAACGCCTTTTATAAATGCTACATCAGGCACGATAATGCCGCCTTCACCCTGCATTGGCTCCATCATGATGGCGCATGTACGCTCAGAGACAAGCGCTTTAAGCGCGTCTAAATTATTGTACTCGCAGTGCACAATCGCTCCGGGCTTTGGTCCAAAGCCATCAGAGTATGCCGGCTGGCCGCCAACTGTTACGGTAAAAAAGGTGCGACCATGAAAGCCCTTAGCAAAAGCAATGATTTGATCTTTTTCTTGGCCGAAGTGGTCGAGTGCATATCTGCGGGCTAATTTTAATGCCGCTTCATTGGCTTCTGCGCCTGAGTTTGCGAAATAGACTTTATCGGCAAACGTCGCGTCAGTGAGTTTTTGCGCGAGTTGAAGTGCAGGTTCATTCGTGAATACGTTGCTTAAGTGCCAAAGTTTGCTGCCTTGTTCGGCTAGTGCTTTGACAAGCTCTGGGTGACAATGACCCAAGACATTTACCGCAATGCCACCGGCAAAATCAATATATTCAATACCCTCTTGATCCCACACGCGAGAGCCTTCTCCGCGCACCGGCACCATAGCCGCAGGATTGTAGTTAGGTACCATTACTTGATTGAAGGTGTCTCTGGTGACTTGCATGTAAATACCTCTGCTTTCTTTAAAAACGAATCTGGCGGCTTCTAACCATTAGAAAACGCTACAGGATTTGCCGATATAACGACAAATTGGCCGTCTAGTATGCCAGAATAATTATCGTTAGTCGCTAATAGTAAAGGCCCCGAGAGCTTGTTTTTATTAAGGATGCAGATATTTGCAGATGAAGTGAATAATTATATTTTAAGGGCAATAAAAAACAGAATGTAAACCGCCTGACTGAGCGAGGAGATATTTGAATTACGACCGCTGAGGACGCTATTTCGGTGTGTTATCAGTCAGTAAAATGAGTTTGCAGGTGCGCTAGCGCATATTCATGCAAAAATATTTTGCACCTTAATTTAGGCAAGGTCAGATTTCTTCAGATACTTCAGTGATCTTAAGCTCGATACCAGTCAAGTTTATCTTTGTTACTACCGCAACATCGTCTGATTTTATCCCAAAGTTTCGCAAATAAAGCATCGAAGCTTCTTTGCTCATTAATTTATGGGTTTGCATCATCTTAAACTGCATGTAGCCTTGCGCATTAAATAGCAGTTTAGTAAGTGGGTGTAAGTTGTGCTCTTCGAGAAACTTAAAGCTAATTGAGCGGATGGAAGTGTAGTCTTCAAATCCCATTCCTATTAAAAGCCACTTACATTTTAATTGATTAAAGACAGCAGAGTTAATGTTCACTGCATGCTTATTCCATAGTGTCATAATGTATTTATGAGAAGGCTTTAAAGATGCCAGCGCTTTGGCTTGATTGGGATTGTTTTTTCTACGTGCATCAATAATGCGCTCACGCAACTTATCATCGAATGAGCGTAAATACAGGGTAGCAATAATGGCACGACCCAAGGTCGAAAATAAGCCGAGGTTAAACCCAAAGTGAGGTCTTATCCCGCGTTTGTCAGCCAAGGACTTACCTATATTTCCCGTTCCTATGGTGTACAGCCAAAGGTTCTTTTGTAGATCAGGGGTAAACTCCGAATGTGGAGGCATACAATGCTTTGCGATAAGAACCGGCACCAGTGAGCGCAAACTTTCTACGCCTATAAAGCTCAGTGCACTGTGTAATGTCTTTAAAATCACAGGGTGCCCTTGAGAGTCTACTCTGCGATACTTCGGCTGGCGTACAAACTTCAGTAAAGAAATTTTTAGCCATTCGACTTTTTCAATACATTCTACCAATCTCGAAATAGAGCACGATTCGGTGTATAAAATATCGAGCAGTTTGCCAATCGCCAAGTCAAACTCAAGCACGTTATAAAGTAAATCTTCAGTATCGAGAAAGCGTTTTTCGAGGTCAGGTATAAATGTGCGATGAAAATCGGCTTCAATTTGATGAAGGAAATTATTCTCTTGGGTAGCGGCAATTTCACGCTGTTTATTTGCGAGCTCCTCAACCATCAAAAGTTTGCGTCGCGACTCTGCTTGTTCAGAGTCCTCCATCATCCTCATGGTTTCAGTTTTTTGGCCCGCCAGTAAAATAGCCTCATCCAGCGACAGAAGGAGTTGTTCAAATCGATTGTTATATATGGCAGCTAACTGTGAAACGCTCTTTTTCATTCACTATCCAAGTGTTAAAAAGTTCTGCAGTATTTGGTGTCCACAATCGGTAAGCAAAGATTCAGGGTGAAACTGCACGCCGTATAATCTAAGCTTGCGATCTTCAATTGCCATGACTTCGGTCATATTACAATCATCACACCAAGCACTCACATGAAACTGAGTCGGTAAACTAGATTTTTCCACTATCAAAGAATGATAACGCGTGGCGATAAACCTAGGTTTACAATCTGCAAACAAAATAGACTGATTGTCACATTGAATATTTGACGTTTTGCCATGACGAATATGTTTCGCCTGTGTCACTTTCGCGCCCATATGTTGGGCAATCGCCTGATGACCTAGACACACTCCTAAAATGGGGCACTTACCTTTAAATGCTGAAATAGCAGCTAGAGAAATGCCTGACTCGTTAGGAGTACATGGACCAGGTGAGATCACTAAGTGGTCAAAATTCAAGTGACGCAGCTCATCTATTGTTGTTGCATCATTTTTTACAACGGTCACCGAGTGCTGGAGTTCTTCAAAGTAACGGGCTAGGTTAAATGTAAATGAATCGTAGTTATCGATTATTAACACCACCTGCAATTACCTCTGCACAAAACCCAGCGTTTGGTATACCTTGCTTAATGTATCGGACGCAATGGCCTGAGCTTTAGCACTGCCGTTATGCATTACATTTTGCAGATACTGACTATCGCTGCGAATGCGCTGATATTCACTTTGAATGGGCGTTAGCATAGCCACCACAGCTTCAGCAACATCGCCTTTTAAATGCCCATACATTTTGTCTTCATACTCGGGTACTAGCTCCTCTACAGTTCGCCCAGTGGCACACGAGAGTAAAGACAACAAGTTAGATACGCCGGGCTTTTCAGCTGTGTCGAAGTAAATGCGAGCTTGTTCGTCAGAGTCAGTTACCGCCCGTTTGATTTTTTTGGTGAGTTTTTTTGGGTCTTCTAAAAGACCTATGACATTGTTAGGATTTTCGTCTGATTTTGACATCTTTTTGGTTGGGTCTTGTAGACTCATTACTCGTGCGCCAGACTTAGGAATAAATGGCTCGGGCATCGTAAATATATCGCCATGAATATTATTAAATCGTGTGGCAATATCGCGCGTCAATTCTAAGTGTTGTTTTTGATCCTCGCCAATGGGCACTTCATTTGCCTGATATAACAAAATATCGGCAGCTTGAAGCACAGGATAAGCATATAAACCGACATTAATGTTGTTGGCATTTTTTGCAGATTTATCTTTGAATTGGGTCATGCGATTAAGCTCACCCATTTGTGTAAAGCAGTTTAATACCCAAGCTAGCTGGGCGTGCTCGGGTACATGCGACTGCATAAAAATGGTGCTTTTGTCAGGATCAATACCGCAGGCTAAATAAAGCGCTAGACCGTCTAAGCAGGCCTGTTTAAGCTGCTCTGGCTCTTGTCTTACAGTAATGGCATGTAAATCGACAATCATATACAAACAATCGTGAGTAGTCTGCATATCAACCCATTGGCGCAATGCACCCATATAGTTGCCCATGGTGAGCTGGCCAGAGGGTTGGCAGCCGCTTAATACTACTGGTCTTGCAGGTTTCGTCACAGTTATTTCCTAGCTAATAAGTTGTTTTAATTGCGTAATGGTTTGCTGGTAATCATCGGTATTAAAGATAGCAGAGCCTGCTACAAACATATCAGCACCCGCCGCTCGGGCGCGCGCAATGTTTTTGCTGTTGATGCCGCCATCGACTTCTATGCGAACGTTTAAATTGGCGTCATCGATACGCGATTTTAAAGCCTTTATCTTTTCAATGCTATGCTCAATAAACACCTGACCACCAAAGCCAGGATTAACCGACATGATTAATACATAGTCAAGTTTGTGTAATACGTGATCTAAAAGGCTCAAAGAACTAGCCGGATTTAGCGCTAAGCCCACCTTGCAGCCATGGCTTTTGACTAACTCGATGCTGCGGTCAAGGTGTTGAGTCGCTTCTGGGTGAAAGCTAATCATACTGGCACCGGCTTCGGCAAAGCGTTCGATAAGATCATCTACCGGACTTACCATTAAATGCACATCAATATCAGCGCTAATGCCATATTTTCTTAATGCGCTGCAAATCATTGGGCCAAAGCTTAAGTTCGGCACATAGTGATTGTCCATTACATCAAAGTGCACGACATCGGCACCTGCATTTAGCACCGCTTCAACGTCTTCCCCGAGACGCGCAAAATCCGCTGATAATATAGACGGGGCGATTAGGGCTGGAAACATGAAAACCTCATAAAAGAGTAAATATAACGAATAGACAAAAGTGTAACGAACTTATGTAGTTAGGCAAAGGACAAAGATTGCCCCTTCTTGGTGATAGTGTAACAAAATGGTGCGACAAGCTCAGTTATCGCTAGCTATTTTTATAAATATTATTTTTAGTGTTCTAAATGATTTACAAAATAATAATTAAATTACAAAGACTTAAAATAAATCATCACATTTTTTTCAGTTTGGTGTTGGTTTTGCATAAAGAAATCTCATCGGCGCTAATAAAACTAAAATAAAAGACGCTTCGCTATCAACACACTTTATGAGAAAACACGGAGAATACACATGGTAAACATGAAAAAAACACTTATTGCGGCGTCATTGTTAGTAAGCACCCTGGCTAGCTCGAACGCTGTGGCAGAAACCGAGTGGTCTGCCAATGTCGGTCTGCTAAGCGAATATCATTTTCGTGGCATAGTCCAAAATACTACGGCAACTGCTAATGGTGGTATTGATGTCACTTCCGGCGGATTTTATGCCGGTGTTTGGGCCGCAGATGTTGAAGATGGATTGGAAATCGATTTATACGGCGGTTATGGTTTTGAGTTTGAAAGCGGCTTATCTTTAGGTGCAGGCCTTACAACGTATCAATATACGGGTAACTTTGACACCGAATATAACGAAATAAATTTGTCAGCGGGATATGATTTTATAAGCGTGGAATATACCATAGGTGAGCGTGATGGAGAGGGCGATCCTGATGATTCTTATACCTTTACCGGTATAACTGGCGAATACGAAAGTTTTTATGGCACGGTGGGTATTTTTGGTGGTGATTACGAAGGAAATTACCTTGAAATAGGCTACGGTGGCAGCTTTGAAGGATTTGATGTAGGTGTCGCATTTATTAAGAGCGACAGCGATTTAGATAATGATGAATCGGTCTATTTTTCAATTGCAAAAGCATTTAGTTTGTAGCTTTTCATTCGCCAAGTCTTGGCAATAGCAATAAATCCACAAACGCTGACTTTATAAGTTGGCGTTTTTTTATGATTTCGACTAAACTCCTAGCATTATCGGAGCGCGCACAATGTCAAAGTCAAAGCAAAACCTAAAAAAGCTTATTGCTACCCTTGCGGTTTCGGGCTGTGCTGTGTTTGCGAGTGTCTTTCTAATGTTAAGCTCGGCGAATGCGCCTTGCCATAACGCTTCTTTCAGCTTCGCATCATCTAATGCAGTATCAACTCATCAATTACAAAAGGGCAACGCAGATGTCGATGCCTTATGTAATCGCAATAGTCAGCAAATTAATTGGGTAACATGGCTATTTAAGCAGCCTGAATCTGCGCAATTTCACTTTGTTGACTTATTAGAGCTACTTGAACGTAACCCATAGGCGCGCAATGAATCTTTCTTCACTCTCCCTTTGGCAAATTGTTAAAAGTGTATTGGCCAGTTTTTTGGGTGTGCAAACCCAGCGTAATTATGAACAAGACTTTACTCAAGCCAATAGTATCGTGCCCTTCGTTTTGGTTGGCGTGGTGATGGTGGTTGTGTTGGTGTTATCAATATTGGCTGTAGCGATGCTGGTAACGTAAGTTTACTTACTTTTGTTCTCCATCATTATTTGTCTCTGTTTTACTTTAGGTTGTGCCTGCAAAAACACGACCAGTTCCTCATGACCAATAGGCCTTGATATCAAATAACCCTGGATATAATCACATCCTAACAAACGCAGCTGTTCAAAGTGTGCCTCTGTTTCAGCACCTTCAGCAACAATTGGCACTGAGAGACCATGCAACATCTGGGTTAATGAGCCCACAATTCTCTGCTGACGCTTATCTTTATCAATGTTGTTCAACAAAGAGCGATCAAGTTTTACGGTATCGTATGGAAATGCGGTGAGATAAGACAAAGAGGAGTAGCCGGCGCCAAAGTCATCAATTGCAATTTTAAAGCCTATGTCGGTGGCCTGTTGGATCCAAATTTTGGCTTGCTCAAAGCTCGTAATAACTGATGTTTCTGTAAGTTCTAGTTCGATTCTCTGAGCCGCGATATCGCGGTCTGCAATCATATTGCTTAATATTGAAAGCGCGGTGTCGTTAACTAACTGAGAGGGGCTCAGATTAACTGATACCACAACATTACTCAGACCAATCCCATCTAGATACAATATTTCTTCGAGTACATTGCCCACAATCCACTCAAACAGCGTGTTCATGTTCTCACTTTCTTCCACTACATCGATAAACACCGGTGGTGGAATATGCCCCAGTTCTGGGTGATGCCACCGGCATAATGCCTCGAGTTTGATCACTTCGCGCGTATTTGCGCATACCACCGGCTGAAAGACTACCCTGAGTTGATCGCTTGCAAGCGATGAAATGAAGTCATTTTTAATAGTAAAACGACGTTGTGCGCTTTGACGCATTTGGTCGTTAAAAAAGGCATAGCAGTTTTTACCGTCTTCTTTTGCCTGATACATCGCAATATCTGCGTAGCGCAGCAAACGGTCAGGCTCGATGGCCTGAGCATCTTGAAAAGCAATGCCAATACTTGCGCTAATGCTAATACTGGTGTCATAGATATGGAATGGCGCTGAAAACAATTCGACCACCACATCGGCCATTGATTTTAAAGCTTCATCGGAAGTATAGTTCGTGTAACAAATCACAAACTCATCGCCGCCAATTCGATATACCCGAATAAATTTATTTACAACGCCTTTGAGCCGGTAGCCAATTTTCTTTAGCATGATGTCGCCAGCTTCGTGTCCTAAGTTATCATTTACCGGTTTGAATCCGTCTAGGTCAAGAAAGAAAATAGCAACATTATTAATATGCTCTTCTCGATTCATATTACCTAAATCTTCAATCAACACATTGCGGGTAAACAGGCCTGTGATACTGTCGATGGTTGCTTGACGAACCAGCCGTTTTTGAGAATTACTGAGTTCTTGTTCATAAGATTCTAAGACATCAATCGCATGACGGAACTCGTCTTCTAGATCGTCTAACTCGTCAGGCAGCAACGCTCTACCTCTTTTGCCAAGACGATACCTAGCGATATTATATTCTTTGGCCCCAATTAACTTAATGGCACGTTTGAGCTGGTTAATTTTAGAAATAGGGATGATGGAAAACAGGATAAGAAAAAGCAGAATGCCAAATGTTAAGGTTACAAAAATAACGATAACTTGTTCTTTTTGGTCTTGCTGTTGAGCTAATAAATTGCCAGAAATATCTCTGATGAACATTAGCTTAAGATCGGGTCCAATCCCATTGAAAAGCTGAAACCAAACAAAATAATTTTTGTTTTCAACGTTGATCAACAAACCCTCTGATTCAAGTGAAATAAAATCTTCGTCGTTTAACTCTTTATTTCGCAATCCTCTACTTTTTTCAATGCCGGTCATTACCTCTGATATGTATCGCGTGAGAGTATTGTTGTCAGCCACGGCCGGCTCAAAAGGTGATATCACGCCAATGTCACTGCCCATAACCTGATTGAGCAGAATAATCGTGGGATCTAAACTGGCTAATAAAGACAGCGACCATGTTTCACCCTGAAAATTTACCGGAACCGTTGTCGCAAGCTCGCACATTAAATGGCACAAAATGCCGGATTGGGTGCGCAAGTTAGTACGAGAAAGTGTTTGCATATTATCCATTTTACTTTCTGGGAATTGACCGAACGTAAAGCTCTTGGCGCCATTTGTGAACGACATTGAAGAAAGAGAAAGACTCAGTTGCAGGCGTGGCCAGACTTTTGTAAAAAACTGATTGGCTTGTTCGGGGGTTTTGTCTACTAAGTTACTCAGCATGATCACTTCTTCAGCAGACAGCACTTGTTCGGCCATTTGATTGTTAAATAACAGGCTGCTGGTGCTAAAGTGACTGAGTTGTAAGGCCTCTATATTAGCTTGCAGGTTTTTTTCCTGTTGAATAGACACAAAGGTGTACGAAGCTGCGAGAGACATTACTGCCACTATCACAACCAGTATCAACATCTTTGATAATAACCCATGCAATATATTCATAGCTACTTGAGTGTGTTTGTCCTTTTTTCTTGTGAATACATTTCGCGTAAAACTCTGATTCTTAAAGTGTAACTCAATTTGACAATGAATCTACAAATACACGCCTTCCAATGTCTACAGTATCGGCAATCCAAGCAAACAAATTAGGAGAATAGCTAGAAATGGGAGAGTACGGACAATTTATAAGCAAAATAGGGTCTTAACGCAGGTATTTGGCTTAAAAAGCCTGTACTATTTCCTTATCATCATTGATGATAATTTTTATCGCAAATAAGTGTAAAACGACAATAAAAGTGGCTGTCCACGATAAGAATATTAAGAGAGTAATATGGTTCTGAAAAGTGCGTTAAATAAAGCTGACAGCAGAAAGCTCGGTTACATTGCTGCTGTGCCTCTCAGCGGTGAAGCTCCAGCAAGAGATTCAGACTCTTGGTTTACGCCAAAAAAGTATATTGAACTTGTTACGCAAAGTATTGGTGAAATTGATCTAGACCCATTTTCAAGTGAACAAGCAAATGAAATCATCTGCGCAAAACGTTTTTTCGATGAAGGCACTGATGCTTTTCAACAGAAGTGGTTTACGGGAAGTGGTACCGTATTTATGAATCCACCCTACAGCCGCCAATTGATTAACGCATCGGTAGATTTATTTTTAAAACACTGGCATGAGGGTTGTATTACTCAGGGCATAGTGCTGGTGAATAACGCCACAGAAACGAAATGGTTTCAACACTTACTGACACAGTCGTCGGCTATATGCTTGGTAAGTAAACGTATTGCTTTTGAGAATAGAGATGGTAAACACGTCTCTGGAAACACCCGAGGTCAGGTATTTTTGTATTTTGGTCCGAAGGTTGCCCATTTTAAAAAGACTTTTAGCAAAGTTGGAATGGTTTTAAAGTCTTGTTAAGACTTGCCAATTATCGCTGAAGTATCTCTTGTTGGATCTGCTGTACCCGCTTAGAGAAAGGCCCCGACTGCTGCACAGCTGGTGGTAGTTGTGCAATTGCCGCAGTAGCTTGTGCAATACTGTCAAATGCTTGCTTATAAACCACCACGAACCAATCCCCCCCATAGCGCTGTGTCTTGTAAACCCATGTAAGACTGGCTAAGTTATTCTCTGCTAGATATGTGGTAAGCACGTTCCGATTCTGAATGCCAGACAACTGCAGCAAAACTTGGTTTTGTGGAAGGCTTAGTAACAGGGCTTCATCAAATAAATATCCGGTAGTATCGACAGTAATAGCTTCGAGCTCGCCTTCTGAGGAAGTCGCGCTCGAGAGCTCTTGTTGCAATTGCTGATCGAGCTGGGCCACGCTTACAATATCATCTACCGCAAAATCTTGAGGATTGACTGTAGGTATTTGGCTGCGGTTAGGCATGGTGATATCGACATTCGATGCCTGGTCAAATTCTGCTTCGGTGGAAGCCTTTGGAGCTTCTATTTGCTGATTGTTTACGTCACTCGGCCCGAGCAAATCGTCAAGGGGTGTATTATTTTCTGATGGCCAGTTGCTCACGAATATAGAATCCGTTGTGTCGCTTTCAATCAGTTCTAAAGACGCTTCATAGGGCAATATTTGAGAGCTAGGCTCCGGCTCTGTATTCGTTTCATCGATGGTAATTGCGGGTTCGGCAATCGTTGAGTGTATTTCGGGTAGTTCACCGGTTTCAATAAAATATTTTGTTTGTTCTGGGTATTGTAGTGCGATTAAGGCAAGGAAAATGAGTAAAAATAGTGACAACACAGATACGATAAACCATTTTTTTTGAATGATATTGTGGGCGTCATCAACAGCAAAAAATGCGCGCTTTTGAGCCATCAAATTTTCTAAGGCAGAGACATCGAAGCCAACGGCGTCGATTGATTGAGAGCTAAGCAATACCGGTTTATTTATGTGATGAGATGGAAGCCAAGTTTGTGCTCGCTCCGTCCATATTTGCTCGGCAAACAAAATAATATTAATGTGCAGATCTTGTTGATGCTCGCGACAAGAAGTCACCCAATCCCAAAGTTCATTTAGGAAAGTCGCATCAAGCATCTCAGCTTGGGAGATACACACCAAATAATGACCTTTGTCATCATCAAGGTCTTGTAACAGTTCTCTTAAAGGCCGTACAAAGCTGCCAACAGTGTGGTTGGCTAATTGTCGACAAATAATTCGACGGTAGTCGCTGGCGTCCTGTGCTTTGCTGGCGCTGAAAAATGATACCTCGGTGCTTTCATGCTGTAGGGACAAAAACTCAGAAAGGGTCCGCTGTTGATCGGCAATAGAGTCACTGCTAACAAAAATTAGCTGCGAAGAATAATTCACCAAATGTTCTAAGCGTTTGTGCAGTTGTGACACTTAACCTTCCTGAATCCATTGTTAATGTCTAAGATTCATCTAATAGTGTAATAAGCTCTTGTTGGGTGACATTCGCCACGACATGAGCACTTCCGATGCCCTTGGGTAACACGAAGCGCATCTGATTGTTTACGGCCTTCTTGTCTCGCTGCATATGCGTAATGTAAGCATTCGCATTCATATTTTCAGGCCCTTTTGTGGGCAGGGAGAACGCTGTCAATAAACTTTCGATACGGGTAAGTTGCGCCAATTCCATGTCACCCCGCATGTTTGCAAGCTTCGCAGCAAGTACCATGCCAGTCGAGACCGCTTCGCCATGTAGCCAATTCCCATAACCTTGCTCGGCTTCAATCGCATGGCCAAAGGTATGTCCTAAGTTAAGCAAAGCTCGAACATTTTGTTCGCGCTCATCGAGTGCAACTATTGTGGCCTTTATTTCGCAGCAGCGAGCGATCATTTTGTTCAGTGTATTGGCATCTTTATTTTGGATCAGTGAAATATTAGACTCTAACCACCCGAAAAAGGCTTCGTCGTATATAATACCGTACTTAATTACCTCAGCCATGCCTGCTGAAAATTCGCGCTCTGGTAATGTCACCAGACTTGTCGTGTCGATATACACCGCTTGAGGTTGATAAAATGCACCAATCATATTTTTACCCAAAGGATGATTGACGGCAGTTTTGCCGCCAACAGAAGAGTCTACTTGGGAAAGCAGTGTTGTAGGCACTTGCACAAAATCGATGCCGCGTTGATAGCAGGCACTTACAAACCCTGCCAGATCGCCAATTACGCCGCCGCCTAATGCCACTATACAAGCGTCTCGAGAAGCCGGCATGGCTAACAGTTGGGATAACACATACTCAAAAGTTTGCAGTGTTTTTTCACTTTCTCCATCAGCTATAACGATACTGTCGACACGCTTATGTAGCCCTTTAAGTCGGCTTGCAAATGCTTCGAGATAGAGAGGAGCAACGAGATTATTGCTGATAATAATAACGTGATTAGCGCGTATCTCAGAAAACACAAAGCCGGCATCATTAAGAATGCCGGCTTCGATATATATTGGATAACTACGCTCGCCTAAATCAACATTTAAAGTAGGCATAAGTTAGCGTCCTTTTATTAGAGCCGGTTAAAGCCCTATTTTATTGATAATTTGATTAGCAACTGCACGTGCACTTTGCTCGTCAGTTTCGACGACATAATCGGCCACCTCTTCATACAGTGGATTACGTTCGTCGGCAAGGTTTCTTAATACCGTTTCAGGATCGTCATTTTGCAAAAGTGGTCTGCGTTTGTCGCGCTGCGTGCGAGCTACTTGCTTATCGATAGTCGTCTGCAGGTACACCACAATTCCACGAGCTGACAAACGATTGCGGACGGCTTTAGAGACAATTGAGCCTCCGCCAGTAGCGAGCACGATGCCTTGTTTGTCGGTTAAGTCATGGATAACGGTTTCTTCACGTTTTCTAAAACCTTCTTCACCTTCTAAATCAAATATCCATGCTATGTCAGCGCCGGTGCGACGTTCAATTTCTTGGTCTGAGTCAAAAAATTCTAGGTGAAGTTCATCTGCGAGGTGGCGGCCGATGGTGCTTTTACCTGCACCCATTGGTCCGACTAAGAATACATTACGTTTTTCAGCCATATTTTGCTAATTCACATCTTCAATTAATGGTTAATGTCGGCTCGGATTGCATGTGTTTATAGCCAACTTTGACCATAACAAGTGGGCTTGTTATGAACGAGTTTTGTCCTCGGGAAAAATCGAGAGGCGGGATTATCTCAATGATCGGCTTGTGTTTGCAAGCCTAGATGTAAAAATGCCAAGGTTTTCTTATGGAAACCTTGGCATAAAGCACTTAAGCTGTTGAAATTAATAGCCTTCTGTAATTATTTTAGGTGTAACAAAAATTAACAGTTCGCGCTTTTCTTCTATCTTTTGTGAGGTTTTGAACAAATTACCAATCAGTGGAAGATCTCCAAATAATGGGACTTTCGATACGTCATTGGCACTTGTTGATTGAAATATACCGCCTAAGACTATCGTTTCACCGTTTTCAACTAAAACCTGGGTACTGATTTCTTGAGTATCAATTGCCACCGCAGGACCAGTAGAAGTTGATACTGTCTCGCCACGGGTATCTTGGGTCACCACTAGGTTTAGAATAATGCGGTTATCCGGCGTTATCTGCGGCGTAACGCGCAAACTCAACACTGCTTTTTTAAATTCAACAGAGGTTGCGCCAGAAGATGTTGCTTGTACAAACGGAATTTCAGTTCCCTGCTCAATGTAGGCTTCTTGCTGGTTAGCAACGGTGATTCGTGGACTAGCAATAATCTCGCCTTTATTTTCAGATTCTAGGGCACTGAGTTCAAGATCCAAAATGTTGCCATCGACCAGACTCGCAATCTGAAATCCGATTCGACCAGCTGGGTTCGCTACCGGTAGATTCACATTTAAACGGTCCGTTATTGAGGGCACAAAACCCGCGCCGGCTGAATCTGACCCTTCAATTGAACCAGAGGAGCTGCTGTCGCTACCTGTGCCGGTGAATCCCCAACGCACGCCAAGTGACTCATTTGCATTTTCTCTTACCGTTACCATGCGTGACTCAATAAGGACTTGCCTCACCGGAATATCGAGAGTTTCAATAACCGCTCTTGCTTGGTCGATAGAGTCTTGTGTATCTCTGATCAAAAGCGTATTGGTACGTTCGTCGACGCTCACAGTGCCGCGCTCAGATAAAATACCACCCGCGTCAGTTTTTAAGATTTCGGCCAAGCCTGTTGCGGTCGCATAATTAATCGCTATATTCGCAGACTTTAATTCAGATAGGCTTTGAACCTGCTGTTTTGCTTGAAGTTCTTGGGTTTCTCTTGCGGTCAGCTCGTCGCGTGGTGCTATCAATAAAATATTGCCTTCTAGACGTTTATCTAAACCGCGAATTTTCAAAATCATGTCTAAGGCTTGGTCCCAAGGCACCGCTGTTAGGCTGATCGTGACGTTACCGTTGACAGTGTCTGTAGTAACTAAATTGAAACCATTTACTTGCGCAATGATTTGTAACACTTGGCGCACAGGTACATCCTGAAAATCGAGCGAAATTGGCGCGCCGGTGTATGCATCCTGTTTATTTTTTGCAAGTTGTTCTTCGGTTACTTTGGTGACCGTGAAAGTATAACCATTTTCGTTTTCTGCCTTAGTAACTTTTACTTTGCCGTCATAGCGCACTTCAATTCGGGCAGTCGCATCGCGCTGAAAGGTTTCAAGGTTTTTTACCATGGTGCCAAATTGGCTGACGTCAATTTCAACGTATTGGTCTTCGTGAAGCTCACTGTCTTCAAAGCTCAATGAGATGTTGCCTCGTGCCTCTACCATTGCAACCTCGGGCACGCCATTTTCAAAACTCACAGTAAGCTGCGCTTGATCACCCACTCTATTAAAGGCAATGTCATGCAGTGTGACGGTTTGCGCCATCACAGCTTCTCCAACTGGGTCGATAAGCACAACCGGATCTTCTTGAGCATTTGCGCTAGAAGTGACAATGCCCAATAGTGCTGCACACAGCCAAAGCCGATGAAGTGGGCGTCGGTTTAATTTCTTATTCAATGTATATTGCTCTGACATTAGTTATCTTCCCCTGTCGCAGACGACATGCTTATAGTGGCGGTTTTAGACTGCCAACAACCTGCTCCGTCTGGGAGCATCTCTTGTATTTTCACTTCGCGATCACTGATTTGTGTGACTTTTCCATGGAATAAACCGACGTAGTTTCCGTGTGTAACTCTGTGCAGACTTCCGTCGTTTGCTTTTATCAATGCAAAACGCTTGCCGTTAATTGCAATTACGCCACCCATTCGCAGTGCATCAAGACCAAACCGCTCTAATTTTTCTTTAGAACGTGACCTAT
Source organism: Glaciecola sp. SC05 (assembly GCF_041380235.1). NCBI lineage: Bacteria > Pseudomonadati > Pseudomonadota > Gammaproteobacteria > Alteromonadales > Alteromonadaceae > Glaciecola > Glaciecola sp. SC05. The sequence goes on from NZ_JBGIYY010000004.1 coordinate 137,815, forward strand.
CTGGCTGCGCGCAGTTTGGCGTTGTCTCTATTTGCGCTACCGCAGATTCACCTACAGCACGCATGAACGGGCTGCGAATATCGACGGCGGAATAGTTGACGCTCTCAAATTCCTTAAATTCTGGATACGGTTCGATGCTGACTTGCGTGTTTGCCTTGACCTGTTCAGTGTATGCCACTAAATCATCTATGCTTGCGCCACAAGCACTCAACAGCAATATACTGCTTACACCCATAACAATGTGTTTCATTGCATCCCCTCCGTCTGCTCAGAACGGTAAGTTTTTGCCTGCATCTGCAACGATAATTCGCCGTTTGCGCGGCTTATTTCAAAATCATGCAGGGTGACGATTCGGGGCAGGTTTGCGACATTTGATGTAAACTGACCAAACTCGTGATAACCACCCACGACTTCAATCTGTATCGGCAGTTCTGTGTAAAACTCTTTAGGAATCTCTTGTTGCCAGTTTAATAGCTTAAATGACAGACCTGCGTCGGTGCCAACAAAGGTTACGTCGTCCAGCAAGCCTGGCGTCTCATTTGACGTGGGTAATGATTTGAGCATCGAAGAAAAATCATCTTCTATCCGGGCTAGCTGGTCTTTGTAAGCTTCTAGATTGACGGCAATACGAAACTTAGCCTCAAATTCACCACGATATTCTTGCTCTTGTTTTTTTACTGCTTCAATTTGCGGCAACTTGCTGCTGATAATCGCGTAGTAACAAATCGCACCTATGATGATACTGCAGACTACCGCCACTAGCATCTTCACTTCTTTAGGCCAAATGGCAACTTGTTCAAAGTCTAAATCATTGACTTCTTTTAATTTATTAAAATCAAACGCCATGATTATTGACCTCCCGTTGTGGTATCTGTCGGCCTATCTTCTCGCGCGTATTTGCTGCTGAGTGACAGTGTTAATTCAAAATCACTGATCGCGTTGGACGTCGAGGCGTCAGCAACGATAGATGATAATACTGGGTTGACAAATACCTCGGAGCTTTCTAAACCGCGCACGAAAGCTGAAAGTCTGTTGTTAGACTCACTGGTGCCCACCAGTTTAAGGTTGTTTTTCTCTCGAGATAAACTGTTGAAAGAGACACCTGCAGGAACTAAGCGTGCCAGCTCTTCAAATACAATCGGCGTCACATTCCGGCTTACTTGCAACTGTTCAATCAGTGCCATCCGTAACACGATCTCTTCTTTAGCCTCTTTGATGCGTTTTATCTCATCAATTTGCATATTAAGCACGTCAATTTCTTGCTTAAGATAATCGTTTCTTGCAGTTTGATTACGTATTTGTTGATCCAATACTTCTCCGGCTAGCCAGAATAAAGCAAATACAATCACCGCTAGCAGACCCAGCGAAGTCAGGTATTGTTGTTTTTGTCTCTGCCTTAACGATTCACGCCAAGGCAGCAGGTTTATTTTTGCCATGCGCTAAGACTCCTGGTAGCAAGCCCTGCGGCTAGGGTTAACTGAGGTGCAATACTTAGCAACTTATCTTTGTTGACCTTGCCGTCCACTTCCATAGAAGAAAAGGGGTTAAATAAGCTAACGTCCATCGCCATGTCTCTGCTGAGTTCTTCACAGATATTGGGTAAATTCGCGCCTCCTCCACATAATGTGAACGCAACGGGCATTTGTTTATGAGTGGTGGCGACAAACATTTGCAAGGCACGCTGTATTTGCTGCTGCAAAGTCGATAAAAATGTCGGTAAATTTTCTGTAAACCAGCTCTCTGGAGCGGTGTTGCTCGCCAGCTGTGATTCTACTTCTTGCGTGTCAATGTTATACAACATGGCCAAGTCTTGGACAAAACTATTCACGCCAAAGGTATGTTCTTTGCTGTAAATGACCCGTTGATTTTCAACCACTGAAATCTGCATTAATGAAGCGCCGATATTAATACACACAGCCAATTCGTTATCTTTTTGATTTGGAGAGAATTTGACAAAGGAATCGGCTAACACATTCGATTCTATGTCTACGATCACTGGGTCAAAAGGGGCTTCTCTTACCAGCGTAATCCGTCCATCTATCATATCCCGATGTGCGGCACTCAACAGCACTTCGACTTTACCTACGTGGGTTTTTGATACTGCGACTTCTTGAAAATCTAAGTAGACTTCATCGAGTGGATAGGGAATAAGGCTGTCTGCTTCTAGCTCGATTTGAGTTTCCAGCTCAAAGTCGCTTTGGTCCGGCTCCATAAATACAAGCTTGCTAATGACCGATGAACCAGCAACGGCAATCGCACATTCTTTACCCTGAGCCTTCATCGCAATTTGCACCTTTTTCAAGGCTTTGCTTATCGAGTCAAAGTCTTTTATCTCTCGCTCTGCAAACGCTAAACCTATAATAGGTTCGCACGCAAACGCCAGAACTTTGCATTGCTTGCCAGACACGTCTAGACTGATCGCCTTCACGAACTTTGTACCTATGTCTAAACCGATAATTGTCTTAGCTTTTTTTTGAAAAAGCGTTTTCATTCAATGGCGGCCTGTAGTTAGTTGCAGTATCATACCGTGGCATAATACTTATTTTTGTAAAATGTATGTAGTTGTTAACGACACATACGTATAATCTTTGAGTGCTTATTTTAAATTATTTGAGTAACTATACAGTTGTGAAGTATATAAAAGTCTTTCTAGTCTTTATCCTGCTTGGTATTTTCCTAAGTGTCGCTTCTGTCTTAGGGATGTATTTATATCTCAAAAACGACCTTCCGAGCGTGGATGTGCTGCGTGATGTAGAGTTGCAAACTCCGATGCGTATTTTTACCCAAGACGGTTTGTTAATTTCGCAGTACGGCGTTAAACGCCGCATTCCGGTTGCCCTTGAAGAAGTTCCCCAAGACCTTATAAATGCCATCATTGCCACTGAAGACAGCCGTTTTTATGACCACATGGGTGTAGACCCGATTGGAGTGGCTAGAGCGGCTCTGAGTTTGGCGGTAACCGGAGAAAAGAGACAAGGCGCTAGTACCTTAACGATGCAACTGGCCCGTGGTTTTTTCTTGAACCGGCGTAAGGAATTTTCGCGCAAAATTAAAGAAGTGTTTATTGCCTACCATATGGAACAAGAATTAAGTAAGGACGAAATTCTTGAGCTGTATATGAACAAAGTTGAGCTGGGTCATCGTTCCTTTGGTATGGGCGCCGCTGCGCAGGTCTATTATGGTAAAGAGTTAAAAGACCTTACCTTGGCACAAATCGCCACGTTGGCTGGTCTTCCTCAAGCGCCATCTGCTTTAAACCCAATTAGTCAACCAGAACGCTCTAAAGAGCGCCGTCGAATCGTTTTACTGCGCATGCTAGACGAAGGATATATTACTCGAGAGCAGTTTGACCAAGCATCTAATGCCCCGGTGACGGCACGCAAACACGGTGCTGAAATTGAATTGGATGCGCCATATCTTGCCGATATTATTTATAATGAAATGGTCGCTATTTATGGTAAAGATATTGCCGAAACGAGTGGTTTGAATGTATTTGCTACCGCGCACTCTAATTATCAAGCAGCCGCGCAAAAAGCGGTTATTCAAAACCTTCATGACTACGATGAACGACACGGTTATCGCGGTCCACTAGCGGTTTTATGGAAGCCGATTAATACTGAAACCCTCGAGAAATTTGGTTTTGTTGAGCCATTGAGTTCGGCTGCTGCAGAGCAGATTAGGCGTGAGTACGGTGAATTTACCCCGCTTTCAGAAGAAGATATGTTAATTGAGCTTGAGCAGTACAAAAAGATTGGGATGTTAATACCGGCAGTGGTAACTCTGGTAGAGGGGCAGGCAGTCAGTGTACTAACCAAAGATGCTGAACGTATTTCGATTGATTGGGACGGTTTAGATTGGGCAAGGTCCTATATCTCAGATAGTGCGCAAGGCAATGAACCTGTTCAAGCGTCAGATATTTTGCATGCAGGTATGGTGATTTATGTTCGCCAACGAATCAATGACCAACATTGGCAACTTGCACAAATGCCAGACGCTACGGGCGCATTTGTTGCGCTCAACCCCTATGACGGCGCAGTTGAAGCGGTTGTTGGTGGATATGATTTTTACGATAGCCAATTCAACCGTGCAACCCAAGCTAAACGTCAAGTGGGTTCAAACATCAAACCATTCATTTATGCAGCTGCCCTCGACAACGGCTACACGCTAGCTTCAGTTATCAATGATGCACCTATTAATCAATGGGATGCATCGTCTGGTGTGGCATGGCGGCCACAAAATTCACCCGCGGTTTACGATGGCCCAATTCGTATGCGCAAGGCGCTTGGAAAATCTAAAAATGTCGTGTCGGTAAGGCTTTTGCGAGGCGTGGGTTTAGATAAAACCAGAGACTATATTACTAGATTTGGCTTTTTGCGCGATGAGGTGCCTCGTGATGAAACATTGTCATTAGGATCTGGATCGCACACTCCTCTTGAGGTTGCCACAGCTCTTGCGGTGATTAGTAACGGCGGTTTCGCGGTTCAGCCTTATTTTATTCAGCGAATCGAAAGCAGCAACGGTGAAATTATTTGGCAAGCAGATCCGGCCTTAGCGTGTGATCCCTGTGGCAAGAATACAGCCGATCTTGTCATGGATGATAGCTCGCTGTCTGCGGTGCTCAGCCCAGAAGAGATGGAGGCGCAATTGGCACAGCAGTTCAGTTTTGAAAATGCCCAAGTTCAAGACAGCACGATGCCAGAAAGTACCGAGTTGCCTGAATTAGTAAGCAAATCTGCTCCTAGGGTGATCAGTGAGCAAACCGCATTTTTAGTATCAGAAATGATGCGCACTGCGGTGCGTGCAAATGGTAGTTGGAATACCGGTACCTATTGGATCGGCACTGGTTGGCGCGCTCGAAATATTCTACAAAGAGAAGATATAGGGGGTAAAACTGGAACCACCAACGATGCTAAAGATACATGGTTTACCGGATTTGCTCCCAATTTGGCAGCCGCTTCTTGGATTGGGTTTGACAATCCCGCAAGGGAGCTTGGTAGAGCTACTCGCAATCAAAACCTAATCAATAAAGACCCAGAAAGGTTTAATTGGATAGGTAATGCACTTATCGGTGCTGAGGATGGTGCGAAGGCGGCACAGCCTGCTTGGATTAGGTTTATGCAGGAAGTATTAGTTAACGTACCTGAGCAAACAAAAATGATCCCAGAGGGCATTGTGCGGGTGCGCATCGACAGAGCAACCGGCAAGCTTACCGAGAAAACTGACGCCTCATCAATGTTTGAGTATTTTGCAAAAGGCACTGAGCCTACATCATTTGCACAAGATACTGATTTGTCTTTACCGGTTGAAAATGATCCAGAAGAAGAAGAGACCGCGCTTGACGATATTTTTTAGCCAAGTCCACACACAACAAACATTAGGTGATGATTGATTATGTCGACACCAGACAATAGTAACTTTTTATACATTCCGTACGCGGGTCCAGCCTTACTTGAAACGCCGCTTTTAAACAAAGGTAGCGCCTTTACGGAGCGAGAGCGTAAATCATTTAACATTCTGGGCTTGTTGCCACCACGATATGAATCAATTGAAGAGCAAGTCGACCGCGCCTATAAGCAATACAGCAGTTTTTCTGCGCCTTTGAATAAGCATATTTATCTTCGAGCGATTCAAGATAACAATGAAACACTTTTTTATCGACTAGTGCAGCAGCATATCGAAGAAATGATGCCGATTATTTACACCCCAACCGTGGGTGAGGCCTGTGAACGATTTTCTGATATCTACCGCTCTTCAAGAGGCTTATTTATTAGCTATGAAGAGCGCCATATGATGCAGGATATTTTGCGCAACGCCACAAAGCGCAAGGTAAAAGTCATTGTAGTAACCGACGGTGAACGCATCTTAGGGCTTGGCGACCAAGGTATTGGGGGTATGGGAATCCCTATCGGTAAGCTATCTCTCTACACTGCCTGTGGCGGTATTAGCCCTGCTTATACACTGCCGGTGATGCTCGATGTTGGCACAAATAACCCTAAATTGCTCGACGACCCCATGTATATGGGAGCACGTCATCCGCGTATACCGCAAGAACAGTACGACGAGTTTTTAGATATTTTTATTAAAGAAGTTCAACGTCGCTGGCCTGAAGCAATGATCCAATTTGAAGACTTTGCGCAGCCTAATGCTATGCCGTTATTGAAACGCTATCGAGATACCGTTTGTTGTTTTAATGACGATATTCAGGGTACAGCAGCAGTGGCGCTAGGCACAATATTGGCAGCTTGTAAGGCTAGAAACGTCAAGCTTTCTGAAAAACGAGTGGTATTTGTAGGTGCGGGATCGGCTGGCTGCGGCATCGCTGAAATGTTGGTGCAACAAATGTTGTTTGAAGGTCTGAGCGAAGTGGATGCGCGTGCCCGCGTCTTTATGGTCGACAGATTTGGCTTGCTGACCGAAGGAATGGAAGGTTTAAGAGACTTTCAACAAGTTTTGCAACAGCCATTAGCGAATTTATCTGACTGGCAGTATAGCGGTGAGTATCCATCACTTTTAGACGTAGTAAACTGCGCAAAACCCGATTTATTGATTGGAGTGTCTGGTCAACCGGGCTTATTCACCGAGCAAGTTATTCGAGCAATGCAGCAACACTGCGACATTCCGATTATCTTTCCACTGAGTAATCCGTCTAGGCAGGTTGAGGCGCGCCCAGAGCAAGTCATTGAATGGACTGATGGTAAAGTGGTTATTGCAACCGGTAGCCCATTTGCACCGGTTCAATATCAAGGTCGTACCTATCCGATTGCACAGTGCAACAACAGTTATATCTTCCCAGGAATCGGCTTAGGCGTGCTAGCGTCTAAAGCGCGCTTAATATCAGATGAAATGTTGATGGCCGCCAGCAATGCTCTCGCTGAAGCTTCACCTTTAGCTCGCGGTGATTCTGAGGACTTACTGCCGCCCTTAACGAAAATAACGCAATTGAGTAAGGCAATTGCGTTTGCTGTAGCCAAAGTGGCTATGGAGCAAGGTTTAGCCCTTACCCTTACGGATGAAGCATTGCTTGAGCGTATCGATAAAAACTACTGGAAAGCGGAATATCGCGCATTTAAACGAATCAGTCCATAAACCTAACTTAGGGTTAGGGGTTTAAATTTATTCATGTTAGCGTGAGTAAGCAGGCGTACAGACTTTATGCGCTGCTCTTAAATAAGCAAGTCGCACAGGGTTGGATCTTAGTGAAACATTCATTGTTATTGATGTTGGTGTCTTTACTCCTAGTTTTGAGTAGTTTTCCTGCAAACGCGCAAGCGTCATATGCACAGGACAGTTGTCAGCTTTTCTTTGTTTATGATCTACAATCAGAACCATTTGCAACCTTTACTTTAGGTAAACAAGAAAGACTCGAGATACCGTCTGGCGAGAATGTATTGCGCCTCAGTTGTCACTTAAGTAAACAAAGTGTTTTTAGTTTTGACCAAGGAGAAGTGATTGGGCTTGAAGCTAATGGTTTGGGATTCACACTACAAAGGTTGACGGCCACTTCACCAGCTTTTTTGTTGCCCAGCGGTGCGTTTAGCGCAGAATTTACGCTCTCGATGCACAATAGTGATAGCAAAGTGTTTATTTGGCAAAGCCTTGAGCGCTTCTTAGACCAAAGCTTGTTAAATAGCATTACGATGGGCGGTTTTTATGGGCTGTGCCTTGTGCTTATATTGTATGTGTCGTTTATGGGTAAAATGCTCGGCGATAAATCCTTTCAACTGTATAGTTTTTATGTGTTTTGTGCGTCTACCTTCTTTTTACTCCAAGAAGGTCAATTACACATATTTTTTCCCGAAAAATCCTTTTTGTTTGACCATCAACTGTATGTTTTATTTGCTGGTTTAACAGTGCTCTCGGCTACTCTGTTTATCGTTCGAATTACTGAAATACACCACAGTTGGCCGAAAATAACGCAAGGTGCTTTGTATCCCTCTGCGAGTATCGTGTTGCTGATTGCGACCTATGTTTTATTTGCCGGACATAATGGTTTGGCCAATATCATTGGCTCGTTTATGGCTCCCTTGACCCTGCTGATCATGTTCACTATTTTGGTACTCGTGATGATACAGAGTTATCGTGGTGTAAACATGGCTTGGTTGGTTTGTGTGAGCTTGATACTGATGTTTGTGGCCATGGTAGTTCGCGTTTTACCTATTGATGTTGGCGAGTTTCTTGAGCGATATGGTCTGATTGTTGCGTTTGCCATTGAGGCTTTCATTTTTGCGATTGTCGTATCTTCGAGAATTGAGCATATTAAAAACGGCAAACTGCTTGCAGAAAATCAAGCCAACACAGACGTGCTTTGTAATGTTTTAAATCGTCGAGGTTGGTTGGCACAAGCAGAAGAATTATTGAGCTTACAAAAAAAGCAAGGGGGAGTGATTGGCCTTCTTTATATCGACCTCAATGATTTTAAAGCAACCAACGATAGCTATGGTCATCATGCTGGCGATAAAGTACTCAGTATCATCGCCAACATAATCCGCAGCGAAGCTAGAGAAACAGATGTCGTTGGTAGAGTGGGAGGAGACGAATTCGTAGTGGCAGGATATTTCAAAGAGTCGGTAGAGTCGTATGGTATTGCCAAACGTTTGCGGACTCGCCTAAACGATATGACCTTGCAGCTCGATGAGGGACTGCAAGTGCCCGCGAGCGCAAGTGTTGGGCATGTGTTATTTGACTCACCGCCTTTGGGAGTGACCCAAATGTTGCATATGGCGGATAAGTCTATGTATGAAAATAAGCGCGATAAAATGCGAGGGAATAGTCCTCTCGCTCAGCCTTAGTATCTCTAAAACTTCATGCAAGGGTTCACCTAGATATTGATTTCACATTAGAATAATAAGGCAATTAAAATGCATTTTATAGCTATGTTGCCTAAATTTTTAACATGCCATAGTTAGATTTCACCTCATATATTCAGCATATATACTTTCGAATTACGCGTGTAGTTATACATCTGTTGTTTGCTGGAGGGCAGCGTTTCAATACTTCGTTCTTCAAAACCGTGCTCTAAAAACCAATGGCCAGTGACCGTAGTTAATACAAAAATACGGCTTAAACGATTTAAGATAGCTTTGTCTTTTAGAGCAGCAAGCAGTCTTTCACCGCGATTTTTACCTCGGTAATCACGGTGTGTAGCAACGCATGCGATTTCACCACTGGCGTCATCTGGATAAATATAAAGTGCGGCGCAGGCGATGATCATGCCGTCTCTCTCAATGACTGTAAATTGACTAATTTCGGCTTCTAACAACTCTCTCGAACGCTTCACTAAGGCGCCACTTTCTTCAAGAGGACGTATTAAGTTAATAATCCCGCCAACGTCATCGATTACGGCTCCTCTTAGTCGCTCGTAATGGTTTTGCATTACAAGTGTGCCTTCACCATCTCGAGTAAAGAGCTCTTTAAGCAGTGTTCCGTTTTCTTTGTAGCTTACGCAGTGACAGCGCTCTATGCCAGCTGCAACACCCGCCATCATTGCGCTAAGACAGGTGCTCTCTGCGATAATTTGCTGATTATCTAATAAGTTTTGCAAGGCGTTAAGTTCGATGGTGCGGATAAACTTATCTTCTTTACTTTCATCGGTCCGATAAACTCCGTCAAATTCAGAAAGGGTAATGATTTTATCTGCGTTTAAGGCAATCGCTGCCTGAGTCGCAACATCTTCATGCGACAAATTAAACACTTCTCCAGTAGGCGAGTAACCCATTGGCGAGAGTAAGACAATTGATCCGTCATCAAGCTGATCTTTAATCCCTTCAATATCTATCCTACGCACCAGACCGGTGTGTTCAAAATCTATCCCATTGCGCACGCCGATGGGTTTGGCAATCACCAAATTGCCCGAGCATACCCGAATACGAGCGCCATGCATGGGGGAGTTTGGTAAACCTAGTGTGAGCAGGGCTTCAATTTGACTGCGCAAAGAGCCCGCAGCATCTTTCACACACTCAAGGGTATCTTTATTGGTCACTCGCAGACCATCAACAAAGCGGCCTTTTAGACCTCTAAGCTGCAGCCTTTCTTCAATCTGCGGGCGTGCACCATGGGTAATAATAATTCGCATACCCAAGCTGTGCAGTAGGGCGATATCTTGAATCAGAAGCGGGAAGTTTGGGTCAAGCACCGCTTCGCCCCCAAACATGATCACAAAGGTTTTACCTCGATGCGCGTTGATATAGGGAAGGGAGTTTCGAAATAAACGTATGCTTTGTTCGTGTGATAAGGTCATTGGTCGTTGCTCAAACTGGCTTTTAGTTTGTCTAAATTTTCGTGTTCAAGATATAAGGCTTGTGTCACCATTTTGTGACTCGTTCCACCGAGTTGGTCGCGCTTACTAATCACCGCTTCGAGCGCTAGCCATGGATAAACATCATCTTCAATACTAGCGTGAAGTTGTGTTAATTCTGTTATTTCTAAGTCTTCTAAGGCCACACCTTTATGAATAGCTTTGACCACTGCCTGACCGGCAATATCGTGTGCAGTTCTAAAAGGTATGCCTTTACCTACTAAATAATCAGCTAGCTCGGTGGCGTTCGCATAACCCTGTTGTGCAGCTTTGCGGGTAGCCTCTTGGTTTAGGGTCAGGCCATCAAGCACCTCGACGCCGATACACAAACAAATATGGTATTGATTAACCGCATCAATGGCGCCTTCTTTGTCTTCCTGCATATCTTTATTATAGGCAAGAGGTAAACCCTTCATAGTTACCAACAAACCCTGTAAATGTCCAAATACCCGTCCACACTTACCTCGCATTAGTTCTAGGGCATCAGGGTTTTTCTTTTGAGGCATTAGTGATGATCCTGAGGTCACTGCATCGCTCAATTGCAAAAAGCCTGCCTCGCCGGAGTTATAAAAGATCAAATCCTCACTCATGCGCGACAGGTGCATCATTCCGGTACTTGCGGTAAACAATAGCTCGAGCACAAAATCACGATCTGACACAGCATCTAAGCTATTCAAACACGGGCCATCAAATCCTAATTCTGACGCCAATGCAGTTCTGTCTACCGCAAAGGTTGTTCCGGCTAATGCACCGCAGCCTAGGGGAGATTGGTTTAAGCGTTTTACGCAGTCTTCTATTCGGCTGATGTCGCGTTTGAGCATTTCCACATAGGCTAAACACCAGTGTGCAAAATGCACCGGTTGGGCTCGTTGTAAGTGGGTATAGCCGGGTAAAATTGCTTGTTCGTGGCGTGAGGCGCAGCGAAGCAGTGCCTCTAATAAGTTCACTAAATCGAGTTTCAATCCTGCAAGATGGCGTTTGCACCACAGCCTAAAATCAGTCGCTACCTGGTCGTTACGACTGCGGCCGGTGTGCAGTTTACGACCTAGATCGCCAAGCTTATCAGTGAGGTAGGCTTCAACAAAGCTATGGATATCTTCTTCCTGGGAGGCGGCAAAATTTATCTCTCCGGCCTCAACAGCATCTTTCAGTTCGCATAAGCTGTGCTCAAGCTCGGTTTGCTCTTGCACAGACAATACACCAGCGCGGACTAAGCCTTTTGACCACGCGATTGAACCAATTATATCCTCTGTGGCCATCACATAATCAAACGGTAGTGAATCATTTACTTGCTTAAACATCGCGCTGGCATCACCAGCAAACCTTCCACCCCATAACGCCATTTTTTCATTTTCCTTTTTACTTATCAGTTACGTGTTGCTGTGCCAGAGGGCAGCCAATGCAAACAAAAAAGTGTGCCTAACACTATCTAGACACTATTTCTGTCAATCAATGTGACCTAGTTTGCACCGCCCTGAGCTTTTAATGCTTTGATTCGGCTTGATAAACTAAATAATCGGATAAATCCTTCTGCATGCGATTGGTCGTATACGTCATCAGCACCAAAAGTCGCGAAATCTTCAGAATATAGGCTGTTTGGTGACTTGCGTTGAGTAACGCTGGCAGTACCTTTGTAAAGCTTTACCACAATTTCACCGGTGACTATGTCTGCGAAGCTGGCGGCGCCTGCAAGCAAGGCATCGTTTAGTGCAGTGAACCAACGCCCGTCATACATCACGTGCGCGAACTCTAATCCAATCTGCTCGCGATACTTTAGGGCAGATTTATCTAATACGAGCGTTTCTAAGGCTTTGTATGCCTTGACCAGCACTGTGCCTCCCGGTGTTTCATAGCATCCGCGAGATTTCATACCGACTAAGCGATTCTCGACAATATCAATGCGTCCAACTCCGTGGGCGGCGGCAATCGTATTGAGTTTTACTAGGGCTTGGTAAGGCGATAATGCCTCGCCGTTCACATGAGTCAATTTGCCCTGAGCAAAGCGCAAATTGACAGATTCTGGTGTATTGGGCGCATCCATTGGGTCAACCGTCATGGTCCAAACTTGTTTGCTAGGCTCACACCATGGGTCTTCGAGCTCGCCGCCTTCGTGTGAAATATGCCATGCATTCGCATCTCTACTGTATATTTTAGTCGCCGAGGCAGAGGTTTTGATATCACGGCTGGCTAAATAATTCAGTAAGTCTTCTCTTGAAACCATGTCCCATTCGCGCCAAGGAGCGATCACTTTTAGCTCTGGGGCGAGGGCCGCAAACGCTCCTTCAAATCTGACCTGGTCGTTGCCTTTGCCGGTACACCCATGGCTCAGTGCGTCCGCGCCTACTTTGCGGGCCACCTCAACTTGCGCTTTTGCAATTACGGGGCGCGCCATTGATGTACCAAGTAGGTACTCACCTTCATATACCGCACCGGTGGTGACGGTTGGGTAAATAAAATCCCTTACAAATTCTTCTTTTAAATCGACGATGTGGCATTCACTAGCGCCGCTCGCCAAAGCTTTCGCTTCTAAACCTTCCAGTTCTTCTGCACCTTGACCAACATCTGCAGCAAAGGCTATTACCTCGCAGCCATAGTTTTCTATTAACCATGGCACAATTGCTGAGGTGTCTAAGCCACCAGAATAGGCCAATACTACTTTTTTGATATCTGACATGATTGTTCCTTTAAATGGGGTTTAAAGATCGAACTCTATGAGCGCAGAGCTGGCGCGCTTATAGTTCTCGATCGGTCATTAAATAGCTTAAGATCGCGTTTTGAGCATGCATACGGTTATTGGCCTGAGCCATCAACAGTGATTGCTCTGAATCCATCAATTCGCCGGTGATCTCTAGATCCCTATGTGCTGGTTGGCAGTGCATAACGAAACTCGCCTGAACTGCTTCAACTAAACCGCGATTAACCTGATACGGCATAAACGCGTCTTTGATAGTTTGTAAGGGCGTTTCGTCGCCCATTGACAACCACGTGTCGGTATATATCACGTCGCAGCGCTTAAGGTCTTGCATATCGTTACTAAAGATAAGATTAACATTCTGGGCCTTTGCTAGAGCTTGAATGTCGCCAAGCAGTTTAGGGTCAATATCATGGCCGGCAGGGGTGATCACAACTTGATGACAACCCAACAATATGCCTAAGATTAGCAGCGAATGTGTGACATTGTTGCCATCGCCAACGTACGCCATTGTTTTACCAGCCACGGCACCTAAATGCTCATGCATAGTTATGTAGTCAGCTAAGGCCTGGCAAGGGTGATATTTGTCGCATAAGGCGTTGATAACCGGTATGTCGGCGCCATCAGCTAAACCATTTAAGGTTTCATGAGAATATACGCGGGCGACAATGGCATCGGCCCATTGGGAAATGTTCGCACCTACATCTACTGGGTCTTCGCGTTTCTTAAGCTCGGCGCCTTGACTGTCAACATACACCATGTGGCCACCAAGTTTATTGATGCCAATATCAAAACTCACGCGAGTTCGAAGGGAAGGTTTCTCAAAAATAGCCACCACCGACTGTCCCTCGAGGAGCTTGCCATACTTTTGAGGATGCTGCTTTAAATCTAGCGCAAATTGGAGCAATTTGTTTGCGTCTTCTTTGGTCCAATTAAGAAACGTGAGTAAGTCCTGATGCATGAAATATCCTGTTTTATTGCATGTGAGGGTTTGCGCCCGCTTCGGCGCGAGGAAAAATTTGTGTTCCAAAAACAGTATCGTTTTCAGTCATGGCACTTAAGTCATTCCAACTGCCAATCGTCACTGCAGAGCCAAGTAAGTCGGCTGAGTCTTGAGCAGCTAGCACTTTAACAATCATGCCGTCGGTGATGATTTTATCGTCAATCATTTGTTGAGCTTGCTTAGCGTTAAGTTGCGCGAGTTTGATTTTATCTGAATTAAGGACGCCACTAACATCAGACAATAGCAGTAACTTGGCATTTAACAACTGCGCAATACAAATAGCGGCATGGTCGGCATTCACATTGTACAAATTTCCGGTTTTGTCTGTGCCAATTGAGGCAACAATAGGCAGCATATTGTTGTTGAATAGTTGTTTCAACAGGGCAGCATCTTTTGCAATAGGTCTGCCAACAGCACCTAAGTGTTGACTCACCTGCACGCATTCGGCAATGTTGCCGTCGGCAAGGCTAATGCCGACCGACTTTAAGCCAATCGATGCGCTTCGTGCAACTAAGGTTTTGTTTAAATATCCACAAAGCACACCGGCAACCACTGGCATGTGACTAAATGGGGTGACTCGCAATCCATCTATTTTCTCGCTATGCATATTCAGTGCTTTTAGTTGAGCTTGAACTTGGTCTCCGCCGCCATGCACTAAAACCACCTGTTTACCACGTGATTGAAGGGCCTTAATCGCCGATAAAAGCGGGTGCTTATTACCGTCTACTGCCAATAATTCATCAAAAAAACGCCCACCGACTTTAATCACGATGATTGAGGTTTGTTCGCTCATGAAAACACCAATCCTGCAGTTTCTGGCAGCCCAAAGCGAATATTTGCGCATTGCACAGCCTGACTGGCAGCACCTTTCAATAAGTTATCGATGGCTGATGTCACCACAACACATTGTTTAGATGGATCGAACGCCCAATGTATATCGCAAAATGGAGTATGTGCCACCTGATCGACTTTTGGCCAATGCCCGCATAATCTGACGAGGGGTTTATCGGCATAGGCTTTTTCAAACGCTTGGTCTATATCAGACTTGCTAACATGTGTTTTGGCGAAGGCCGTAAGCGTAGCAAGAATGCCTCTTTTATAGGCACCTAGATGTGGGGTGAAAATAACGTTAGTACCCGCAAACTCCTCAATTTCTGGAGTATGCCGGTGGCCTAGCACGCCATAAGCCTGTAAGCTTACTTCATAAAAACTGGTGGTCATGGAGGCTTTTCGACCAGCACCGCTGACGCCGCTAACGGCATTTATGATTGGCATATGCTCTAGATTCAAAAGCTGCGCATTGAGCAGCGGTTTCAATGCGAGTAAGGAAGCAGTCGGATAGCAGCCCGGCACAGCAATAAGATTGCCTGCTTTGGCGATTTCGTCTGCATACCATTCGGCAAGACCGTATACACGCTTATTAAGCAAAGCCGGATACTCATGAGTAAAACCATAGTGCTCAGCAAACTCACCAGCATGGCTAAGCCTAAATGCGCCCGATAAATCAAATACAACGGTATTTGTAGTGCTCAGTGCCTGAGCCCAGTGATGGCTGACTTCATGGGGCAAGGCCATAAATATCACATCGTGCTGTTCGCCAATACTTTTCACCTGATCGTCTGACAATGTTTGCATCGTCAAACCGCCTATATGTGAAAGAGCGGGATGCACTTGCCCGATAGATTTGTTGGCATCATTGCTATTTGCCGAAACAAAGCAGCTTTTGAGTTCAAAATCAGGATGCGAGTATAGAATATTTAAAAGTTCAGCGCCGGTGTAGCCACTGGCACCCATTACACAAGTAGTAAGCATAAATTTCTTTAATTCAATATAAAAAAAGGAGTCTGACAACAGCCGACTTCGTGATGCTGACTGCTATCAAACTTTCTAGGCGTTACATAAGGGACTTTGCATATTTGCAAAGGTTAAACCTATCGTCGATAGGTGACTATGTAACATGTCTTGGGAGAGACCAATACCATTATTTTTCCTTTGTTGACTTTCGGTGTTTAAGCGCAAATCATCACTGTTTTTGACGTGTTATAAAGAATAATACACATAAAATAGATATGCAAATAAAATATATAAGTATTCATTAATTGTTTTAAAATTAGCATTTGAACTCAAGGAAGTGAAATAATATGCACTATCTTTTGCTTTCCAATTTTTTGGTATACCTCAAATTCTTTTCATGATTGCCGATAGATTAATTATTGACCTCATGTTTAGAAAAGAATATGGCTAACATAGACAATATTAAAGAGCATCAACAAACCCATGCGATGTTTCGGTATTTACTCATAGCACAACTGCTGCTCAGCGGTATTATTGGCTATATTACAGACACACTTGGTGTGGGTATGGCCTTAGGTCTATTGATTGTAGTTCCGGCTATCCTCTACGGAATCACTTCACCAAGCACAGCGATATCAAGGCATATTGTTGCGATGTCAACGCAATTAATGGCCGCTCTGCATATCCAACAGACGATGGGCATGACCGAAATGCACTTCCAAGTATTCGTTATTTTGGCATTCCTATCTTTCTTCCGAGATTGGAAGGTCATCATTACGGGTACCGTGGTCATTGCTGCACACCACATAGGTGGTTTTGCTGTGCAGCATATGGGTGGAGGGATAATAGTATTTGAAGACAGTGCGCCAAGTTTTACCATTTTATTGATTCATGCAACGTTTGCTATAGTGGAGTGCGCGGTGTTGACGTTTGTCGCGCACAAATCTCGTAAAGAAGCGGATGCGGCCGCACAATTAAAAATGACAATTGAAAATATGATTGGTCGAGATGGCCAAATTAATTTAAGTAACACGAATTTGCTCAATGAAGGACATCTTGCTAATTTCAATCAAATGATTGCTGCAGTTCAAGCGCTTGTACGTAAGGCGCATCATATAGGTGCTGAGCTAATATCTTTTGCTGACAAAGTTAAAAAATCATCTATCGATTTGGACGACACGGTAGATGCCCAGTATGAGCAAGTTAGCTCGATCTCCGCTGCGATGCGGGATATGACTCAAAGAATTCAGGAGGTTGCAGATTTATCTTTTGATGCGAATGAACATGCAGGTAGCGCAAGAGGCAAAACAGAAGATACGCGGACGGCGATAGTTGACAGCAAAAATAATATTAGTCAATTAAAGTCTACTTTGCAGACGACGTCTGAAGCAATCAGTGATTTGAGTCACAAATGCCAAAACATTTCACAAGTGATGCAGTCGATTAAAAGTGTTGCGGAGCAAACTAATTTACTTGCACTTAATGCCGCTATTGAATCTGCCCGTGCTGGCGAGCATGGCAGAGGTTTCGCGGTCGTGGCCGACGAAGTGCGTAATTTGGCGATAAAGTCTAAAGAAAGCGCCGAAGAAATTGAAAAGATAACCAGCTTGTTGACCGATAGCGCCAACCACTCTGTAGACAATATGCAAAATTGTGTAGAGATGGTTAATATCGCGGTTGAGTCCTCTGAGCTTGCAACTAACAACATGCAAGAGGTCTTAAATGGCATAGCGGTGGTTAATAACAACGTAACGAATGTCGCCGGCTCTGCCTCAGCTCAGGCAAATACTTCCGCCTCCATTAGTCAATCTGCTGAGCATTTAAACGGCTTATTCTCAGATGAAAAAGCTCAAGTTGAAGGACTTAAACATAACGTTATTGCGCTCAATCGTCTCACTGAAGAGTTAGATCAACAGCTTGGCAAGTTTCAGATAAATTAGTCAGGCACTTAAAAGTGAACTGCGGAATAAAAAAATCACTTCAATGGGCCTTTATTTTGCTTTGGTTTGGCGTCGCTTCAGGCTTTGTCATTGCTATGGGTAGCAGCACTTCTAAGACATTTGATCATGATAATCGATTAGCTATGCAGCTTATGTCGTTAGATTTTGAGCGTGATTTTGTTTCAGCTTTAAGCCTCGCAAAAGCAACTGAGGGAAACAGGATTGTGCATTTAACCTCGCCCAACGACTGCTTCTGTCAAACCTTAGCTAGATCTCATATTAAAAAGTTGAATTTGCTCGTCGAAAATACTAACACTAATGTCGTCACTTTAGATATTGAACAGCATATAGCGCTGCAAAAATTTATCCCTTCAACTCCAGCCATTGCTGTAATCAACGACAAAGAACAACTTCTATATTTTGGTCCATACTCTCAGGGTAGCGGCTGTTTTAGTCGCTCAGGAAAAGTAGACAGTATCGTCAGTCGTAAGCTTCTCAGTATGCCCCAGCACAATCAAAGCACTAAGCCAGAGAGTGTTATCAACGCTGAGGCAAAAGGGTGTTATTGTCATCAGCCAGTGGCTATCTGAGGTCTTAGCTAGAGCAAGGGCATAAGAGTTTATTCAATATCTTCATATCCCCAAGGCGCAGCCGGAGGGTCAATTGGCTTAGTAAGGTCAAAATCTACTCTAAAATCACGTCCTTCTCTTGTTAACCGGTAGGTGAATTTATCTTCGTAGATAAACATTTGCCAGGTGTTGCCAAGCGATTGTGGAATGCCTGTATTAACAAATAGCTCTTTGGAATACTGATCCGCCGGAAATGATTGTGCCTGGGCATAACCCGCATCAACGGTATGACCGCCGTACATAGTCAGTGGATCGTTGCTACCGTCTGGTTTGCGATGATCATGCTTCAAACTCAAACCGCTGCCGGTTTTAGTAATGATCCAAGTGCGCGATGCATCGTCGCCCAAATGAAAGGGTATCTGCAACTGTGAGTCTGTGCACTTTCGCACATGCATCACTAACTCTTGGGCGAACGCTGGGCTGGGGTCGTTATCAAAGACTACCTCGCCTTTATATGCTTTTGAGCAATGCTTGGCGATGTTGTCAAAAAAAGCGTCATGAGTGGGAATAGACACTAAGGGTGCCTCTTGTGATTGCGCTAAAAACGGCATCAGCATTAGAAAAAGTATGGCTATAGAGTTGCGTGGCATAGAGAGTCTTCTTTGTATGGTTTGAACATAAAAAAGCAGCGATGGTTTAGCCGTCGCTACTTTTTGAAACATTACCAAAGCATACTTGCTAGGCTAGCAAACGCAACCTAATTTACTGCTGAGCAGGCTATCTAGGCTTGGTCTGTATTTTGTCTACTGCTTTTGCCTTTGTTGCCTTTGTTGCCTCGTTTGCCTTTTGCGGCTCTGTTAAGCATTTTTTCAAATTTTGCCTTTTGTTCATCGTCTAGCACGCTTAGCATTTGATAGTGTGCGTAAGACCTTGTTAATGCAAATTCAACGCGGCTTGCTTGGGCTTCATTCTGCAGGTTTAGCCAAGCATCTTGGTCAAACGTCGATGCAAAGATAATCGCTTTTTCTGCCTCTCTAGCGCTTTTTAAGTCAGCGTTTAATGTTTTGCTCTGCAGTTTATGAGTTTCTTGAATTTGCTCAATCGCAGTGACTTGCTCAGCGGAAAGACCGAGTCGCTTTTCGAGCCTTTTAATGTTGAAGGATTCACGCTTATTATCTTTACTTTGGCGTTTACTCTGTTTATCCAATAAGGCCGCTTGCTGTGTTTCGTCAAGTAAGTTGTACGCTTGATGTTGTGCCGTAGCTTTGTTCAATTTCATTTGACCGGCGTGGGCGACTCGCTGAGACACTATATCTTCGGCTAAGCTTTGATCCCAAGTAGGCATATCCATCAGGTTTCGCATTTGCGCTACTATCGCCTGTCTTTCTCCTTTGTATACAGCATTGTTTTGTTTGCTTTGTTTGAGTATTTCGCCGATATCTTGTTTTTGTGATTCGCTCAAATTTAATGAAGCAAACAATTTGTGTTCACCTCGCTGCCCGTTTTCAGGTCCATGCGCATAGGCTGATGGAAGTTGTGATGCGGCTAACGAAAATACTAAGGTAACGGCTAAAAGTGTAGGTTTCATAATCTCTCCATAAAGAGGGTTGCTGAGTTCGAAAATTATAATAACCAATCTAATGCAAAGAAACGCCAAGACCATGTAAAGGTTGTGTAAAGATGGTGTCGGTGTAATATTGAGGCCATAAAATATCGCTACCATTCAAGGCATTATTTACAACAGCAGGGCATCTAATTATGCACAAAGTACTCCTCATCGATGATGACATGGCGCTCACCGATTTATTGTCTGATTATTTGCTTCAGCAGCAGTTTGATGTGGCAGTAGCAAACAGCCCAGAGCGCGGCTTAAAGATGCTCAAGCAACTTGATTATGACTTACTTTTATTAGACGTCATGATGCCCATAATGGATGGATTTGAGGCCCTTAGGCAACTTCGTCAATTCTCAAATATCCCTGTGATAATGCTTACCGCCAAGGGAGACGACTACGATAAAATATTGGGTCTTGAACTAGGTGCAGATGATTACCTATCTAAGCCTTTTAATCACCGTGAACTACTGGCAAGAATGAAGGCATTAATAAGGCGCCTTGATAGCAACACGGGATTCGCTGCTGCCAAAAAATTTAGTTTACATGGCATACAATTAGACGAAGCAAGTCATCTGGTTTCAGTAAACGGAACCTCAATAGTATTGACTGGTACAGAGTTTCATATGTTGTTGCAATTAATGAAGCACGCAGGACAGCTTTTGACCAAAGACCAACTCAGTGAACAAGTGCTTGGCAGAAAATTAGCTCCCTTTGACCGCAGCTTAGATATGCACGTAAGTAATATTCGTAAAAAACTTGCGCATCACGGGGCAACCGAGATCATTCGAACTGTGCGAGGCAATGGATATATGATGGCGGCGCCAAGCGAATGACGCGCTTGCTTGGCATTTTGCATAAACTTAAACCCACCAATAGCTTATTTGGAAAAATCTTTATTTGGTTTTGGTTGTCAGTAAGTTTATTGCTTATTGTTGCATTTTTGTTGGCAAGACTGTCTCGTCTGCCAGTTGATGTGTCGCAGCCAAATGCTGAGCAACTTGCCAAAGCAGAAAGAATATCTGAATCGGTGCAAAATGCATTGGATAGAGGTTTATCACCAGAGCGAGCCTTAAGACGAGCCGCCAACAGAGGCCGTTGGCAATTAATGATTGTTGATATTCCTCGCAAAGATCTCATTTTGGGTTTTCCGGCGCCGATGTTGCCATCAAAACAACCGATACTTGAGCTAGCTGAGTCAAGTCAAACACTGATGGTCACCACTCCTAGTATAGAATTTATTGGCCCATTTACGGTGCCGTCAGGCACTTATGAGTACAAACTGTTTGTCGGTAGATTGCTGCGGCGGGATGAGCGCCCACCTGCTTCATGGGGAATTTCTCTTGTGGTGGTGCTTACTCTCGGCTCCTTACTTTGTTTGCTTTTAGCTTGGCGTTTGAGCAAGCCGCTAGGTGAGCTTGGTGCCGTCAGTCGGGCTTTTGCCGATGGAGATTTAACTGCCCGAGTACCGAATCAAAGTACTCGTCAAGACGAAATCGGACAGTTAGCCGCCGATTTCAACCTAATGGCAGACAAACTAAACGCAAGTATGCTGCAGCAGCATTTATTGATGGCAAATGTTTCTCATGAGCTACGTACTCCGCTTACTCGCTTGCAGCTTTCAGTAGCTATGTTGCAAGACAAATACAGTGACGACGAATACCTGTCTCGAATTGAGCACGAAATTATCATCATGGATAAGCTGATTGGACAAATACTGCGGTTAACGCGCATGCAAAATGCTAGTAATGGCCTGTTCCTTGCTGAAGGGCCGCAATTTGAGGAAATTACATTTGACGAACTTTTCTCTGATACTCTAGAGAGTTTGCAATTTGAGGCACAGGCTATGGGCAAGCATTTAACTAGCTCTGCTTTACCCTCTGTTCAATTACGTGCGGACCCTGCAGCCCTAATAAGTGCATTTGAGAATATTACCCGCAATGCTATCAAGTTTTCAAAATCCGAGATTTGGATTCAAATATCAGTGAGCAAAGAGCAGATAATTGTGCACGTTGATGATAATGGGGGAGGTCTTCCTGATGAGCAACTTGGTAAATTATTTGAACCATTTTATCAATCACAACATACTTCCAATATTACTTTAAAAGGCGTAGGTTTAGGTTTAGCGATTGCAAAAGCTGCCGTGAATCTGCATGATGGAAACCTCTTGGTTACGCACTCCCAGCACGGTGGGTTGCGATTTACCATTAGTCTGCCAAGGTAGGCATAATAGGCGCTATCTTTCTATTAATATGGTCACTTATAAACATGGTCAATCTGCAAACTTGTGTATTTGAGTAATGAACAACAGCTGGCAAGTTATTATCAAGTAGCACTGCCTAAATTTATCAGCGAAAAAATGCAGGTGGGCGATTGGCAGCGCTCCGACACCTATCACCTGCATTATCGCTACGTGATTAAGCCCTCAGCAAAAGCTTGGGTGGTGATCATGCAGGGACGGGCTGAATCGGTGGTGAAATATGCCGAATTAATGGATGAACTGCATCAAAATGGTTTCTCAGTGTTTGCTTTTGATCATATTGGACAAGGGCAGTCTGGGCGCTTAACCGAAAACCCTTTACACGGGTTTGTTGAGGATTTTGACGCTTATGTTGAGGATTCAGCCGCACTAATAAGCGGCGTAATGCAGGATTTAAAATCTCAATACCAACAGCGAGATTTACCCCAATATCTATTGTCGCACTCCATGGGTGGGGCAATTGCAACTTTGCTGCTAGAAAAATATCCGCAGCTGTTTAATAAGGCGGTTCTCAG
Organism: Glaciecola sp. SC05; assembly: GCF_041380235.1. Classification (NCBI taxonomy): domain Bacteria; kingdom Pseudomonadati; phylum Pseudomonadota; class Gammaproteobacteria; order Alteromonadales; family Alteromonadaceae; genus Glaciecola; species Glaciecola sp. SC05. The sequence goes on from NZ_JBGIYY010000004.1 coordinate 160,494, forward strand.
TTCGCCAATGTATGGTATTCAAGCGCCAATCCCTGACAGACTTGCGAGGTTGCTGGTGACAGTAGGCGCAGCAGTGCACCGGATCTTGGGCATTAGCTCTGGATATTTTCTCGGTCAGGGTGATTACAAAGCGGTCGATTTTACCGAAAACAAACTGACCAGTAGTAAGCTTCGCTACGATTGGTTCAAGCAGTACTATAACGATAATGTGGATGCTCGTTTAGGTGGCGTTACTTTTCAATGGTTAGCGGCAGCTTTACATGCAATGGACCACATCGTTATGCATGCGAATAGGATTGACACACCGGTATTAGGCTTTAAAGCTGGCAGTGATGAAATTGTGAATAACGAGGTCATTGACCAAGTGTTTGCTAGTTTGCCAAACGCTGAGCTAGTAGAAATAGTTGGTGCAAGGCATGAAATTTTGTTTGAGCAAGACCGCTTTCGACAACAGGCCGTTATTCGGATTTTGCAGTTCTTTTTAAGCTAAGCTCTGTTAGAATCCCCGCATCTTCGCGAGAGTATCGAGAATCATGTTAGACGTTGTACTTTACGAACCTGAAATTCCCCCCAATACTGGAAACATCATTCGTCTGTGCGCCAATACTGGCTTTAATTTGCACCTAATCGAACCATTGGGATTTGATTGGGAGGAAAAAAAGGTTCGGCGCGCGGGCCTCGATTATCATGAGTTCGCTCGCGTTGCACGCCACGCATCTTTGCAAGACTACTTAGATTTAGTAAAGCCGAAACGTGTATTTGCCTGCACCACAAAAGGCCAAACCTTTCATTCAGATGTTAGTTATGCCGCTGGCGATGCCTTGCTATTTGGTCCAGAAACAAGAGGCCTTCCAAAGGATGTTATTTTTGCCTTGCCACCAGAGTGTAGAGTCCGGATCCCGATGTCACCGGACAGTCGCAGTATGAATTTATCGAATGCGGTGGCGGTGTTTGTATATGAAAGCTGGCGTCAACTTGGTTATTCCAACGCAAGGTAATTAGTATTGCTATGGTTTGTTTCAATTTAAATAAAATCTACTGGTTGAGTATTATTGCATTTGTAATAGTGCCTTTTATCACTAAAGCCCAAGATTCTGAAAGTGCTTTGAAGACAGGTATACCGCAAGTTTATGAGCATAGTGGCAAAAATACAGCGCCTGAAGATGCAAAGCGGCAATCAGACTACCCATTAGATCACGCAGGTGCCGCTGCTAATGAGCAAGGCGATGACAAACATGAGGATAATCACGAACATGAGCATGATAGTCATCATGAACACGGCGACGAGTTTGAATCTATTCTCGTGGTGTCTACGCGTTTAGGTCGCTCTGCAAATGATGAGCCTATTCGGGTAGAGGTCATTAATCGCGAAGAGCTGGAAGAAAAAGCCATTATGCGTCCGGGAAATATCTCTATGCTGGTGGCAGAAACCGGTGGTGTACGAGTTCAAACTACCTCTCCAGCCTTAGGCAGCGCAAACATCCGTCTGCAAGGATTATACGGTCGCTATACCCAATTATTAAACGATGGCTTAGCGCTGTATGGCGGGCAGGCATCATCGATTGGTTTGTTACAAATCCCACCGACTGATCTTGCCAGCGTTGAAATAATTAAGGGCTCGGCGTCCTCTTTGTATGGTGGCTCAGCCATGGGTGGTGTGATCAATTTAATTTCACGTCGGCCTGGCGATCAAGCTGAGGGCGAGGTACTGTTAAATGCGACGAGTCAAGATGGACAAGACATTACTACTTATCTCGCAGCGCCGCTTAGTGAAGCACTGGCAGTATCTATAACCGGCGGTGCGCATCATCAAAGTGTTCAAGACTTTGACAACGACGGCTGGATAGATATGGCGGGTTACGAGCGATTTACCGCTCGGCCCCGATTGTTTTATGAAAGTGAAAGCGGCACTAGCCTATATGTTACAGCAGGCTTGATGACTGAGAAGCGAGAAGGCGGCACCAGAGCTGGGCAAATAGTGCCTGACGGTAACCCTTTTGCTCAAACACAAGACAGCGAACGCTTTGATGGTGGTTTTATTGCTAATGGTCCATTGGGCGATACCTTGAGCTGGACAGCACGTGGCTCTGCAATGTTGCAAAATCATGATAAACATTTTGGCGATGCAGTTGATAATGATCGCCATGAAAGTTACTTATTTGAAAGCACTTTGTCGGGCTATACCTTGAACGGGCAATGGGTAATAGGTGCAGCAATACAGTCTGAGCGCTTTGAATCTGAAGATTTTCCTGACTTTAATTATGGATATGACGTGCCTGGATTGTTTGCACAGGCCGATTATGAATTTAGCGAAGAACTGTCTACTTCATTGAGCGCCAGAGTGGATGATCACAGCCAGTTTGGCACTCAGTTCAGCCCTCGTATTTCTTTGTTGTATCGTCCCAACGATCTTACAGTTAGGGCGTCCTATGGTCGTGGCTACTTTGCGCCGACGCCTTTTGTTGAAGAGATTGAGGCTGCTGGCTTGTCGCGCCTTGCACCTTTAGAGAATGTTCAAGAAGAAACAGCAGTGACCTCGTCTATTGATGTTGGGTATCAATTCGACAGCTTTGAAACGAATGTGACCTTGTTTTCGTCAAGAGTTGAGGGGGTTACGGAGCTAGAGGCGTTTGCTTCACAAAGTGGTGGGTCATTGGATCGCGTGCGTTTAGTCAATGCTGCAGGTGAATCACGAATTTATGGTACTGAACTTATGTTGCGCTACAAATGGCAAGATATAAAGCTCACCGCCAGTTACTTGTATTTGGATGCTACAGAGCTTAATGATGCCGGCGATCGTCGCCAGCGTCTTGCCCTCACTCCTGAGCATTCAGCAGGGATTGTAGCTATGTGGGAGCAGCATGGCAGTTTCAGGGTGGGTTTTGAAGCTTATTACACCGGTATTCAGAGATTAAACGCAAATCCTTATCGACAACAAAGTCAGCCTTATTGGCACTTAGGTTTACTAGGTGAAATTACGCTTGGTCAGTTTAGCTGGTTTATTAACGCAGAGAATCTTTTAAATATACGCCAAACAAAAGAAGATTCCTTAGTATTGCCGATGCGCGCACCGAGTGGCCAATGGACTACCGATATATGGTCGCGTAACGATGGCTTTATCGTAAATGCAGGTGTGAGGCTGCGCTTTTGAACAGCATTTTTTAAACTAAATTAAGCATGTCAAATGCTAGTCAACCCAGAAAAGTCGTGGGGTAGAATCCTGCCATAAGTCAGTATGAGTTGTATATTCATTGGCAATTAGTGTAGACAAAGACCTCACAATGGTAGGGTTCTAGCCTGTTTTGTTTGTGCTCAAACCGCCCAAAACCGAGTGCGCGCGAAGATTCAAGCGCAAACAAACCCTGGCCGCCTAGACGCTCGAGATATATAAAGTAATATTAAACAATAGCTAGTACCTTAGAACTTGCACGCTAAGTCAATTGATAGATGAAATATCGATGTGCTTATTCGCTTTTCTGTTCGCGACTGAGCAAATCTACAGCGGCTTCTTTGGCCGGTTTATTGTGATATAAGACTTGATATATTTGTTCGCAAATCGGCATTTCTACTGCTTGTCTGTTGGCAAGGATATGCACTTCGTCGGTGTTACGATAGCCTTCAACTACTTGGCCAATGCTATCAATGGCGTCTTCCACGCTTAGACCTTGGCCTAAGGCTAGTCCGAAGCGCCGGTTGCGAGATTGATTATCTGTGCAGGTTAATACTAAGTCCCCTAAACCCGACATACCCATAAAAGACTCAGGACTTGCGCCTAGACTAACGCCCAAGCGAGTCATTTCAGCTAAGCCACGAGTAATCAATGCGGTACGCGCGTTCGCTCCAAAACCCAGCCCATCGGCCAAGCCAGCGCCTATGGCAATAACATTTTTAACTGCACCACCCAACTGCACGCCAATCAAATCATCGTTCAAATAAACTCGAAAGCTCTTAGGGTTATGTATCATCTGGCTAAAGCGAGTGGCTAATTCAAAATCGGTACTGGACAGTGTGATTGCCGTGGGTAAGCCGGCAGCCATCTCTTTAGCAAAAGTAGGGCCCGACAATACCGCTTTTGGAATGGTATCCCCTAATACATCAGTAACGACGTCTTGCAAAAATCGACCGGTATTAGGTTCGAGTCCTTTGGAGGCCCAAATCAATTTATGGTGGGGCATAACATATGGCGCTATGGCTTCTAGCATGTTTTTAAAAGCGTGGCTTGGCACGACAATAAGCAAAAAGTCACTGCTTTGCACTGCGGTCTGTAGATCGGATGTGGGATGCAGGGAATCAGGAAATCGGAAGCCGTCTAAATATTTTTCGTTACTTCGACTTTGCTGCATTGCGAGCATGTCATCACTATTGCGCCCCCAAAGGTAAGTAGGGTGCATATTGCGACTCAAACAAAACGCTAGGGCAGTGCCATAAGAACCGGCACCAAATACGCTGACAGGTGTTTGAGCATTTGACATAACTCGCCTTATTTAAGCGACTAAAAAGCGGCTTAGTTTATGAATCTAGTTTTGGTGCGTCGTCTTTAATACCCTGCTGTTCACGATGTTTTTGAACGTAAGCAGCAAAAATAGCATCAAAATTCACCGGTTGTAAGTTAAGCGCTGGGAAGGTGCCGCGATTAACTAAATTAGATATCGCTTCACGTGCATAAGGGAACAGCATATTTGGACAATAAGAACCAAGCATGTGCGCTTTATTATTGTCTGGCATATCACTGATAGCAAAAATACCCGCCTGTTGTACTTCGCATAAAAACCCAACGTCTTCACCCACAGTCGCGGTCACGGTAACCGATAGGACTACTTCGTATAAGTTTTTATCAAGCTCAGTAGTGCGCGTATCAATATCTAACTTCACTTCCGGTTTCCACTCTTTTTGAAAGATGGCGGGAGAGTTAGGAGATTCAAATGAGATATCTTTTGTATAAATACGCTGAAGATTAAATTGCACTTCTTGTTTAGCTTCTGCTTGTGTATTGTTTGCTTCATCTGCCATGAACGTTACCTGCTTTTTAAATGTTTAAAAAATCGCCGTAATATAATTTATTGTCGACGAACTACTTTTACTAATTTATATATTTTGTAGACTAGTTGGCTAACAGCGCATCGAGTTTGTTCGCTGCTTCTAAAGCGAATAAATCGTCACATCCACCTACGTGGATATCGCCAATAAATATTTGAGGAACGGTTGTGCGACCGTTTGCGAGCTTCACCATTTCAGCTTTCAAATCTGGTTTCTGAACCAAATCAAACTCGGTAAATTCGACGCCTTTTTGACTGAGCAGCATTTTTGCGCGTTTGCAGTATGGGCAATAATCTTTGGTATAAATCACTACATTTTGCATGTTGTTACCTTGTTTATGTGGTTGCGCGAGAGCTATTTTTCTACAGGAAGCCCGGCAGACTGCCAAGCACCCATGCCGCCGCTAAGTACGTTCACGTTGGTAAATCCTTGCTTAGACATTTTACTTGCGGTGCCTGCGGCTAGATTCCCCATTGCGCAAACAACAACAATGGGTGTGTTTTTGAACTTTTCAAGTTTTGTAAAGTTTGCTTCGCGGACTTCTTCAGGTTTCACATGACGTGCACCTACAATATGACCAGCTTTGAAGTCTTTTAATGGCCGTATATCTAGTAAAACAGCATCACTTTTATTGATCAGCAGTGTCGCGCCATGATTATCAACACGTTTAACGTTAGATAATAAAGGGCTAATGAAGGAATATGCCAACATTGCCACTAAGGCTATCCAGATTCCGGATAAAATTAGGTTATCTCTGGCAAATTCAATAATTTGGTCCATGTTGATCAGTTCCTATTGGCGTCATCTAAAATTTAAGAACGCGAATTATATAGAAAGCAGTCATAAAAAACACGTGCTAACTTGTTTACTATGCCTAATAACTTGCGCTTATATTGTTTTGTTGTTTATACCCGCCTTAAATACTGGTAAATTATTGCTTTAACGTCGATTCCGACTAATGAGTATAACGCCCACTAAGGAAAGTAATGACTTCTCAAAAAACGCCGCTTGCGCTAATCATTCTTGATGGTTGGGGCTACCGCGAAGAAACCAAAAATAATGCGATTGCTGCAGCTAACACGCCAAATTTAGACAGTTTATCTAAAGAGTATACAAGCACCCTGATTTCAGGCTCTGGACTCGATGTTGGATTGCCCGATGGGCAGATGGGGAATTCTGAAGTTGGTCATGTCAATCTTGGCGCGGGCCGCGTCGTTTATCAAGATTTTACAAAAATCACCAAAGCGATAGAAGACGGCGAATTTGCTCACAATCCTGCCATTGTTGAAGCTATCGAACAGGCTGCAAAACATAACAAAGCGGTGCATGTTTTAGGTTTGTTATCTGACGGTGGCGTTCATTCTCATCAAGACCATATTTTTGCTGCGCTCAGTCTGGCTCAGCAAAAAGGTGTAAAAAAAGTCTATTTACATGCATTTTTAGACGGCCGAGATACTCCGCCGCGCAGCGCTCAAAAGTATTTGGCAGAAACTCAGCAGGTGTGCGATGGTTTAGACGGCGTCTCAATCGCTTCGATAGTAGGTCGTTATTATGCAATGGATAGAGACAATCGCTGGGAACGTATTTCTAAAGCGTATAACTTAATGGTGGATGCTGAGGGCGAATATTCTGCTGCAGACGCTCAAAGTGGATTGCTAGAAGCCTATTCACGAGGCGAGAACGATGAATTTGTCAAAGCCACTGTGATAGGCGATTACCCGGGGATCGCAGATGGCGATACGCTGATTTTTATGAACTTTAGGGCAGACCGAGCAAGAGCCATGTCACATGCTTTAGTTGACAAAGATTTTACTGGATTTACTCGGAATCGATTTGCCAGTACTCATTTTGTTATGCTAACTGAATACGAAAGTACATTGAAAGTGCCTTGTGCTTTTGCTCAGGAGAACCTAGTCAATGTGATGGGAGAGTGGTTGTCAAAACATGATAAAACGCAACTGAGGATATCTGAAACCGAAAAATTTGCCCATGTGACGTTTTTCTACAGCGGTGGCAAAGAAGATGAATATCCTGGTGAAGATCGCATTTTGATTCAATCACCTGATGTTGCGACTTATGATTTGCAACCAGAAATGAACTCCGCTGAACTTACAGATAAACTGGTCGAGGCTATCCTAGCGAGAAAGTACGATGCGATTATTTGTAATTTTCCAAATGGCGATATGGTCGGTCACACTGGTAATTTTGACGCTGCAGTGAAAGCTTGTGAAGCGGTAGATAGATGTATTGGCAGGATTATAGACGCATTAAAGGAAGTAGGTGGAGAATGCTTGATTACTGCAGACCATGGTAATGCAGAACAAATGGTTGACCCATCGACCGGAGTGGAACATACCGCACATACCAGTGAGCCGGTGCCATTTATTTACTTCGGCAGAGAGGCGGTTGCGCGGGCAAATGGCACGCTCAGTGATGTTGCACCAACTATGTTACATTTAATGGGGATGCAGCAACCCAGCGAAATGACAGGTACGCCAATTGTTACGCTCACAACTTAAAGGTTAAGCTTGAATGCAATTTTTGCTGCGTGCTAAAGACAGTGTCTTGGTAGCACAACTTTATCAACTTATAAAAATAGGTGCTTTGAGCGCTGTCATTTTTATTTGTTTATTGTTCACGGCCGCAGCGCAAGATCAACGAAGTGACTTAGAAAATATTCAGTCTTTAATCGAACAAACGAAAGAGCAGCTAGAGGAAAAGTTAGAAGATTCTGATCGTTTGCAGCAAGAACTAAAGCTAGCTGAGTTACAAATTGCTGAAGCTGCCACCATGCTCAATCAAACCGACAGATCGCTCAGCAGCACACGCCGCGAAATAGGCAAACTGGTCAAAGAAAAAGCACAAATTCAGACTAAAATGTTGGAGCAGCAGAAGTATTTGTCGAATCAAATTAAAAGTGCGTATATGGCAGGAAACTATGATTTTGCCAAGATGATTTTTAATCAAGATGATGCCGGTAAATTTGAACGAATTTTGACTTACTATCAATATCTAAATAATGCTCGCCTTGATCAGATTACCCAGTTTCGGGAGCTTATTACCAGCTTTGAAAACATACAGGCTCAACTCAGTGAAAAGGAAAATCGGCAAATCGTATTAATTGCTCAGCAGCGCAATCAGGCCGAAAACCTGCGAAATCGTCAGCAGTCGAGGTTAATTACACTTAAAAATCTAGATGCTGAAATAAAGTCAGACCAAGCTAGGGTGGCTCAATTGAGTCAACAAGAACAAAGCTTGATGCGCGCTATAGAGCAGGCAGAAATTGCGGCAAGAAGTGCAGCCCAGCGGGGCGATAAGAGCACTATAGAGTTGCTAGGTTTAAGCGCACTCAAAGGTAGATTGATAGTGCCTACTTCTGGTGGCATAGACCGATTATTTGGTAAGCGTCGACAGGGGCAAGTGCGTTGGCAAGGGATTGTGATCAATTCTCCCTCTGGCACGCCAGTGAATTCTGTTGCCGATGGCAAAGTACTTTATGCAGATTGGTTAAAGGGCTTTGGTTTAGTCACGATTGTTGACCATGGTGATGGCTATATGACGGTTTATGGTCGCAATCAAGCCTTATTAAAAAACGTAGGTGATGTCGTCATGGCCGGTGATACCATAAGCTTAGTTGGTAATAGCGGTGGTCAAGCCCAGCCAGGTTTATACTTTGAAATTAGGCACAAGGGAAAAGCGCTAAACCCAAGTTTATGGTTAGTGAGAGCGTAGATTCTTATCGCCTGCAAAATGCCGAACTAAGAGACAACATTGACGCTGCGGTGCAGGGTATTGCAGATGAAAACAGCTTAGGCAAGTCAATGCGTATTATGCGATTCAGTTTTGCTGCAACCCAAATATTTCCCGAAAGACATCGAAATTGAGTCCTTAGTTTTAATCGGGTATCAGGCATATGAACGAAAAACTCGGAATGATTTTGCACACTCAACTCAACTAAGTTAAGAGTGATTGGTCCATATGGTTATAGCGGTAATCCACAGTTTCATGGCGCATCTGTCATAGGAGAGGATGAACAACCAAGGCTAAAAAAATAATAGCTTGGCGCAGAATAAGGACTGCTAAAAAATGATTCAACAGAGATGCCTAGTTCATGTTCGTTCGTTCGTTCGCTCGACTCGACTGTCGGTATGCACCATTGCTGGGCGCTAGGTTCTTTATGAGTTCGGTCAAAAATCGAGTGATAGCATGGGTGTATATCTATTGGGTATCGTTGACCATGCTCTTGAATGCAACGATGGTTGTTTTTCTCACCAATACTTATTCATATTCTTCGGTGTTTTCCGATGCATTATTAGGGGCCATATTTGCGACCGCTCAATTGGCTTTTCATAAATTAGGCGGGAGAAGGGAAATGCCATTTTATGCACAGTATCTAACAGCATTCGTTTGTTTTTTAGTTTTTTGGAGTATTGTATTTAGTACAAGCGGTGACTTTTTATCATCTATAGAAATTATTTTTTTATTAAGCTTGGTCAGCTCTATTCCGGTTTCTTGTATAGCTTACTTTGTAAAGGTGAGGTTGCTAAAATATGACACCAAAAGCTAACAATTAACTCAAGCAAGCACTCACTGTCGTTCTCGCAGACATCCACACGGTGCGCCTTCGAAGATTATGCGAGCCGTTTCTATATATTGTCTGGGAATACCAGTTTGGTTATCAGCGTTATGAAGTTTTAGCTATTTTATCTGCCGTATTATTAGGTGACGGGTGCCTGTATATGACTACTCATGGACTATTAACGCTACCTTTCATGAATGCAGTTATTTATGTCACCGACAACAAGATAGAAATCAGAAGAAATAATAAAGTTGATGTTCGGAGCTGGGAATTCATTTCAAGAGTAGATCACGTGGCTAGTGCTCAAGTTCAGACCTAGACTCGAAAAATTTATCAACATTAGTAGTTGTCGTCAGATTAAGCACTATTTTTGTTTTTTAGGCATAGTACGGTCGAGTTTCTCTATTATATTTATCCAGAGTTCAGGTTATTTAGCCCATTTGAAATTGGGTTTTTAAGTTCCAATGTGTTGTTAGTCTCGATTTTTATTCTGCTAATCACATTACGACTGCGGTTTCGGTATCGGACACTTTTGAAGAAAGCTATAGGATAAAAGTCGAAAACGGACGTTCGAAAGCGGCAAATGACAGATAGTAAAAAAAGTAAGAATGGTTGTTTCGCAAATGGAGTTTCATTATCAACTTTTGAATGGCAGTAGAGCTATACCAGGCTTAATAGTTTGTACCCCGCAAGCACTAACACAGTTATAACAACAAGGGCCGCGGCGATGTTATTCAGCAGCGTATTTCGTGCCTCTTTCATCATTTGTTTATTATTACAGACCACCAATAACAACACCGCCGATACTGGCAATAAGACCGCATTTGAAGCTTGCGCAAGCACGATAATGGCGAAAGGCTTTGCTCCTGATACCGACACTAAAACACCCACAGCAATAATCGCTAGACTAACGGCTTTAAAACGCCAATCACTGAGTTCAGCTTGCCAATTAAACAAGCCAGCAATCGCATAACTAGCGGCTAAGGGGGCAGTAATTGCGCTGGTTAAGCCCGCTGAAAACAAACCAAGGGCAAAGAATAAACCAGCATACTCTCCTAATAGAGGCTCTAACTGGCTCGCAATATTACCTCTGTCCATCACTATACCGGTTGCAAAAAAGGCCGTGGCTGCCGATGACATAACCGCAAAGGTGACTAAACCGCCCAGCCCGATAGAGGCAAACAAGCCTGTCTTTGCACCTTTCTCTTTAAGACCCTGACGCGCATCTTTCGCGCTCATAGAAGCGTGCAGAAATAAATTATAAGGCACAATAGTGGTGCCTATGATGGCTAGCAATAGTGCGTAGTCGCTAAATAGTCCGATGTCTAGGCGTAGCCCTGAAAAGAAGTTATCAGGGTTGACACCAGCGACTACCATTAAACTTAAAAATACAAAGCTCATGATGGCAACTAAGCTTATTAATATGCGTTCGATGATGCGATATTGATTGCTCATTAATAATAGTGCCGCTAAAGCTCCTAAACTTAATGACCAGATAGCAATGCTGCCACCAAAACTTGCACTGAGACCCAGCGCGGCGCCAGTAAGATTACCACCCTCATAAGCTGCATTACCTACGCCAATAGCGGTACAAATTAAGATTGTTACTAACAGTTTCCAGGCTTTATGTTGATGTTGAGACAATATGGCTTGTGATAGCCCTAATTGCGTAACCGTACCTAGGCGTGAAGCCATTTCTTGTAGGACGCACGTTGCAAAAAGTGCAAAAACTAAAGCCCATACTAGTTGATAACCAAGTTGAGCGCCCACCAATGATGCAGTGGTGACTGTGCCAGGACCAATGAACGCTGCAGTGACGATAATTCCCTTAACGGCTGAACGCAAATGCTATCTCCTTTGGTGTTCTGAATCTGTTGAGTTATGATGGCATGCCTATTTCATGCTTGCCAACTTTTATATTTATGAATTTACAAGCGCTCTATGAGCAGCCACAACATGTCCAATTTTTGCGCTCACGCTATTTTGTTGAGGGTGCGATCACCGGCGCCTGCGCTAGCCCAGAGATCCCAATGCCTGATACTTGGTTACCATGGACAGTTTCTGCTCGGCCGCAGTTAAGCGAGAGTGCTCAGAGCGCAGAGCAAACCGAACTTATTTTTGATCAGCTGTTTGGTTTTTTTAAAGAAACGCTAGCCAGTATGAATAACCAACGCTTGAAGTTGCCAAGCTATGCAGAATACCGCTCTTTAAATGATACTCATGAACTTAGTGAGTATTGCTCGGGTTTGATGTTAGCACATCAATCAAGTGAAAAACTTTGGGCTTCGGCATGGAAGCAGATGCAAGCAAAACGTCCCGAGGATGCGCCGGCCTTGGCAAAGGATTTAAAGCACTGCCTATTGGTATTTACTACCTTTGCGGACCCTCAAACGGCAATCGAGCAGGCCGAGGAACGCGGCGAACATCACCTTCAAGAAAAGCTGCCGATAATTGCTCAGTCTTTGCATATCACACTGCAGCAATATGTATATATTTCGGGAAAGTTAGCGGGGTTTCTACCAAACCAATTTGAGACCTTTGTGCAACAAGCAGACTAAAAGGGCTTTAAAATAGCAAGCAACACAATGGCTAATAATGCTAGTACTGGCGCTTCGTTCAAAAAACGATAGAACAAAGGGCTATGAGTGTTCTGATCTTTTGCAAAGACCTTCACCAAATGCCATAAATAGATGTGATAGACATAAAAAAGCGCAACGATTACTAATTTTGCATGGATCCAAGCACTGACTTTTAGCCAATCGCTACCATATAAATACATAATGATAAGGCCAAAAACTAACGTCAGTAATGCAAAGGGCGTTATAAACAGCCATAACCTACGTTCCATTATTTTAAATTGGTCTTTAACGACTTGTTCGTTCGTTTGTGCGTGATAAACGAACAGTCTGGGCAGGTAAAAAATCCCCGCCATCCAAGCGATCATAAAAAATACGTGTAAGGCTTTTAGCCACAATATCGTCAAATGAAAGTCCTCAGTGTTGTTGTCTTAGCATGTAATTGTGCACCATGTTCCAGGTGATCACGCCGCTTATTTCTAGCCCATCTATTCCGGTAATAATAACGGCTCCTTGCCTTCTAGTTTGCAAGGCATCATAGACATCTGCAAGCGTGTGCTGCTGGGTAAGGACTTGTGTGTCCTGCATAGTAAGTGGTGATTCATTGTCTTGTAAACTGACGTTAAGCTCAACAATTTGACAGGAAGATAAGCCATCAGAATGTTGATTGATTGTGGTTTGTTCAGGATGCTCTTGAAGGTGCTCATAAAGGGTTTTGTCCGCCGCAAATTTGAACACTTTAATATCTGTTTTCATCATCGCCATTACACCAGTTTGTTGCAACATGTCGCGAACCTCAGACGTTGTATAGGGTAAGCCTTGGTAGTCTAATTGTTGAATGAAAAGCGACTTGTTTGAACAAAACTGTTTTGCTGTTACGTAAGCACTTACTATCACTATCATTGATGGTAAAACTGCCTGTGGGCTGGCGGCAAGTTCCATTGCTGCCGAGAGTGCAGCCATTGGAGCATGCAGCACCGAAGCTAAAAATCCCGCGAGTCCGAGCAGCGCATATGTGGTTGTCATATCTTCGTTTAGCCAAGGCGCAATAGGCTGCAGCAATGCTACCCCTAGCAACATTCCAATCACCATCACGGCACCGATAATACCGCCAGGCACACCTAATGCGATGGCGACTATGGCCAGCAAAAATTTTGCGACTAATAGACCCAACAGCATGCCTAATTCAGGATCGCTGGCAAAAAGCTTATTTACATTGATAAATTCAGCGCCCATTGCTTCGGGCATAAAATAACCAAAGGCACCAGTGATAAGTGCTGCAATGATTAAGCGACCAATCATATTCACGGGTCGGAATAGTCGCATCGTCCACATTAACTGTTTATTAAACATTGATGCGGCGATCCCAATCACAATGCCCATTAAAATTAAATAGGGCATTTGCGACATCGGAACCGGCGTAAATTGTAAGAAAGTGAGTTCATTCACATCACCGAATACGGCTCGCGTCAGCACTGAACCACAAGCCGCAGATAGCATAATGGGTACAAAAATATGCACCTTATACTCGCGAAGGACCACCTCCATTACAAAAATAACGGCCGCAAAGGGTGTGTTAAAAGCTGCAGAAATTCCTGCAGCAATGCCGCAGCCTGCCAAAATCCGTAAGCTATTAAAAGGCGCGTGTAGCCACTGACCAACCAAATGACTTGCCCAAGCAGCCAAATGCACGGTAGGTCCTTCCTTGCCAACAACAAATCCGCTCGCTAAAGCTAAGATCCCACCAAAAAATTGGTTGATGCTGGTGCGCAAGGGAATGTGACCATAAAACTGTTTCACCCTATGGATCACAAAGGGGATACCCATACGATAGTGTTTGAAACCGGTAAGTTTGGCCACGATGATGATTAGCCCTACGGCAACCAAGGGCAGCAAAAATCGATATAGGTCAGTGAGATGTTGATAATTGCCAATTCCGTCTAGCATCAACACGTGTAATAATGACAACAACCAACGAAATACAATAATGATGAGAGCAGACATCAGTCCGCCTGCCAAGCCCACAAGGCATAACTGAATGGATGTACTTGGTTGTGACAAAGCCTGTCGTAGGGATTGCAGTGACATGGCAAAACTCTTTTAAACCGTTAAAATAGCGTAGCATATTCCCTGAATAAAGGAGAGGTTTTTGAATTTGGGTGTAGATAAACAGTCCCTAGGATTTGTAAAATATTACGCGTTGGTATTTAGCGTACTGGGTATTACTTTCTATCTGGGTTACGTGACCGCCTCTTGGTACAAAGGAGGACTGCAAAAAGAAGTTAAAGTTATGCAGCAAAGTAATGAGAACCTCGCCTCTGAAAATCAGTCTCTTAACTCTCGCATAAACGCCATGCAAATCGCCTTAGATGTTGCAAACTTGGCTAGTCAACAAAATCAAAATGCGATGCAGGAAGCCCTAGCTCGTGAAAGCACTCTAAAAGAACAAATCGGATTTTATCAAAGAGTCATGGCGCCAGAACTAACACAAGATGGCTTTGTGGTTGAGCGCATTGAAGTATTGCCGACTCCTAGTAATGAAAATTATTCAGTCAGTATGATCTTACTTCAACATGAAAATATCAAAGCCACGATAAAAGGCGATTTAATGATCAAGCTTAGCGGTAGTCTGAATGGATCACCTGCGAGCTTTGATTTAAGTGAGTTGCAAGATGAGCCGAAAACACCCTTGAACTATGGTTTTAGGTATTTTCAAGTCATTAGTACGAGCATTACATTACCTGAAAATTTTCAGCCGCAAGCCTTTGAAATTGTCACCGACGTATATAAATACAACCGTCGTAGAGGTCGTTATACAAGCGTTATTTCTTGGGATGAAGCCTTCAATCAAATCCAGTGAATACTTGATTAAATCACTCAGGTATTACATAATCCGCCGTCAATTAGTAGCTAATTACTTAGCGAAATTTTTATGAGTGCCTTTTTTAAGCAAAGGTGCGATCAAAGCGATATTTTGGAGAGTATGCATGTCAGTTGAAATGGCAATGCCCATTGAGTTTTCAGATGCAGCAGCAAAAAAAGTTGCTAGCCTTGTCGCTGAAGAAGAAAACCCTAATTTAAAATTACGAGTGTATGTGACGGGTGGCGGTTGTTCTGGGTTTCAGTATGGCTTTACCTTTGACGAAAAAGTCAACGAGGGTGACATGACGATAGAAAAGTCCAACGTTATCCTAGTTGTCGATCCCATGAGCTTGCAATATTTAGTGGGCGGTGTAGTCGATTATACAGACGGTTTAGAAGGCTCTCGGTTTTTAGTGACAAATCCAAACGCAACGACAACATGCGGATGTGGCTCATCTTTTAGTATTTAGACACTTTTAGTGCAGGTGCGTTAATTATGATGACATTGTACGGCTCTATGCCTTCACCATATGCTAGGCGTCTACGATTGCTTATGGCTGAAATGGACTATGAATTTGTTATCGTTGATGTTTACGCTAGCGAAGATCGTGCGATGCTTATCAAACAAAACCCTACTTTAAAAATTCCCATGCTCGATGATGACGGACTGGTAGTGTTTGATTCGCGAATGATTTTTCAATATCTGGTCGACAAAAAACGGGCTTGCCCATTAGATTTCGCTCAACAAAACTTGCTAACGTCGATTGATTCTGCAAACGATTCTTTAGTGAATTTATTTTTGCTACGCTTATCGAAAGTAAACATCGAGCAAGACGCGCTTTACTTTAGGCTCCAGAATGAACGTATTGAAGCGGTGCTCAAGCATTTAGAGGAAGTTATAGAATCAAATGCATTTGCGAAGTGGAATTTTCTGGGGATGAGCTTATTTGCGATGCTCGACTGGATAAAGTTTCGTGAGCTCTATGATTTGACCGCTTATCCAAAGCTTCTGGCATATCATCATGCCCAAACAAGTCGACAAGAGTGTATTGATTCAGACCCTAGATAGTTGGCATTTAGGTTGAAAAATGCACTTCAGCTCGCAAAGCAATCCCGTAAGATGTTCTAAAGTCTTCTTCTCTAAGCCAAATTATAAATGGTTCAATCTCCATATATAGCCATTCGCGCAATACTTTTCTTTTGTAGCGCGCACTGACTAACATACTTTCTCGACGGTAGGTGGGTTGACTCAATCCATCAATCATCGCAGTAAACAAATAGCTAGTATCGTTTTTGGCTAAAACCAAATAACGCAGCTCATGGCGCCAAAACCAATTTTCACGATTGTCTCGATACTGAAAGCTATTACTAAGTTCAAGGGCGGTATTGTCTGATAGTTGGCTACTGACTACGCCATCTACTTCAAAGCCTAATTTGTCCCCAGAATAGTAATTTGCTTCCGCATAATATATAAATTTTGTGGTTTCGCTTAAACTAAAGTCATTGTTGTATCGCGCCCGAGTATATATCTGACTGCCACGACCAAAGCCCACTCGATACGACATATGGTCATCTTTATTTTGCTTAAACTGCAAAGCCACAACTGCTCGGTCGCTTTCATTGAGCTCTCTACTTTGAGCCGCTTTTATGCCCTGTTGACTAATTGTGTCTTCTTCATCTGATAGCAATAATTCTACCCGATCTTTTAATCCAGGTAGTTTGGCTCGGATCCGAAAGCGAAAGTCGAACTGATTTAAGGCGCCGCTGCGGGGCTCCCATCCAAACCGTAAACGTCCAGTAGTGGTTGCCAAGTCGTCGATATTGTCACTGTGTAAAAACCAGCTGTTTATTGTATTTGCTGTTGAATCAACCCCATAATTTAGGTAGCAATAAGCATGATCAAGCCATTGCTGTTCGGTGCAATAACGATAGCGAGACTCAAAGGTGGGAGATTTTGGCGCTTCGGTTTCTTGGGCTGTAACCGAAAAAGACGCAACGCAAATCAAACACAGACAAACGCTGCGCATGCTTTGCTCTAGCTCTCTAACCCTATTAACCTTCATAAAGTGCAGATGTACCCATCAAATTTTTATGATGCCTGAGTGTATCCGATGTTATACTCGACAGATATAGTGTAATACGACCACATTAAACAATTATTTACAATTATTTGAGGTGGCCTTCGTATGGTTAAGACAACGGGAGACCCTAATGGGAATTAGTATTTGGCAAATTGGGATCATACTATTGATCGTAGTATTGTTATTCGGCACTAAGAAATTGCGTAATGTCGGCGGTGATTTGGGCTCTGCGCTAAAAGGCTTTAAAAATGCAATGAGCGATGATGAAGAAAAAAAGGACGCTGATTTTCAAGCGGTCGAAAATAAAAAAGACCAAGAAACGGTAGCACCATCATCTCAACAAAAAGAAAAAGCCCCTGATAAAGAATAATATATATGTTTGATATTGGTTTTTGGGAATTATTAGTCATCGGGGTGATTGCCTTATTGGTTATCGGTCCTGAGCGCTTGCCGGCATTTTTACGGTCGACCGCTAACACGATAAAATCCATAAAAAGTGTTGCGAATGGCTTCAAGGAAGAAGTGTCGCAACAGTTGAAAACGCATGAGTTACACGAGAATTTAAAAAAAGCTGAGAAGATGGGTATGGAGAACATTGGTGGAGATATTAAACGGAGTGTTGATGAACTCAAAGCCGCCGCCGCTTCAGTCCAAAAGCCATATAAAAAGGGCGACGAATCAGATGCCCCTGATGTGAACAGCGATCTAATGCCCGAAAGCCCAAAAGCAATAGCAAAACCGGCAGCTCAAGATAGCGTTTTGGAAAAAGATATCGAGCCACAAGCAAGCCCTGCACCCATGTCGAAAGATAAATAGTATGTCAGAGCAAAGCACGTTTATTTCACACCTTATCGAACTCAGAACACGCATCTTAAGAGCGCTATTAGCCGTGTTGGTCGTGTTTGTGTGTTTATTTTACTTCGCGCAAGACCTATACACTTACCTAGCACAACCGTTGCTTGCCAGCATGCCTGAAGGCTCAAATATGATTGCAACTGACGTTGCGTCACCTTTTTTAGCTCCCTTTAAATTAACTTTAGTGCTGTCATTTTTTATCGCAATTCCAGTTGTACTGTATCAAGTATGGGGCTTTGTCGCACCGGGCTTATATCGCAACGAAAAGAAAATGGTCGCTCCTTTGTTAATCAGCAGTACGCTGTTGTTTTACTCGGGTATGGCCTTTGCTTATTTTGTGGTATTTCCGCTTGCGTTTATGTTTTTCAATAGCGTTGCTCCAGAAGGCGTGCTTATTAGCACTGATATATCCAGCTATCTCAATTTTGTACTTAAATTGTTTTTTGCCTTTGGTGTAGCGTTTGAAATTCCGGTCGCTATTATCTTGATGTGTTGGACTGGCGTTACTACGCCCGACAATCTGCGCAAAAAACGCCCGTATGTGATCGTTGGCGTATTTGTGGTCGGCATGCTGCTTACGCCCCCAGATATAATTTCGCAAACACTGCTGGCCTTGCCAATGTGGTTGCTGTTTGAAATAGGCGTGATTGTGGGGAGTTTTTATACTAAAAAGCAGACACCCGAAGAACAAGAGCAAGAGGCGGAGTCAGAGCAATGAGAATAATAATGTTATGTGCGCTGGTATTTTGCGCTCAATTTGTACAGGCGCAAAGTACTCAAAGCATCGAAAAGTGTGCGCAGACTGAAAATGATTTACTGCGATTAATTTGTTACGACGAATTGTTTACAATATCGAAGTCTGGCTCAGTCAATATCGACACTGAAGTTGATTCTGAGCTAGCACAAAGCAGTCAGACTGAAGTGCCACAAAGCATCAGCATCACGGCACCGCCGGTCGTTGCGACCCCTCCTATGAACGTACCAACTAATGAGCTTGACTCGGTCGCAGTTAAACCGAGCACGCAGACACAAACACAAGAGAATTTAATTGATCGCTTCGGTGCGGAAGATTTAGACATTGACGATAAAAACGAAGAGTTAACACGAATTGATTCGGTGATTGAAGCGGTAACAGAAAACAAGCGCAATATTCGAACCTTCACATTGGCTAATGGACAAATCTGGAGAGAAACAGAAAGCAGTCGCTTGCGCATCAAAGACGGAATGTCTGTGTATATCGAAAAGGGTGCCTTTTCAGCACACTTTTTAGGGAAGGAAGACAGCAATAGACGAGTAAGAGTCAAGCGAGTTAAGTAAATGCGCTGGTTTGATGCTGGGGTAAACTTAATGGACCCGCGCTTTGATAAAAAAGCGGTACTGGCAGAATCCTTCGAACATAATGTTACCGATTTACTGATTATTGCCAGCGATCTTGACGAATCATTTGCCGCTGTCAAATTTGCTAAACAAAACAACAACCCCGATGTCAATTTGCACCTTACCGCTGGCGTGCACCCCCACAAAGCTGATCATACTTCTCAAGACACTTGGACTCAACTTCGTGGCTTATTAGCCGATAAAGCCGTATGCGCGGTGGGCGAATGTGGACTGGATTTTAACCGAAATTTTTCTACGCCTGAAAATCAAATCCGTACTTTCGATGCGCAACTACAGCTTGCTTTAGAGTGTCAAAAGGGCGTTTACCTGCATGAGCGAGATGCTTTCGAACAGCAGTGTAAAATGCTTAAGCCAGTCTTTCAAAAGCTGCCATTTTTAGTGGCTCACTGCTTCACGGGCAGCACAGAGCAAATGAAGGCATATTTGGATATGGGATGTTATATCGGAATAACGGGTTGGATATGTGACGATAAACGTGGGTATGCCCTGCAGGAGTCGGTAAAACAGTTGCCAATGAACCGTTTACTTCTAGAAACCGATGCGCCTTATTTGTTTCCAAAAAACGTTAAACCGCGTGCAAAACAAAATACACCAAAATATATCAGCGCTATTGCTCAAAAAGTGGCTGATATCAAACAGGTTTCATTGCAAGAAGTAGCAGAAGCCGCTTTTGAAAACGCACGTAACTTATTTAAATCATAAGGAAATGGATGCGCTCTGATCAACTCATCCCTAATGGCAGAAGCTACTGGATAGCCGTTATTGCTGCGCTTTTTGTGATGGGATTGCTTATATTAAGTATTTCCTTAAGCGCCACAATCGAAGGCAAACACCTTAAATTTGACACATCTTTTTTGCTCGGCGCAGCAACATATGAATCTGAGCAAAACTTAGATATTGAGCAAGTGAAATTGCTAGCTGCGGCCCAGTGGCGGCCTTTGCTTGAGGAAAATTTGGGTTTATCAGATCGCCCATACTGGTTTCGCATCCAGCCTGAGCCCTTAGAGCAAAACAGTCAGTATCTATTAGAAATTAACTATGGGTTGTTAGATCACGTTGAAATGTGGGTGTTTAATCATTACCCACAACGCCCCGACGATATGGCCGTTACTTTTAGCGTTGGCGACGCTCAAGCTTTTCAACGCAGACCCATCCAGTATGAGCAGTTTTTATTTCCAATTACGGCATACAGCAAAGACTTGACGATATATTTGCGCGTACAAAGCGCAGGCCCAATAAAAGTACCTATGCGTTTTTGGCAAGAAAGTGATTTTATTGAGTATAGCGGTTCATACACCTTGTTCATGGGCCTGTTTTTTGGGTATATGATAGCGATGGCCTTGTTTACCCTATTTATATTTGTCAGTACTCGCAACCAAACGTTTGCTGTTTATACCGCTTACGTGATCAGCTTGGCATTAGTTGTGGCAACGCTCCATGGTTTAGGCTTTCGGTATCTTTGGTCTGAGAACACATGGTTCCAAGAACGCGCTATGGCATTTTTTGCCTGCTCAACCATGATTCTCATCATTATGTTTACCATCCAAGTTTTAGACTTAAAAAATACCGCTAAGTACGCTGAAAGGTGGCTTAATATGGTCAAGTGGTCGTTTGTTTTTCTGTTAGCCATGGTGTTTGTATTGCCCTACGCACTGATGTTGAAAAGCATTTTAATTTTGATTGCGCTTATTTCTCCGCTTATTTTGGCGTCGAGCTTAATCCTTGCATTTAAAGGTCAACTTATTGCTCGATATTTTACGGCAGCTTGGGCGGCATTGCTGATAGCCGTAACTGGGCTTACCGTTGAAAACTTGGGTTGGTTTGAACTCCCCATGGACTCAAGTTATTTGATAATGGTTGGTGCGATTGCCGAGACTTTGTTTTTGGCTTTGGCCTTGGCGATGAGCTTTAGCAATCAATATAAAGTGGCTTCAGAAGCGCGGGCGCAAGCTCTCGAAAATGAACAGCAAGCGATTGCGGCAAAGGATGAGCTGTTACAACTTCAAGAAGAATCTAAACAGGCATTAGAATATAGCGTTGAAGAACGCACCTTGGAGCTCGAAATCGCTATGCGAGAGTTATCAGATGCTAATCATGAGCTTGAAAGACTCAGTGCTATCGACGCTTTAACTGGGCTGATGAATCGACGATATTTCGACAAGCGTCTTTTAGCAGAAGCCCGGCGAAGCAGACGGGAGCAGCGATATCTTAGTTTAGCCATGCTGGATATTGATTTTTTCAAAAAAGTGAATGATACACATGGACATGTGGCAGGGGACGCTTGTTTAAAGTCATTTGCGCAAACTTTACAAACCCATATTCAGCGGCCGTCAGACATCATATGCCGCTATGGTGGGGAAGAGTTTGTGGTGATTCTGCCTGGCACAGAGATTGATGGCGCCGCGACCTTGATGGAAAAGGTACGCCAAGCAGTTGAAGATTCGGTGACTGAGTTTGATGGCAAGACACTTAAAATGACGGTTAGCATAGGTTTAACGGCTAGAATTATGAGCAATGACGATGAGCAGGCCCAGATACTCGCTTGTGCCGATAAGCTGCTATACGAAGCAAAATCTTCTGGCCGCAATAAGGTCATTGCAAAAATATCGTAAGTTGCCCCAAGTAACATTCTTGCTTGCGACGACATAACAAATACCTAGAACAAATGACCTCAATTATTGATCATGCTAACATCTGCACCTTGCCTTAACTGTTAGCTAAAGAAAGGATAGCTATGTTTCCTCATACACGTCTTCGACGTTTGCGTCGCACCCAAGCGCTTCGCAGTTTAGTCTGCGAAAATCATTTATTGGTATCTGACCTTATTTTTCCTATGTTTGTTTTACCTGGCACAGGCCAACGCCAAAGCATCGAATCAATGCCCGGAATTGAGCGTTTAAGTATCGATCTATTGCTCGAAGAGGTGAATCAGTGCCTTGCGCTAGGGATCACTAGTTATGCAATCTTTCCAGTTACGCCGCAAGAACATAAAACCTTGAGTGCAGGAGAGGCATTTAATCCTAAGGGTATAGCCCAAATGGCGACTCGTGCTTTAAAAAAGCGCTTTGGCGATAGTATCTTAGTGATTACCGACGTTGCACTTGACCCCTTTACTGTGCATGGCCAAGACGGCATTATTGATGAGCAGGGTTACGTATTAAATGATCAAACAACTGAGGTCTTGATTCGACAAGCCTTGTCCCATGCCGAGAGCGGTGCTGACATTGTGGCGCCCTCCGATATGATGGACGGACGCATTGGTGCTATTCGCATGGCTCTTGAGACAGAGGGCTGGGAAAATACCTGCATTATGGCTTATGCTGCGAAATATGCGTCAAGCTACTATGGACCTTTTAGGGATGCAGTAGGTTCGTCTGGCAATATCAAAGGTGGTGATAAAAAATCTTATCAGATGGACCCGGCGAACTCAGATGAAGCCCTGCATGAAATTGCCTTAGATTTAGAAGAGGGTGCCGATATGGTAATGGTCAAGCCCGGTATGCCCTATCTTGATATCGTGCAACGCTGTAAGTCTGAACTTAAGGTACCAACCTTTGCATACCAAGTTAGCGGTGAATATGCGATGCATCAGGCCGCCTTTGAAAAGGGTTATCTGAATAGAGAGCAGGTGATTCTCGAATCATTGTTAGCGTTTAAGCGAGCCGGTGCAGATGGTATTTTGACTTACTTTGCCAAGCAAGCCGCTCAATTACTCAGTCGCAATTAGCAACACCAATCGCTGTTTTATATTTTTACTTGTATGTTGTCGATAAGCCGGGTTTTACCCAAAAACGCCGCTGCCAAGATCACCAATTCGGTATCTTCGTGGCCCGGCTGCAGTAGGCTATTGCTGGCTCTAATTTCAACGTAATCGGGCTTTAATCCGTTATCGATAAGAGCGGCCTTAGCCTCAGTCAGCATGTTTGTAAAGTCTCTTCTGCCGCTCTCTATTTCATGCGTCATTTTCGTGATGATGGCATATAAACTTGGCGCGAGCTTTCGCTGTTCGGGCGTCAGATAATGATTTCGAGAGCTCATTGCTAAGCCGTCTGCTTCTCGCATTGTAGCAACGCCATGAATACTCAAATTCATTGATAAATCAGTGACCATGGCTTTTATCACTTGTAACTGCTGAAAGTCCTTCTCACCAAAATATGCTTGATTAGGTTGGACCATGTTAAATAGTTTACACACGATAGTGGCTACGCCCCTAAAGTGTCCTGGACGCGACGCACCGCATATCATGTAAGAAAGCCCCGGTACTTCTACGAATGTTTGCTGCTCTAATCCTCGAGAATAAATATCCTCGGCATTTGGCATGAATAAGACGTCCACCCCTAAAGCTGCTAAAGACTGTTTGTCTTGCTCCAGTGTTCGGGGGTAGGCATCTAGGTCTTCATCCGGTCCAAATTGCAGAGGATTAACAAAAATCGATACGACGACTTTGGTGGCAGATTTTTTGGCCTCATCGACCAATTTAAGATGCCCCTGATGGAGATTGCCCATGGTAGGTACAAAGGCAATCACTTCTCTAGCAGACTGCCAGGTGCGGCGGATTTCACGTAATTCATTAACCTTACTTACAACTTGCATATTGCTTTTCTCTAACTTTGCAATTGGCCCTAAGCCCTAATTAAACCAGTGTTCACTGCCGGGGAATGTATTTGATTTTACGTCTTCGATGTAGCTTGAGACGGCGCTACGTATATCACCCGTTTGTGTTAAAAAGTTCTTGCTGAATTTTGGCATATAGTTAGCACTGATGCCGAGCATGTCATGCATGACAAGTATTTGGCCATCTGTATCGACACCGGCACCAATTCCGATCACCGGAATCTGTAATGCTGCACTTATCTGTTTTGCCAGCGATGACGGCACGCATTCAAGTACTAATAGTTGAACGCCTGCTGCTTGCAGGGCAAGGGCTGCTTTAAGTAAAGCATCTGCCTGTTCATCACTGCGCCCCTGTACTTTGAATCCTCCTAGTACGTTGACAGACTGCGGCGTTAAACCTAAGTGGCCACAAACCGGCACAGAGCGCTCCACTAAACCTGAAATCGTAGAGAGCAGCCATTCACCGCCCTCTACCTTCACCATGCTCGCGCCAGCGCGCATTAGTTGAGAAGCTGATTCATAGGCCTGTTGCTCGTTGGCGTAACTCATAAATGGCATATCGGCAATCACAAATGCTCGCTCAACGCCATTGCTTACGCATTGCGTGTGATAAGCAATTTCAGCGATTGTCACCCCGAGGGTACTGTCTTCGCCCTTCAGTACCATGCCCAAAGAGTCGCCAATTAGCAGTACATCGATATTTTGTTCATCAAAAAGCTTCGCAAAGCTGGCATCATAAGCGGTTAATGCTGCGATTTTTTGACGTTCTGCTTTCATTTTTAACAAGCTTGAAACGGTTATTTTTTTCATGTTCAGCCCTTTTACTGATCAGGTTTTTCTATTTATGCAGCAATACTGGCAAAGTCAATTTTGTCCGCAAGACGTTTTAAACCAGTTAAACTGCATTTGCTTACCCATGTGGAGAGCTTTTGTCCGTCCTGCATGATTAAATCTGGTGCAATTTCAAACAGCGGTACTAACACAAATTCGCGCTGCGCTATGCCATAGTGTGGCAGTGTTAAACGCTCAGATTGCATGCGAAGTTCATTGAACATTAACAAATCTAAGTCTAAGGTACGAGGACCCCATTTTTCGCCTAAACGCTCTCTACCATGCTTCAATTCTTGGGCTTGTAACACGTCAAGCAGCTCAATTGGGCTTAAAGATGTCGTAAGCTGACACACGGCATTTACATAGTCGGGTTGATCTTTTGGTCCCATAGGTGCGCTGCGATATAAATGAGAGCAGCCCTGCACACAAATTTGCTCATGCTGATGAAGTTCGACTAGCGCACTTTTTAATTGCTCGCTGGGTGATGCTAAGTTGCTACCTAAGCCTACGTAGGCTATATCAGACATCATTGGCGTGGCTTCCGCGATTTTTTGCGACGTGAAGAGCCGCTGTTACCGCCCAGAGCTTTTATCATAGCTGCACGAAGATCGGCATCCGCTTCTTGAAACTGGGTCCACCAGTCGGCAAGTTCCAATAAATTTCCGCCTTCAACCTGGCCTCTTAATAACAAAAAGTCGTAAGCAGCTCTGAACCTCGGATGAGTAAGCAGTTGATAAGGACGTTTACCAAAACGTCTACTCAAACGGCTTTGTAATGTCCACATTTCACGGACTGGAATAGTAAATCGTTTGGGGACCATAATGCGTTGAACTTGCCGGTGAATTATTTCTCCGGTGGCTATGTTGCTAGCATCATGAGGGCTCAGCTGGCCGTCAAAAATAAGCTGCTGAGCGCGCTCTTCCATAGGGTACCAAAGTACCGTCGCATACAAAAACGCAGGGGTAATACGCTGCCCGCTGGCAAGCCGTTCGTCGGTATTGTGCAGCATTTTTGTAATCAGTTGATATTCTTTACCTTTCGGGTCGTGCAATGAACCTTCTAAAGCGGGAAAGAGAATTTTGAACAGTCCTAAATCTTGCAAACACTTGAATGTCAGGACACCATTGCCCGACAACAACAGTTTGCTGACTTCTTCAAACAGTCGAGCAGGTGGTATATTTGCCAGCAAATGCGCGTGCTCTTTAATGATAGCCTGCATTTTATCAGGAATAATCATATTCAGTTTGACGCTAAAACGAGCAGCTCTGATCATCCTTACCGGATCTTCCCTGAAGCGAATTTCACTATCGCCAATCATTTCTATGCTGCGAGTTGTTATTGCATGCATACCGTCGGCAAAATCTAAAATATTCTCAGTGCGAGCATCGAAGTACATTGCGTTAAAACTGAAATCCCGGCGTGCAGCGTCTTCTTCAATGTTGCCAAAAATGTTGTCGCGAATAAGTTGACCGTCGCTAGACTGTTTTGCCAAATTATCTTTCGCGTCTTCATCGTGGTGCCCTCTAAAGGTTGCCACCTCAATAATCTCTCTTCCAAAAGTAATGTGCGCCAATCTAAATCTGCGTCCAATTAAACGGCAGTTGCGAAAACATGCTTTGATTTGTTCAGGGGTTGCATTGGTGACCACATCAAAGTCTTTTGGGGTGAGCCCCAACAAACGGTCTCTGACGCACCCACCAACCGCATAAGCTTCATAGTCATGGTCGGTGAGAGTACGTAATACTTTTTGCGTGTTTGGCGTAAGGTCGCTTAGTCGCATTGAATGGTCATCGCGCTTTATTATACTTGCTTCGAGTCGCAATGGTTTTTCTGTTGGGCTGCTTGCCATGTATGTAAATTTACCTTTTAGTGCACTGGATTTTGACTAATTCTTTGTGCAGTATACGCCATTTGTTTGTGAAACCAGAATTTCTGTTTGTAAACCCATTAATTGAGGTTGCCAATGCTCAATTGCCCAGTTAAGTAAAGTATCAACATTGTCTATTTTACTATGGGTGGCAGCAGGTAAACCTAAAAATACCAATGCGTTTTTTAAGTTATGAATCGCTTGATGGCTGTCAAGCGCCGGTGCGCACTGCTGTTTGGAAAGCTTTTGACCATGCATGTCCACCGCCAATGGAATATGCATATATGCTGGGGATATCGCATGTAAGGCTTCAAAAAAACTTATTTGCAAAGGTGTGGTATCAATTAAATCTGCGCCTCGCACCACATGAGTAACCTGCTGCTCTAGGTCATCGGCAACCACTGCTAGGAGATAGTTATACACGCCATCAGCACGTTTGAGCACAGGATCTTCTTTAACAACATGGTTACTGATGTCGAGCATGCCATAGTGCAAATCGCAAAAACGTGTGCGCTGGATATTGTTTTTCCAACGTACCGCATAATTTTTAAAGGGTAAGTTCAAGTCCCTGCAGTGCTGATCATAATGCTCAGATCTTGCTCTAATGTTTTTTCGACTGCACTTACACGCGTAGACTTCGAGTTTGTCAGCAAGTGTATTGATGATGTGTTGATAGTGTTCACATCGCTGACTTTGATAGATTGGTTGCGCATCCCACTGCATACCATGTGCGAGTAGGCTGTCCAGTATAATCGGTATCGTGCTTGTATCGACTCTAGGCGTATCAATATCTTCTATGCGCACAAGCCATGTTCCATTGGCCTGCCTAGCATGTAAAAAGCTTGCTAGTGCACAAACCAATGAGCCAAAATGCAAAGGGCCTGAAGGGGATGGCGCAAATCGCCCAACATAAGGTTGAGGAAGTAATTTAGAATTATTTGAAAGTGGATGTTCGCGCAGCATAGATTGCCAAGTGTGCCAAATCCTGAAGCTATTGCAAGGGTATCATTACGTCGTGCTTGGCAAAAAAAACTAAGGTAAGCCAAGGGCCTACCTTAAAGATTTTCTTTTGAAACGTGGTGTTAGGCATTAACCCTGCAACTGCTTCTCTTTGATTTCGGCCATGGTTTTACAGTCAATACATAAATCGGCCGTTGGTCTTGCTTCTAAACGCTTGATACCAATTTCAATTCCGCAAGAATCACAAAATCCAAAATCGTCTTCTTCGATGCGTTTGAGTGTCTTTTCTATTTTCTTAATAAGCTTTCTTTCGCGGTCACGAGTACGTAGCTCTAGACTAAACTCTTCCTCTTGAGCAGCTCTGTCTACAGGATCAGGAAAGTTTGCGGCCTCGTCTTGCATATGATGTACAGTTCTGTCGACTTCTTTTCTAAGTTGGTCGCGCCAAGCAAACAATATCTTTTTGAAATGCCCTAATTGAGCATCGTTCATATATTCTTCGCCGGCCTTTTCTTGATAAGGCGATAACTCAGCTAACGCGAGCAATCCGATCGATTTGGCTTTTTCTGTTGGCATTTGCCATTCTCCTAAGCAAAAAACATGTAAACCACTTATGCCGTCCGTATTGGCAACTGAGTCGTCAGACTCATCTCACTACATGTATCGTCCATATGACTGAAAACTAACACAGCATTAAATTTTATGCCTTGTTTTTTCACTCCGTAAAAAATTGAGGGCGGTAATATGGTCTTTTTTCTGAAAATTGCAATCTTTTTTTGTTAAAGAATGTCTATTGGATACGTAATTTCAATGCCCAACCGTGTCATATTGCAGCAGTAGGCAAGTATAGTAACGCCACTTTCTTTCGCATATTCAATAGCTTTAGCATAGTCGGGATCAATTTTTTCAGCAATTTTAAATTGAGTGATATTTTCACGCTGAATACAAAAAAACAAAAATGCCTTGTGCCCTTGCTTGGCAATTTCAGCCAATTCATAGCAATGTTTGCGCCCTCTTGTTGTAATGGTATCTGGAAATAAAGCAGTTTGTTGCTCTGCTAAGGTAACAGATTTTACTTCGATATATGCGTCTGGTGCGCCATCTTCTTGCAACATAAAGTCAATACGGCTTTCACCATGCTTTGTTTCAGGGTAGATATTTGAGTAATGAGCAAGTTCGGGTATCTGTTTGTTTTGTAAGGCAGCGCGCACTACTTTATTGGCATTAGCCGTGTTTACGCCGATTAAATAGCCATTTGCATCACAGGAATATTCCCAAGTGTTCGGGTACTTTCGTTTACGGTTATCACTGGTACTCAAAAATACAGTGACTTCAGGAATAGCACAACCGGTCATCGCGCCGGTGTTTGGGCAATGAACCGTGCGCAATTCCCCACACTCCAGCTCAACATCCGCTAAAAATCGTTTGTAACGTTTTATCAACTTGCCGCGAATTAACGCAGATGTAAACCGATACATTTGGTATTATCCTAGTTGTTATTATCTGTGCTTCACAAAGCCGTGCTTTATTCTGGAGGAAGAATGTCTACTTTTGTAGTAAAACTTACACAATCTGAGTTACCCGCTCATATTCAAGCTGGATTACCTATTTCATGGGATGCTAAAGGCGCAACGATTCATATTGGCGATAGTGATTTATCGCTGAATACGATAAGTCTTTGTGCGCGGCGGTTATTTTCAATGCTTGCGGGTGATGTAGCACTTACTGGCGACTGGCACATGGAGCAGCAGTGGGCGTTTGCTCGAAGTTTTGGTGGACCTAAATCAAGCAATCGAGTGCACTGGGTTGAAAATGCAGACACAGCCAATCTGGAAAACCTGTACAAAGCATTTGCCTTTGCCCGCGACCTAGTTAATCAAACCCCAGAGCAACTCAGTCCTGAGTCACTCTCTGCCCAAGCCTCAGCTTGGATTTGCAGTTTAGCGCCAAGTACTGCTGCGGTTAAGACCTGGACCGGTGAAGAGCTACAACAAGCAGGGTGGCAGGGGATTTATGAGGTCGGCCGCGGCAGCGAGCGCCCTCCGGTTTTGTTAGAAATTGACTACAATCCCACGGGTAATGCGCAGGCGCCTACTGAGATTGCGTTGGTCGGCAAGGGCATTACATTTGATAGCGGTGGTTATAGCATCAAAAGTAGCGAGGGAATGCTTGACATGAAATGCGACATGGGCGGCGCTGCTACGGTGACTGCTGCGTTAGGATTAGCGATCATGCAGGGCATAAATAAACGCATAAAACTATATTTATGCTGTGCAGAAAATTTGATTAGCGGTCATGCCTATAAACTGGGTGATATTATTACCTACAAAAACGGAACGACAGTTGAAATTGTAAATACCGACGCTGAAGGGCGCTTAGTTTTAGCCGATGGCTTGATGGCCGCTACTGAGTCGGGCGCGGCAATCATTGTTGATGCAGCTACTCTGACTGGTGCGGCGGTTGCGGCGGTGGGCAGAGAGTATAATGCGGTGTTTAGTATGGATGTGCAGCTTCGTAATACGTTTCTTGCATTAAGCGAAGACGTAAATGAGCCACATTGGCCGCTGCCGCTAACGCCAGAACATCGAAACAAATGTCCATCACCATTTGCCGACACCGCGAATAGTCGCGCACAAAAGGGCGGTGGGGCAGGTGGGGCATCGAATGCAGCTGGGTTTTTATCGCGCTTTGTGAATGCTGAAGGTAAAGGTTGGTTACATATCGATTTAGCCGCTGCCTACAATCGAGACGGCAGTGACATTATGCCCAATGGTGGCACTGGCATTGGTATCAGAAGTATTTGCGCACTGCTGACAAAATAAAGTAAATACGATTATATGAAAAAGAACTTAGCAGAAGTCTCAAGGTCGGCATATAGTGACTATAAGCCGCCCAGTCTTTCTGCAAGTTCTTTATATTTTTCGACATCGATTTGATCGAACAAAGGATTGCCGTCGGCGTCTTTGTCTTTGGCTAGTAAAAGGCTTTCGCGCTCGAGTCGCTGAACCCGCAAATCTTGTACAGAAAGAAATTCGGCGACTTGGTTGACAGTCATAAGAGACATGCATCTTCTCCAAAGTTAAGGTGTGATTCGGTCTATAATATAACGACAGTGTTTGACAAAAGATTAGCAATAAGTCTAATTATTTGTGAATAAAATAAAGGACGTATTTTCGTTTTGATGATAGAAACCCTCGCCGCAGCCACCATGTTATTTTTAATCATGGATCCGTTAGGCAACTTACCGATATTTATGTCGGTGTTAAAAGGTATTGAGCCGGCTCGCAAAACGAAAGTCGTGATGCGAGAACTGCTGATTGCCCTGATCATCTTGATGATGTTTTTGCACAGTGGCCAAGCCTTATTAGACTTTTTACAAATTGAGCAAGAAACGGTCAGCATTGCCGGTGGTATTATTTTGTTCATCATTGCGCTTCGCATGATCTTTCCTAAGCCCGGCGGCGTGATGAACTTACCACAAGGTGAAGAGCCATTTATTGTGCCGCTTGCAGTGCCTATGATCGCTGGCCCATCTACTATGGCAGCACTCATTTTGTTGGCTAACCAAGAGCCACAGCAAATGACACAATGGAGCCTTGCTTTGTTGGCAGCATGGTTTGCAAGTGCAATTATTTTATTGATGTCGAATAAAATCCATGGCTGGTTGGGCGAAAAAGGACTGCGCGCTGTTGAGCGGCTGATGGGCATGATCTTGGTGATGATCGCCATACAAATGCTGCTCAATGGTGTAAGCTCCTATGCAAAGCATTTAATGCAACTTTAAGATGACAATGACAAATATAAAACACACAGCAAAGCTCAATTCCTTCGCGCAAATTAGAGAGCTAGATAAAGCTCGGGCACTGGTGTTAAGCAGTGCCCTTATTCAGCGTATGCTACCAAATTATGTTCTTTTTTGTGAAGCGATGGCCTTAGAGCATGCAGAAGCAGCCAATAATTTAGTCAAGCTATTGTGGGAAGTCTCAAGCAATAGAGCAATGAAGATAAACACCGAAGCACAAGGTGAAAAGCTCGAAGAAATAACCCCTAGCGTTGATGATTACGATAATTTAGGGGTATATGCGGCCCTCGACTTTTGTATGGCCTGCAGTGCGGTATTGCAACTGATCGCAAATGAAGAGCCTCAGGCGGCGGTAATGGTAGCGAAACTTAGTCAAGGTAGTGTTGAACGTCATATCGTAGTGTCACAAGAACAAGAATTGACGGGTGCAGAATTAAACAGCCACCCGTTAATGGCCTTTGAGATCGCCTCCTTGCAGTCCTTGCTCGAAGTATGCAAACAAAAGAAACTCAGTGCTGACGATATTAAGGAATTACGCCAAGACATTATTGCTCAGGGTGTGAGTAGCTTAGGGATTGAGTGCTAGGCGCTTAATCTGTTACTCAATTTTCAGCGACTCGGTACAAGCGATAGTTGACTTGTTGAGTCGAGTTTTCTTTAATTTTGATTAAGCTTGGGTGCAAGTTTTCGTTAAAGCTTGCTTCACTTTCAATATACACAAGCGCGCCAGGTTTCAAGCTGTTATTGATCAGCAAAGCGTCTACCGCCCGCATCACGAAGCCTTTGTGAAATGGTGGGTCTATGAAGACAATATCGTAGCTTTCATCCTTGTTTTTCAGGGCTTCAAATGCATCTTCACAAATTACTTCAGATTGATGCTTTGCTTTTAACACTTCAATGTTTTGTTTGAGTTGTGCGGCGCTTTTAATGTTGTTTTCAATCATAGTGACAAAGGCCGCCTGACGAGAAATTGCTTCAAATCCGAGACTGCCGGCGCCTGCGAACATATCGAGTACTTTTGCTCCGGCGATATCTTGCATCAGCCAGTTGAACAAGGTTTCTTTGACGCGGTCGGTAGTCGGGCGTAAGCCTTCTGCGAGTAAAACCGGTAGTTTTCGACCACGATGCTGTCCGGAAATAATTCGAATATTGCCGGGTTTGAAGCGTGCACTGGGTCGGTGAGCATTCCGCGTGTTGCGAGGCCGGGCTTTTGGTGATGGCGTCATGTATAACCAAGGTGCTATCATAATTGTGTATAGTGTACTTGAAAATTCCCACAAATCTAAATGAGAATACGTCCATCGACTGGGCATTACTATTAGATGTTGGCGCTTGCAGCACTGAGAGCTGAATAAAAACACTGAGTAAAGAGTATTAAATGTAACAGCAAGAAAATGA
Source organism: Glaciecola sp. SC05 (assembly GCF_041380235.1). Taxonomy (NCBI): domain Bacteria; kingdom Pseudomonadati; phylum Pseudomonadota; class Gammaproteobacteria; order Alteromonadales; family Alteromonadaceae; genus Glaciecola; species Glaciecola sp. SC05. Next base: position 193,354 of record NZ_JBGIYY010000004.1, read on the forward strand.
GGAAAGGCGTTGTTTAATTGGTTTAACAAAGACAAACAGAAAGACAAAGACATTGATAAAGGTGCCCAACTGCGCCAAGAGCTTGACCACGCAGATCTTAAAAATGATGTCTCAACTGGCAGCGAAGTAAGAACTGATGCAGTCGAGCCGCCGGAAAATCTGCCGAGTATGCAAAGTGACAGCATAGAAGCTAAATTAGCAACCACTGATGCGACCGGTGAGCCGATACATAAGTTGGAGCCATCATCAAGCGCTGCGCTTGTTGCAGAGTCTAAGGAGGCTCCACTTGAGCTTGAGCAGAAGTCAGGCTTTTTCTCTCGTTTAAAATCGGGCCTGTCTCGCACCAAAGAGAATATTGGCAGTGGGTTTGTGGCTTTATTAAAAGGTAAGGCGATAGACGAGGAATTATACGAAGACTTAGAAACACAACTTTTAGTCGCCGACGTTGGCATGCGAACCACCACTAAAATTATCACCAAGCTGACTGAAAAAGCGAAGCTGTCGCAGTTAAAGAATGGCGATGCGCTTGGTGCCCTCTTAAAACAACAAATGCGTGATATTCTGACGCCAGTTTGCAAGCCACTAGAATTTAATACCGGCAAGGATGCACAGGGCAATAATCAACCCTTTGTGATATTAATGGTAGGGGTCAATGGCGTGGGTAAGACCACGACTATTGGTAAATTAGCCAAACAATTCCAAGCCCAAGGTAAGAAAGTTATGCTTGCGGCCGGCGACACTTTTAGAGCCGCAGCGGTCGAACAACTGCAGGTTTGGGGAGAGCGCAATAATATTGCGGTTGTCTCACAGCCTACTGGTTCTGACAGTGCCTCTGTGATTTTTGATGCAGTCGCTTCTGCCAAGGCAAAGGGCGCCGATATACTTATTGCAGATACTGCGGGTCGCCTACAAAACAAAGACAACCTGATTGAAGAGCTTAAAAAAGTGGTCAGAGTGATGAAAAAGCAAATCCCTGAAGCTCCTCATGAAATTATGCTTACCCTCGATGCGAGCACTGGGCAAAACGCGGTCAGTCAAACAAAGATATTCAACGAAGCAGTTGGGATCACAGGCATTAATTTAACTAAACTCGACGGCACGGCTAAAGGTGGCGTTATTTTCGCCTTAGCAGATGAATTTAACATCCCAGTGCGCTACATTGGTATTGGCGAGGGAATAGATGACTTACGTGAGTTTGATGCCACCGCTTTTGTTGATGCACTTTTTGATTCTACAAAAGACGAACAATAGTATTGATAATTTAACTATCCAAAGTAGTGGATTAAACGCGCTGAGAAGTATCGATGATTAAGTTTGAGCAAGTAAGTAAAACCTACCCTGGAGGGCATACTGCCTTATCAAAAGTGAGTTTTCATCTTGAGCAGGGGGAAATGGCCTTTTTGACTGGCCACTCTGGTGCTGGTAAGAGTACATTGCTTAAACTGATCAGTATCATGGAACGTCCAACCGTCGGCAACGTATTGATCAACGGGCACAACCTTTCTACGATCACTCGCAAGCAAATCGCCTATATCCGTCGAGATATTGGAATGATTTTTCAAAGCCATCAGCTATTAATGGATAAGTCGGTATTTGACAATGTTTCTCTGCCTTTAGTGATTGAAGGCTATACCCGTAAAGTGATCGCGAAGCGTGTGGATGCCGCATTAGAAATGGTGGGTCTAAAAGACAAGGCTCGTAATCTTCCAATCACCTTATCGGGTGGCGAACAGCAGCGTGTTGGAATCGCCAGAGCGGTGGTTAATCGTCCACCATTATTGCTTGCCGATGAGCCGACCGGTAACCTCGATCCTAAATTATCGATGGAAATTATTCGTTTATTTGAGGACTTCAATCAAGCGGGCGTATCGGTATTCATCGCCACCCATGACTTAGGCTTGATTGCACGAATGAAATATCGAACGCTGACCCTTAAGCAGGGTAAAATGATCACCGATGGTCTAGACCAAGCAGAAGAGGAGCGCTTGCTATGAGCATTCTCTTCAAAAGCAGAAAACAGGCATCCAGTGGCAACCGCGTGGGAGTGGTACAGCGGTTTTTTATGTTTTTTCTAGATCATTTTCGCCAAGGCGTTAATAGTCTAGGCGAGCTATATAGGACGCCTTTCGCGTCACTGATGACCATTGGTGTTCTAGGCTTTAGTTTGACTTTGCCAAGTACGCTATACATTCTAGTTAAAAATGCTGAACAAATATCTGAGCAGTGGCAGCAAGCTAGTGAAATTTCTTTATTTTTAAATGACAATGTAAGTGAAGCGAATGCTCAGCAACTGGTAACGCGTTTGTCGGTGTGGGATGAAATTGCCAGTGTTTCATATATATCTGCGGATGAAGCGCTGGAGGAGTTTCAGGCCCTTTCGGGTTTGGGCGACGCGATTCAATACCTGAATAAAAATCCTTTGCCGGCAGTTGTGTTGGTTATTCCGACGTCTAAACACGCTACTCCAACGGCAGCCGCTATGCTGCTAGACAAATTACGCAAGGAGCGCGAGGTTGAGATAGGCAAACTGGATATAGAGTGGTTGGAAAGGCTATATGCGCTTTTAGATATTGCGAAAGAATTAGTTTTTTTATTGGCGGTACTGTTGTTTTTTGCAGTGGTGCTGATCATTGGTAACACCATTCGACTAAATATTTTAAATCGCCGTGACGAGATTTTAGTAATGAAGCTAGTGGGCGCTACCGATGCGTTTATTCAACGCCCTTTTTTGTATACCGGCTTTTGGTTTGGATTGCTCGGCGGTATCATGGCTTGGATCACCGTTTCGATTATACTTTGGTGGATAGGCTGGAGCCTAGAGTCGTTTATGGAATTGTATCAAACCCAGCTAAATATTACGGGCTTAGACGCCAGAGCCCTATTGATTATGCTTGGCCTTTCGGTTTCGCTAGGGCTTATTGGGTCGTTAATTTCAGTGCATCGTCATGTGAGTGAAATTGAGCCTGAGTAGCAGACAGGTTCTTAAGGTTTAGCCTGCGGGAACATGTTGGACTGACTTTGATGTAGCAAGTTATTCCACTTAACCGCTTCTAAATAATATTTATGTAAATCCTCTTCTTCAATATTTAAATCTTTAGCGGCCTTTTTAAATGGTAACCAACTGCTTGACTCTAATGACTTTACGCTAGCTAAGATTGAATAGTACGGTCCTGTTTGTTCCAATAGTGCCTCGTTGATGCTCGCCGATATGGGTATTTGTTCTAATAGCTCTGCCATATCTCGGTCAAGAATGACGTCAATCAATGAAAACAGCCCAGCCATAAATGCCGACATCGCATCTTGAGAATCAGTAAGCTCCGCATCAATCAATTCACAGTATTTTGCCCTCACCAATGACACTTGCAAGAGCTCTTGGACATTGTCTTGATTGAGTTGTGCAATCGATACAATGGCAGCAAATTTACGCAGCATTAGTTCACCTAAATAAGTTAACGCATGCTTTATTGAGGTGATCTTATGAGACTTGTTAATTAAAGGGTTATTAATAAAGCGCATAAGCAAATAAGAGAGTGTTGCATCATGTTCAAACGTCGAGCGAATTTTATCCATATCGATGTTTGCATCTGAGGTCTGCGCCAGCAGGCTGAGCAAGCTAAGTTTATTTGCCGGTAACTCTTTTTGAGTTTTATGCTGACGGCTTAAAAAGAAATACCCTTGGAAATAGTGGAAGCCAGCATCAACGCACTTTTGATATTGCTCTGGATTCTGCACATTGGTCGCAATAGTTGCTATGTCATGAGCAGAGATATCCTGCTGCAACTGGCTTAGGGTCTGCCGTGAAATATGATTGATGTTTATTTTGAGATAGTCGGCAAGATCAAAATTAATCGTATCTAAGGTACGATCATTTTGTATAGAAATTCTATATCCTTGCTGACGCAAACTTTTGACGGCTTCAATTAATTCAATGTCACTTGCTTCTATTCCAGGTATCTCTAATACGGTGTCCTGCGGCGTGAAATCTGCAGGCAAGCCTTGTAATACAGTTTGTCTGGTGATACTGATAACCGAAACAAAACCCGACAACAACTCCTCAAGACCAATGCTTACAGATGTATTAGCCTCTGCGGTTTCTTCGTTGAGCTCTGGCAACAGTTCAGGTAGCGCGCCTTCCTCGCCATCTCTAAACACCAATTGATATGCAAAGAGTCGCTGTTTTTCGTCAAATATGGGTTCACGTGCAAAAACAATCATCTGTGTTAGTTTTCCGTCAATGTAGATTTCATATCGTCAGCCCACTGTACCGATGCATAGTACATTTTAAAAAGCTCTGATTCTTTAATGCCTGCTTTGTCGCTAAGCTCATAAATCACTGCCCAGTCTGCACGTTCAAAGGCAAAACATAGACGCAGTTGTAGGGCTAATTTGCTATTTGTGTGTATTTCACAAAGCGCTTGCTTGACCTCGTCTGAAAACGGCAGGGATTGCATTATTTCAGTCATAGGCATATCCATTAGTGCATCAATATGTGAAAACAGACCTAAAATATAGCTGCTGGGTGGATTTTCTTTTAGCTCCATAGATGCCGCCATTAGCTTACAAAAATGCGCTCGTACTAAGCTAGATACAATCAGGTCAATAGGCTTATTGCCCTTTAAGTTTGCAATCGCTAACAAGGCTATAAACTTCTTAAGCTCGATCGTACCTAGGTATCTTAATGCATGATGTAAGGAGTCGATTTTCTGACGTTTGTTGAACAATGGGTTATTAATAAAGCGCATTAGTTTATATGTTAAGCCAACGTCTTTTTCACATACCTCACTGACTTTATCGAAGTCAAAATCTGCCGCCGAACTAAGTGCAACCAGTTGCACGACAGAAGACGCTAAAATGTCTACATTCTTGTGTTTAACGACTTCAGGTTTTGATAAGAAATATCCTTGAAAGTAATCAAATCCGGCGTTTTTGAAACGCTCAAATTCTTCACTGGTTTCAATTTTTTCAGCGATTAATATCTTGCCCTGTTGTTTTAAGGTTTCAATTTTTAACATTAACGCTTGGTTCGACAAATCAAGTAGGTCAGACTCGACCTTTACATAGCGGACAAAGGGCAATAATGGGTCCCATGTTGCGGAAAAATCATAGTCGTCTAAGGCAATTTTATATCCCATGTTTTTAATGTGTTCGCAGGCCTTCAAAAATGCCGGTGTAACTTCTACACTTTCGACTATTTCAATGACTACACTGAGTGGATCTAAAGTAGAAGGGAATCGGTATAATATGGTGTCTTGATGAAAATTAATAAAAGCGGGCTTATTAAAGCAGAGATTTTCAACACCAATAGACAAGTGACTTTCTGCTAACATTGAGCTAGTCGCTTCGTCTGGCGATATTTCTGGGAAGCAGTTGCTTACACCATCACGGAACAGCAATTCATATGCAAAAACACGTTTTTTTGTGTCGTAAACAGCTTGGCGCGCTACAAATGTAAACATAGTTGTCCTTCATTATAGTATGATTGGGTCAAATGTATTTTTGCTGATTTTTGCAGCATTTTTACCCGGAAACTAAAAAAAACTGGTATTTATTCGATAAAGCAATAAAAGATATCAACAAACACTTGAGTTTTTGAAATCTGCCCTTATATTTAATCGAATAAACATAAAATTATTTTGCGAACTATCGGTCATTTAAACAGTCAAAAGGTCTGTTACAAAATGAATGAGGTAACAATGAAAGAAAAAATGCAAACACTCGCTCTAGCCGTACCCCATAGCGGAAGCATTGAAAGTTATATTCAAGCTGTTTCTCGCATTGATATGTTATCGGCAGAGGAAGAAAAATCTTTGGGACTCCGTCTGTTTGAAGAAGGTGACTTGGAGGCTGCGCGTCAGTTGGTTATGTCTCATCTGCGCTTTGTCGTGCATATTGCTAAATCATACTCAGGTTACGGTTTACCCCAAGCTGATCTCATCCAAGAAGGTAACATTGGTTTGATGAAGGCGGTTAAGCGCTTCGACCCAAACGTCGGCGTTCGTTTGGTTTCGTTCGCGGTGCACTGGATCAAAGCAGAAATTCATGAATTCGTCTTAAAAAATTGGCGTATTGTGAAAGTCGCTACTACTAAAGCTCAACGCAAATTATTTTTTAATCTACGCAAGTCGAAAAAACGCTTGGGTTGGTTTACTCACGCAGAAGTTCAAAAGGTAGCTCAAGAGCTAGGCGTAAGTACCAAAGAAGTGTTGCAAATGGAAGCTCGCATGAGCAGCCAAGATCAGGCTTTTGATTTGACCAACGACGATGATGAGTCAACTACGTTTAGTCCTGCTCAATTCTTAGAAGATAAAACTGCTGACGTTGAAAATACGGTCATTAATGATGATATTGATCTTGCTGCAAGTAAGCGTCTGTATTCGGCTATCAAAACCTTAGATGAGCGCAGTCAGCACATTATAGAAACACGATGGTTGTCGGATGATAAAATGACCCTACAGGACTTAGCTGACGAATATCAGGTGTCAGCTGAGCGTGTGCGTCAAATCGAAAAGAACGCTATGAAGAAACTGCAAGCTGCAATGCTGTAGTAATTACACAAAATTGAAAACCCCGCATATAGCGGGGTTTTTTATGGATGATAAAATAATGTTTAGTAGAAGGGGTCTTTTTAATCAACAGCGCTAGACGAGTTTGTGGCTTGCAAGGCTAACTAGGCAGGCAGGACCCAATATTGCCCTGAAAATTCAGCAACTTCATTGTCTTCGTCTAGAATCTCAACCCGCAATGTCACAGAGCATTTCTTGCCCCGCTGAAGCATGTCGAATTTACCTTGAACCGTCTCAAGTTTGCATATGGCTCTGGGTTTCATGGTAATTGGTTTATGGTAATGAATAGAGGCATCGCCTAGCACTATTTCGCCGCTCAAGCCTTTTTGTTTAAGTTGCAAAAATATCATGCCCCATCCAGTAAGTGTTGCCAGAGAGTAAATGCTGCCAGCAAACATACTGCCATGCAGATTGATATTCTTATTAAGTGATGCGCGAGTCTCGATTGCGAGCTCTGTATACTGATATAGCTTAATACCCATGTGTTCTGTAATCGGGATCTGTTCGTGCCAAGTTCGCTGTAACTCTCGACACCACTTAGGGTGCAGTACCAATTTATTATTATCAAACAGTTGTTTGCGCATTTGCTTGCGTTTTAACTTTCCTAACTCGTTAGGCGCCTCGTCAATAATCTCAAAGCCACAATTGTGAAAAAACTCGATAGAAGATTCTCTGGAGTTAGTGACGGCTCGTTCTGCACCCATATCACGTGACACTTGCTCTAATGCCGACAAAATAATCTGCCCTAGGCCTTGTCGGCGATATCGCTTATCTACAGCGATGTGCCTAATTTGGGCTTCTTCAGTAGTGTTTAGGTGCACGCGACCGCAAGCTACGACTTCCCCATCAGTATTTTTTACAACACGATGTTCGCTTACACCTTCATATTCGTCTTTTTCTGAGCCTTTTGGATATCCCCATGGTTCACGCAGCCATAGCCAGCGAAAAGCATAATACTCGGCCATTTCTTCATCGGTTTTGGGTTTATTGACAATAAACAAGATTCTTATCCATATCAGCGAAAACTGTTTGTTAAACAATACTTCATTTTAGCTATATTGCCTAAAATTGCACGTTGCTTATTCTAAGATACAGACCCTAGATTTTAAATTGAAAGGTTACAGGCCCGTCGTTGACTAAGGAAACCTGCATGTCTGCACCAAATATTCCTGTTTCACAGCTCTGATACTGTTCGTTAACGTGAGCAATAAATGCGTTATAAATGTGCTTTCCATGTTCGGGTGATGCGCCCAATGAAAAGCCTGGTCGATTACCTTTGTCGGTCTGGGCCACAAGGGTAAATTGCGAAACCACTAATAGCTTTCCGCCGACATCGGTTAAGTTAAGGTTCATTTTGCCATTGTCGTCATTAAATATTCGATACTGATGGACTTTCTTTGCCAGCTTTTCGAGTTGCAATTGACCGTCAGTTTTTTCGACGCCTAGCAACAGCAAGATGCCTTTTTGGATACTGGCAACCGTTTTCTCATCGACCTTTACATCTGCAGTTTTTACTCTTTGAATTAGGCCAATCATGACGTGCTTTGCGGTTGTTTGGCAAGCGCATCCATGATTTCAATGAGTTTTGACTTAATGCCGGGCTCTGACGCACTGTGACCGCCATCATTTATAATAAATAATTCAGAACGTGGTAGTGCCTTGTGGAGCTGATAAGCGGCCGACACTTGGCAAACCATATCGTATCTACCGTGCACAATATGGGTTGGAATATTCACAATTTTGTGGGCGCTATTTAAAATATGGTTCTCTGGAATAAAACACTGGTGTTTTAAATAATGACACTCTAATAACGCTAAGCTTTTGACTTGCTGATTCGATGCGGTGGTGCTTGACTGCTGTTGGTCTGGGATTAGCTTAGATATTGCGCCTTCCCAATCAAACCAAGCACTTAAGGCATTTTTAGATACCGTTTCATCGTTGCTATTAAAAAGCTCATAATAAGCCTGCGATATTTGTTTGGAACCCTCGCTATGACTTGGAATGCTTTTACTAAAGTTAATATATGCATCTGGAAATACTTGGGCTGCGCCACCGTTAGGCTCTAAAAACCAGTCAAAATCTTGTTGGCGCGCCAAAAAAATACCTCGAAGTATTAGGCGTGTTACTGCCTCGGGATGCGCAATAGCATAACAAAGCGCTAGCGTTGCACCCCATGAGCCCCCAAATACATGCCAAGTACTAATATTGAGATGCTGGCGCAGTGCTTCGATATCTTCTATTAGGTCTGCAGTAGTGTTGTGCTCGAGTTCGCCAAACGGTTGAGATTGCCCACAACCTCGTTGATCAAAGCCAATGATGTGATATTGCTCCGGATTGAACGCCCACTGAAAGTTAGCATTTATGCCAGCCCCAGGACCGCCATGTAAAAACAGAACTGGAATGCCATTTGGATTGCCAGCCTCTTCAACATGCAGAATATGCTCATTTGACACAGGAAATTTGAATGAATGGTTGGGCACTGAATCCTCGGCTCCGGCTTATTCTTTTGCTTGTATTGTAGTATAGTTAGCGACACATGTTTGATGTTAAGGGTACAACTAACAAAAACATCACCTTAATTTACATACAGGTAAAGGATATACAATGGTTCATAAGTTATTTTTAGCAGCCGCTATGGTCTTACTCGTTTCAGGCTGTCAGTCGGCAATAGACGATGCATATTTTAGTATGTGGGACAAAATTGGCGTTGAAAAACGAGATATTTTGGTTGATCGTGTTGAAGATGCCCAAGATTCACAAAAAGAAGCGCAGGAAGAATTTGCAGACGCATTGTCTCAGTTTAGTGCGCTTATTAACTTTGATGGTGGCGAGCTTCAAGATATTTATGAGAAGCTAAAAGACGAGTATGAGGATAGCAAAAGCAGCGCTGAAGAAGTCTCCGATCGCATTAACAAGGTAGAAGCGGTTGCAGACTCTCTTTTTCGTGAGTGGGAAGAAGAGCTAAACGCTATCGGTAATGCCAATTTACGCAGAGATAGTGCCTCAAAACTTAAATCAACTCGCCGTAATTACGATAGTCTATTGCGCTCGATGCGCAGAGTTGAATCAAGCATGACGCCAGTATTGGCGTCTTTGCAAGATAATGTGCTTTACCTAAAGCATAATTTAAATGCCAATGCTATCAGTTCGCTTCAGGGCGAATTAACTACCATAAAAACGGATGTGGACTCTTTAATAAAAGAAATGAACGAAGCAATTAAGCAATCTGATGCGTTTATTGCAACGATAAGAGGCTAAGCTATAGCTTGTTTTCTAACATTTGGTGCTGCTTGAGCAGCACCAGTGCTTATCTGTTCTACTTGATTTAGTCTTTTTCAGAGCCTTGATGTTTGTCTAGTGTAGCTGTTCCCATTGCTTCCATGATCTGTCTTGCTTCTGCTGGAATGCGATTGGGATTATCCTTTCTTAAGTCCGCATCGTCAGGCAAAGGCTGGCCGGTAAAGGCATGTAAAAATGCTTCACAGAGTAATTCGGAGTTCGTCGCATGTCGTAAATTGTTCACCTGGCGGCGTGTACGTTCATCTGTTAATACCTTTAAAACGTTAATGGGAATCGATACCGTTACTTTCTTTACCTGCTCAGATTTCTTTCCGTGCTCTGCATAAGGGTGTATGTATTTACCGTTCCACTTTGCCATTTTGATGCCGTTAGTTGCTTTTAGTTATATCAAAAGTCTAACTGGAATAATAAAAAGGTCAATATAGACGTGTAAACTGCTTGACGTCTAGACGTAGTTTGCGTACTTTAGACGTCTAAACGTCCAAAAGGTTTCTGTATGGTTTCTTATGCTCAGGGCATCGACGCTCTCAACCAATCACTCTCTGAACTCAGAGACATCGACGTATCGTTCGAATTTTTTCCGCCGAAAACACCTGATATGGAAACAACACTTTGGAAGTCTGTTGAAAGACTAGCTCCCCTAAACCCCAGCTATATGTCGGTTACTTATGGTGCAAACAGTGGCGAACGTGACCGTACTCATGCGGTAGTAAAAAAAATTCACTCCGAAACCGGTATCCCTACTGCCCCGCATCTAACCTGTGTGGACGCGAGTAGAGAAGAGTTGCGCCAAATCGCTCAAGACTATTGGGATTCTGGCATCCGCCGTATTGTTGCTTTACGAGGGGATTTACCCGAGGGTGTTGATAAAACCGACATGTATGCGAGCGATCTAGTCAGTTTACTCAAAGACGTTGCTGATTTTGATATATCGGTGGCCGCCTATCCTGAAAAACATCCTGAGGCGCGTAACGATCAATTTGATTTGCTTAATTTAAAGCGCAAAGCCCAAGCCGGTGCGAATGAGGCTATTACGCAGTTCTTTTTCGATACCAGCGTATTTTTAAGATTTCGCGACAGAGCCGCTGCGGCCGGGATAGACCTTGATATCGTGCCAGGAATATTGCCAGTGACTAATTACCAAACCTTAGTAAGGTTTGCCGGATTTACCAATGTGCACGTGCCAGGGTGGCTGCATAAAATGTATGACGGTCTTGAAAAAGACGACCAAGCAACACGTAATCTGCTGGGCGCTAACATTGCGATGGACATGGTAAAAGTCCTTGCTAAAGAAGGTGTAAAGCATTTTCATTTCTATACATTAAATCGCAGCGAACTGAGTTTTGCAATTTGCCACATGCTGGGTTTACGCAGACAAAACTGAAGGCAAAAACGCTTTCATCGATAAGGATTTTGGCACTTGTACCGAAATCCGAGTAAACTAGACGCTCTTAAGCAATGGAATACATCAAGTGAGCTTCATGTTGAGCGTTAAAGCCTATTACCAGTTACGAAAGCCTTTGGTCATAGACATCGTCAAAACCTTCTTTAAGCAATTAAAGGAAGAGCGGATTACTGTGTCCTCTGGGCATATGGCGTATGTGAGCTTGCTATCGCTGGTGCCCGTGGTAATGGTATTTTTCATGGTGATGTCGGCGTTTCCAGCGTTTAGTGAAATGCGTGAGCATTTCGAGAACTTCATCTTTAGCAACTTTTTACCTGCGTCAGGTGACGTAGTGCAAACGCATATGACGGAGTTTGTAAATAACGCGTCTGGCATGGGCGCGGTCAGTATCGCAACGCTGTTGGTGGTGGCATTGCTACTAATTTCAAACATCGATAAAACCCTTAATCACCTTTGGAAGACCAAAGCGCAGCGTCCAATTATTTATACCTTCGCCATTTATTGGATGGTTATCACCCTTGGTCCTATGTTGATTGGCTCGAGCATAGCGGTTAGCTCTTATTTAGCGACAATCGCCGAATTTGCTGACGACTACACACCCGGCTTTGGAACCGCGTTTTTAAAGATGGTCCCAAGCTTAGCCGCTATTGGCGCATTTATGTTACTTTATATGGTGGTGCCAAATCGTCCTGTACGTGCCAAATACGCGATTTGGGGTGCGGTACTAGCGGCAATTTTGTTTGAGCTATCTAAAAAAGCCTTCGCGTTTTATGTGTCGAGCTTTCCGTCGTATCAAATTATTTATGGTGCTTTAGCAGTTGTGCCCATTTTATTTGTATGGGTGTATCTTTGCTGGATTGTTGTGCTCATTGGTGCGGTGTGCAGCTATGCGGTGACTATCACCTGTGAGCGTTACGATGATAACTTCGTAGAGCATGACTCAGCTCAGGCGGCGGGAGAGCAAAACGCCAACATTGAAACCTATGGTCAACTCGAAGACCCACCAGCCTCAGATATCGCGCAAGAGCAAACCCCAACCAAGGTAAGAGCTGTATCCAAAGGAAAGTAGCTAGACTAAGTTGCGTTTAGCCAAAGTAAAAAGGCCATATTAAATGGCCCTTCTTTAAATATTATTTATGAAATTTGATCAACAAAGCGCATGCTATAACCAGTTTGAGAAGTGGTGTCGGTCTCAAAGACCAGAAATTGTTCGCCGCTATCCTCATTAAGCACTAAAAGCTGGCTATTCAAAATAATGTCTCTGCCGTCGATTCTTGCTACTGCATATACTTCGTATGTGTTATTTCTGAGAACTACGCTTAGCGGCGTCGCTAAACCAACCGTTCTGCGGTTTTCTGCGGTTTCGATGCTTTCGTCACTTTTGACAAAGTAAAATGTAACGCTATTAAAGTCATCGTCATCGACCAGGTTAATAATTTCGACTTCATGCTCATAAAGTCGGTTGCGATTACTGTTGTTGATCACCAAGGTTCGAATAATGGCTTCTGTTTCATCAATAACGCCATCGCCATTTTCATCAATGTTACCGTCACCGTCTTCATCTACCGCCGCTTCACTCACATAATAAAAAAGTGTGCGTTGAGCGTTTGCAGGGAGACTTATGAGTTGGTTTTGCAATAAGAAGTTCTCGGTCTCAGCTACTTTTACATTAAAATTATAATCGCCATTTTCAACGACAAAAAGATCGGTAAATTCACCGCTTTGTAGCTTAGAACTCAAGACTTGTAGACTGTCCTCGAGTGACAGAGGCATCGCCGAGCTCACTTCAATTGAACCGTCGTAGCTTGGCATTAAATCATTGAGTTGAATGCCGTTGTAAATTCTAAATTCAGATTGTGCATTACTTGCTTGGTATTCAACATTCGAAATAGATGAAATATTATCAATAACAAAAGGAGTATCGCCGGCACCAAAATTAGGGCGAATGGCAAGAATATTTTGATTGCTGAATGGATATGATACCTCAACCGAGGTAAACAACAGCGCATCACTAGCGGCATCGGTGATGTAAAAAGTATATTGGTCCTCTTCGAGTTTATTGTTGTCTGAAAGTCCTAAGTAGCTTTGCGTGCCCATAAAAATCGCTTCGTTAAAAGTTTCGTCGGACTTCGACATGTAGATGTCAATATCGGTGTAGCTGGGGTGCAGATTTAAAAAGCGTAAATTAAATAAATCATTGTCGGTATCGTCGTCGTCATCTATTACCGGAATAATAAATTCAGTAACTTGAGGCATTGGAAAGCTCTCGGTTAGCACATACATGACAATACTTTGCGAAGGCACGGAAAAGACACCTTCATATATTATTTCAAGATCGCCTCGCAACGCGCTGTCTTCATCTTGCCATGCTAGCTCTATAAAATACTCTCTAGATGGTACCTCTGCATCGCGACTCGCTTCACCGTAACTTACGCCAGAAAAAGTTTGTTCAACTTCATCATCGGTGTCTTCATCTAGGTCTTCGTCGAGGGTAAGGTAGATATCCGGTGAGTTAGCAGAAGCGTTGTAAAGCGTTGTAAAGCTTTATATAGCCGGGTTCATCATCATCGCTGCTACCTGAGCCGCAAGCGCTAAGGGTTAATAGTAAGAGGGCAAAAGTGCTTAGTTTAATTGCTGGTAGGTCAAAGCCTGGGCGTTTCATTCATTCTCTCCATGATATTTATGTTTTTAACACGAGTGGATTAGTGTTAGGTGCGTATAGGCTGCAGATACAAACAGGTGTATTGCATTTTTATAACATGGCTAAGTCAGGCGTTTGTTGAAGTAGTTCAGCTTCTTTACGAAGCTTTACAATCGCTTACATGGAGTTGACATAACAAGAGTACGAGCAATAAAAAAGCAGCTAAATAAGTTAGCTGCTTTTGGTTGAATAATAGGCTTTGATTTTCGCCATTAGACTAAATGCCATAGCGGATAGGGCGTTAACTGTGCATGTTCGCAAACTTCTCAGCGAGTTGATCAAGTGTTTCTTTATGATTTGGATCAGGCAATATGCATTCTACGGGACATACTGCAACGCAACTCGGTGTGTCGTAGTGACCTACGCATTCTGTGCATTTATCCGCATGAATTTCATAGATTTCAACACCCATTTCGATTGCTTCATTCGGGCATTCCTCAGGGCATAGATCGCAGTTAATGCATTCTTCTGTAATTAAAAGTGACATCGCAATATTCCTTTGATTGGGAGAATCTACAATCAAAAGAATACGCTTATGAAACTTTGTAGGTATTGATCTTTATCAACGAAGCATTAAGAAAAGGCTTCGTTCAATATTCCTTGGGTGAACTCTTTTCGCAAATAAAAGCCTCTAGGGCGGGTTTTAATTAACCCGCCATCTTCTCCAATTGCTTCAGTTAATACGCTACCGTTCGCCGCTTTTGGTCTTAACTGCATGTATTGTCCGATCCGTGCGGTAATGCTTTCTACTTTACCAAGGGCGATTAAATCCATTAACTCTTCCCAATCTTGCCTTAATAGTGCGTCTTGCTGATGCGTAGGCTGCCATAAAAAAGCATGCCCGATGACTCTTTCAGAGATCGGTATTTCGCGTTCCCCAGCCAATGGCACCCAGAGCACTTTTTGAAGTTTATTACGCACATTACTGGTATGCCATGTTGTGCCGGCAATATTTGTTAAAGGGGCATAACACACATAGGTGGTTTCCAAGGGCGCATTCGTATAGCTCAATGGCAAGGTTTTTAGCTCGATTCCTAGGTCTGGAAAATCTTGTATGGGTTTGCTGCCGGCACTGGCACCTAAAGCTGACTCGATAAGTTGACCGCTCCAGCCTTTTTGACGTTTGAAATTTTCAGGCACCCTTACCTGCAGCTGACTAGCAAGCTCACCTAAGGTCATGCCAGCAATTGCTGCAGCCTTTTGCATAAGGTCTTGTTCGGAAGCGGGCACAGAACCTGTAATAGTTTGATTTATCACAATAATCTTGTATCTGAGAACATTTGCTTTGAATAATCTCTAGTTTATGAAAGAATGAAGGCATATTAAAGCATAACTGCGCTAGGTAATCTAAGTGATTGATACCGAAGGATTCCGCGCGAATGTTGGCATCATCATATGCAACAAACAGGGTCAAGTCTTCTGGGCTAGGCGATATGGCCAGCATTCATGGCAGTTCCCGCAAGGTGGAATTGACCAAGGCGAAACAGCCGAACAAGCTATGTACAGAGAGTTGTACGAAGAAGTTGGGTTGAAAGAAAAAGATGTAAACATCCTTGCCGTTAGCCGTAACTGGTTAAGATACAAACTTCCTAAGAGATTGATTCGCAAAGGCAGTGACCCTGTCTGTATTGGTCAAAAGCAAAAGTGGTTTTTGCTCCAACTAAGCTGTCAGGAAAAGGACGTTAATCTTGCTGCCTCTGGTCATCCAGAGTTTGACGATTGGCGTTGGGTAAGTTTTTGGTACCCTATACGCAACGTTGTATCCTTCAAGCGTGATGTCTATCGAAAAGTATTAAAAGAATTCTCTGGCATCGCCATGCCGGCTCAAAGGGCACCTGCGCCGCATAATTTTAAGAAGGGTCGAAGGCGCAAGTCCAAATAGTCTCAGCTTGAGTTACTGAAGGTCTGCTATGCTAACTAGTCTCAAACAAATAATACAAGAAGTCAGCAAGATCCCAGGCTTGGATCCTGCTCTTGCTCGTTTGGTGAGTATGGTCAAACAAACCATGAAGGTTGACTCTTGTAGCATTTACTTATCAAATTATTCTGAAGGACATTTAGTGCTTGCTGCTACTGACGGCTTGCATCCAGACGCCATCGGCAATGTTAAGATTGGTTTTTATGAAGGTTTAATCGGTTTAGTAGGCGACAGAGAAGAGCCTTTAAACATTGAAGATGCACCGGCTCACCCGCGTTTCAAGCATTATCCAGAAGTTAATGAAGACAGCTACCACGCCTTTATTGGTACCCCAATTATCTATCAGCGTAAAGTGCTGGGTGTTATCACCATGCAACAGCGTGAATCGAGACGCTTCAGTGAGGATGAAGAAGCATTTTTGGTCACCCTGGCCGCGCAAATTGCTTTAGAAATTGTCAATGCTGAAATGCGTGGAGATACGCCATCCTCTCAGCTTGATACCACACTTAGTCCGCGAACGGTTAACGGTATTCCTGGCTCCCCTGGTTTAGCAATTGGCATTGGCTTTTTAGTAAATTTCAAACATGATTTAGCACAGCTTTTGCCTCGTAAAAGTTCTGATACTAAACTTCAAATTACCCAATATCGCGATGCAGTTCACCTTACCCGAGAGCAAGTAGCTCAGCTCTCTTCTGAGCTCAACGATAAGCTACCAGAGGATGTACGGGGTATATTTCAGCTTTATCATCAGTTACTCGATGCTAATAGTTTAGGCCGAGAGGTTGAACAGGAAATTCATCAGGGCTGGGATGCCGCCACCTCGCTAAAGTTTGTGATTGAGCGTTATGCAACACGATTTGAAAATATGGAAGATCCTTACATGCGAGAGCGTGCGGTGGATATCGTCGACCTGTCAAATCGTATATTGAATAATATGTTAAAGCATGAAGGCGACCATTTTGCTGGCATACCGGCAGATCAGCCCTGTATCTTAGTTGCCCAAGAAGTCAGCGCGCCTATGTTGGCGGAGTTTCCAAGAGAGCGCCTAGCAGGCATAATTTCTATAAAGGGATCAAATAATTCACATGCGGCAATATTAGCTCGCGCGATGGGCGTGCCTGCAGTAATGGGTTTGCAGCGCGTTTCGATAAACCTGTTAAAGTCTAAAGAGTTATTTATTGATGGTTACTCTGGTGAAGTGGTTGTTAATCTTGACCCAACGGTAAAAGCCGACTATCAGCAGCTTATAGACGAAGAAGAGGCGCTGTATAAAAAAATTAGCGATGAGGGTGATAAACCCACTGTGACCGAAGACGGCCAGAAAATCTCATTGTTAGTCAATGCAGGTTTAACTGCAAATGTTGAAATGGAGCAATTTAAACAAGGGGAAGGGATCGGCTTATACCGAACCGAAATACCTTTTATGATGCGTCAGCGTTTTCCGTCAGAGCGTGAACAATGTGAGCTATACAAAAGTGTACTGTCGTCACACCCTAGTAAAGAAATAACGATGCGCACCCTTGATGTCGGTGGCGATAAGCCTCTATCGTACTTTCCCATATCAGAAGATAATCCATTTTTGGGATGGCGCGGAATTCGACTGACTCTTGACCATCCCGACATCTTTCTAGTGCAGGTCCGTGCGATGTTACGTGCGAGTATCGGGCTGACTAATTTGCACATTCTTTTGCCAATGATATCTAGCGTAAGTGAAGTAGATGAAGCAAAACGTTTAATTAAACAAGCCTTCTTAGAAGTCAAGGAAGAGGCTATGGCTGATAATCTAATGCTGTCGAAACCGGCGGTTGGAATTATGCTTGAGGTTCCATCAGTACTCTTTCAACTCGATCAGCTTGCCGAAAAAGTCGATTTTTTCTCTGTGGGTACCAATGATCTCACGCAATATTTATTAGCAGTTGATAGAAACAACGTCAGAGTCTCGTCGCTATATTCGAGCTATCATCCGTCTGTTCTTGCTGCTTTAAACCAAATTCGTCAAAGTGCCGCATTAAATAAAGTGCCGGTAACCGTCTGCGGGGAATTAGCTGGTGAGCCCTTAGGTGCAGTAATCTTAATGGCGATGGGTTTTAGAAAGCTCAGTATGAATGCTCACAGCTTGCGTAAAATTAATTGGGTTATTCGCAATACCAATATTAAAACTATCGAGGCATTGCTGCCTGAAATTTTGGCCCAGCCCAGCCCAGAGCACGTGCGAATATTATTAAATAAGTACTTGGAATCAAAGCATTTAGGTGGATTGATAAGGGCTGGCGCGGGATGATAGCAGGCATGGAGCCAGTCTTATTACTTATGCTAATTTATTTGGGTGTTGGTGCAATCGTAGGTGTTCTTGCGGGCCTTTTAGGCATTGGTGGAGGCTTAATTATTGTGCCCGCCAGTATTTATATGTTTCAGCACCTGTTGGGCATGAGTATAGAGGATGCGATGCCAATTGCTGTTGCTACCTCTCTTTCAACCGTCATCTTTACGGGACTATCTTCCGCTCGCACCCATTATCGCCTTGGTAACCTAGATCGCGATATTTTTAAATATTCAGCATTCGGTATTGCTATCGGTGCTGTGCTCGGCGCGCAGTTTGCCAGCAGTATTTCAGGTGTCGTGCTGCAGCGAATTTTTGCGGTGATTGTGATTCTAATAGCATTGCAGATGATTTTTAATCGTCATCGCAGCTCTATTCATCCAACGAGTCCGGGGATTTTGTCAGGAATTGGTTTGGGAAGCGGCTTTGTGTCTGCCATCATGGGTATTGGTGGTGGAGCACTCATTGTGCCGGCGTTGGTGTGGTTTCAAGTTAACATAAAAAAGGCGATTGGCTGCGCCAGCGCATGCGGTGTAATGATAGCGTTTTTTGGTACTATGAGCTTCATCTACGCAGGCTGGAATAAAGAGTATTTGCCTGAATATTCGTTAGGTTATGTCTATCTTCCAGCCACTATTGGCATTGTAATAACCTCTATACTGACCGCGCCCATTGGTGCTAAACTCACTAACAAACTAGATACCATAAAGCTTAAACGCATTTTTGCTGTGTTTTTGGTGCTGGTAAGCATTCGAATGATGATAGGAATTGAGTAGTCAATGGCAGATGGAACCCATTTAGTCTTCCCCACGATCAACCCCATAATTTTTGAAATTGGTCCAATTGCCCTGCGTTGGTATGGCCTGATGTACCTCATTGGTTTTGCGGCTGCTTTTTGGTTAGCCAACCGACGTTTATCTCGCACAGGCTGGAGCAAAGACCAACTTTCAGACCTTCTGTTTTGGTGTTTTATGGGCGTCATCATTGGGGGCCGCATAGGCTATGTGCTGTTTTATAACTTTTCTAATTTTCTAGATAATCCTCTTTACTTATTTAAGATTTGGGAAGGCGGTATGTCTTTTCATGGCGGGTGTCTTGGTGTAATAGGCGCGGCCTTTTTGTACGCCAAAAAGCAGGGCTGGTCATTCTTGTATGTAGGTGACTTTATTGCGCCGCTAGTGCCTATTGGTCTGGGCGCGGGTCGTATTGGTAATTTTATTAATGGCGAACTGTGGGGACGAGTAACAGATGTGCCTTGGGCATTCGTCTTCCCGGGAGCGGGTCCAGACCCTCGACATCCCTCTCAGCTCTATCAGTTTGCGCTGGAAGGCGCCGCACTGTTTGTTATTTTGTGGTTATATTCAGTAAAGCCAAGGCCTACCGGCGCAGTTGGTGGATTGTTTTTATTGGGCTACGGTAGCTTTCGATTTATTGTTGAATTTTTCCGCCAGCCAGACGCTCATTTAGCAGAGCTATATGGTTCGGTGATCACTCAAGGGCAAATGCTGAGTATTCCGATGATGTTGGCTGGACTTGGTTTGATAATTTATGCATATAAAAAGAACCCCGCGGTAGCACATGAAACGGCACCAGCAGCAAAAACTGTGAAAAAAACAAAGAGCAAGGGTAAGTAAGTGGATCAGTATGAACGTTTATGTCAGCGCTTAGTGCAAGAAGGCAAATGGGTAACTAATGAGCGCACAGGTATAAAATGCCTCACTATTATCAACGCAGATTTAGAATACGATGTGGGCGCCAATCAATTTCCACTAGTAACCACCAGAAAATGTTTTTATAAGGCGGCTATTGCTGAGCTATTAGGCTATTTGCGTGGCTATGATAATGCGGAACAATTTAGATCTATTGGTTGTAATACTTGGAATGCAAATGCCAACGAAAACCAAGCTTGGTTGAATAACCCAGCCCGTAAAGGTACCGACGACATGGGCAGAGTGTACGGTGTGCAGGGCCGCGCATGGCAAAGACCTGACGGCACTTTTTTAGATCAACTGCACAAAGTGGTGAGTAACTTGTCGCAAGGCATTGATGACCGCGGCGAAATAATTACCTTTTACAACCCAGGCGAGTTTCACTTAGGCTGTTTAAGGCCATGCATGCATACCCATACATTTTCGCTACTCGGCGATACCCTCTATCTAACGAGCTACATGCGCAGCTGTGATGTCCCGCTCGGACTGACCTTCAATATGCCTCAGTGTTTTGTTCTATTAGCGTTGATGGCGCAAATAACCGGTCACAAGCCGGGCAAAGTTTTCCATAAAATTGTGAATGCGCATATTTATGAAAATCAGCTCGAATTGATGGTCAATGAACAGTTAACACGCACGGCTTATGCATCTCCTTCGCTCATCATTAATCCCGAAATTAGTAGCTTAGAAGACTTAGAGACATGGGTAACTACGGATGATTTTCAGGTGCAAGGCTACCAACACCACCCCGCCATTTCATACCCTTTTGCAGTTTAAGAGTTAACCAGCATTTTACAGCGATCGGTCTAGGCGCATAAAAAGGTAAACTTTTGATTCATATGTGCGATACAGATAAAACACACAAGTAAACACACGCTTAAAAATCGTAATGCTATATAGGATTATACATGGCTCTTCCCGTATTGATCTGTGACGACTCATCTTTTGCTCGCAAAGCAATGGCGCGCTCCCTTCCTGACGAATGGGATGTAGACATTTCTTATGCTGTAAATGGTGAGGAGGCAATTGCTCAGATAGAGGCTGGTAAGGGTGATGTGATGTTTTTAGACTTAAATATGCCTGTCATGGACGGCTACCAAACCATGGAAATTATCCGTAAACGGGATCTACCGACTATGGTGATTGTTGTCTCTGGCGATGTGCAAGTAGAAGCTCGTAAGCGCATGATGGCGATGGGTGCTATTGATTTTATTCGTAAGCCCATTGATAACAGCAAACTGTCATCTATTTTAACAAAGTACGGTATTTATACCGGTGAAAGCTCAGCAAAAAAGCGTGCAGAAGACGAAAGCGTTAATACCGGTGATAGCATTGCTGAAAAACTCGATGCATTCAGAGAAATCGCCAATGTTGCAATGGGACGCGCAGGTGAAAATCTCGCTAAACTTTTAAATACCTTTGTCGAACTACCTATCCCAAATATTAGCATTGTGCACGCCAATGAGTTATCAATGATGCTAACTAACATAGATAATGAGCAGCAAGTATCGGCGGTCTCAAAAGGGTTTGTGAGTCCATCGATCAAGGGTGAAGCCTTAATCATCTTTAATGACGCAGATGTAACTGCTATTCAAAAGGTGTTAGGTGCCGACAAATATCAACAGGAATTGGCTGAGATTGAAGCCGTAATGGATGTGTCTAATATTATTATTGGGGCTTGTTTAAATGCTCTATCTGATCAACTGCAAGTTATTTTTACTCATAACACACCAATCTTATTAGGTGTACACTGCGATATCAACGACATTGTGGACAACAATATATCCCGCTGGGAGAAGGTATTAGTGATTGAAATTGCATATTCGGTGTCAAGTGGAAACATCAACTTTGAGCTTTTGTTGGTGATCCCTGATAGAGATATTGATGCTGCCTTTTCTCGCCTATTGGGAGCACAAAGAAGTGCCGAACAAGTCATCCCCGCAAGAGACACAATAGGATGAGCATTTTAGAGCATAGTTGGCAAGACGCACTACTTAGCTCAATTGAAGTCGGTATTGTCGTTGTAGATAAGTCCTTTTATGTGCATGAGTTCAATCAGTTTATGGAAAATCATAGCGGTGTTTTAAGTGCAGATATTAAAGGTAAAGTACTTTTTGACTTTTTTAATGAGATAGATAAAAACTGGTTAGAAAACAAATGCCAACCGGTATTTTCAATGAATACACCCGTGTTTGTCATATGGGAGCAACGTCAGTATTTGTTTGAATTTGGTACAAGCCGGCCAATAACTTCTAGCTCTGATCATATGTATCAAAACATTACTATTTTGCCAATCCCTTCCGAATCCGGTCAAACGGAACGTATCTGTCTCCTTGTGTATGACATGACCGATCAGGCTATGAGTAAAGAAAGAGCGGATAAACTAAATGAACAATTAAAAGTTATTAGCCGCATAGATGGCCTAACCGGTTTATTTAATCGTAGGTACTGGCAGGAACGCTTTGAGCGTGAATTTAAACTGACCTTTCGTAATAAAAAGCCAATTTCCGTGCTCATACTCGATATAGATCACTTCAAAAAAGTCAACGATACATATGGTCACCAGGCCGGTGATAAGGTTATTCAATCTTTGGCAATGCTAATTCGTAAAGCCACAAGGGAAACGGATATTTCCGGGCGCTATGGAGGAGAGGAGTTCGTTGTACTGCTGCCAGACACGACTGCCGACACAGCATTAATTGTAGGAGAGCGGATTAGAAAGGCTGCTCAAAGATATCTTGTTAAGCACGACAATGCAGAAATAAGCGTTACAATAAGTGCTGGAATAGCTCAATTTTCTTCTCAGTTTACACGACCTTTAATGTGGCTTGAAGCTGCAGATAAAGCCCTTTATCAGGCAAAGGAAAGTGGTCGAAATCAAGTGGTTTTAGCTGAAGCGCATGCTTAGACGGTGAAACAATAAGCGAAAGGTTAAATGCGTAATTAAAACTTAAGGACGCATACCGATAACGTCCAAGGGACAGGGTTTTCCGCCTTTTAAGTAGAGTGTATAGAGCTGGATTTCATCGCGTATACAAGCATCATGCCTGAGGCTATGCCCGCCTACGAACTGTATTTGGTAAATAATGTGCCAAAACACGCGCTCTTTGTGCGTGTACATTTGTTTGTGACTGTTATTTATGGTTGACCATTCCTCTAGGATATCCCAAATGAAATTATCCATTTCTTTAAAAGCAACACCATCCTCCCAGTAGGATTCTAAATAGAATGCTAACTGTTCTGCTTTTTTGTCCACAAATTCACTGACTAACAACTTTTTGGCCTTAAAGAATACTCTTCCCTCAGTATAGTCCGTAAGTACAGTTAACCACTGTTGAAGTGGAAATGAGTTTTAAGTGCATGAATACCTTATGAATATATAATCTCAAAATACTGCAAAACGGCTTTACCAGCCTAGGTAAGTCAGCCATCCATATATTTCTTTTGCCATATCAAGGCTAAGATCGGTATTTAAACCGAGGCTGCCGATTTGTCGCTGCCGGTAATGCGCTTTTATTTCTACCTTTGCACTTGTTTGGCGAGCGTGCTCGGTAGCCAATGCCCAAAGATTGTCTTGACTGCTAACAAGGTCGAGTAAAGGGGGGCTGATTTTAGCCATTTGTCGCGCTAAAGAATGATTGATTGTTCGCTCAGGCCAATAAAGATTATTGATGATGAGGGCGTCCAGTTGAATGCCTGAAGTATTCATGCTAATTAGCGACTGTGCGCTCATGCCTTGAGCAAAAAATACGTGATAGCCGCTTTGCTCTGTCGCCTTGATAGTCGCAAGTAAAAACGCGTTTAAATATTCATTAAATGCCTTCTGATAGTGCTCGTCATAATTGCTTTGATGAGTCTTTGCCGCCAGTTCGGTTTGCGTTTGAATAAGGTTTGAACTGGCGTTGGTGTCTGCGTTATCCAATGTGTCATCTTGTAAGTCCGTGGCAGCATCAGTAGATGCAATTTCATTGTTGTCTGCTGAAGGCTCCCCCGTATCATTTGCCGTCGAATCATCTGGAGTGAGTGCGCCTTCAGAAACTTGATGTGCCCCTTCGTTTATGAGTTTCGCCTCTGCAAGTGCCTTTTTTGCATCTACCTCTGCCATTACCATCATCAATTGCGGAGCCGGGATAACAACCGAGTTCCAACCTAAGACTGACATCTGTTTGGCGAGAGACATCAATAAGTGGATTTGTGCGCCGTTGTAAGCAACATCAGACACCAAATAAAATGTTCCCATACTTAAAGGCTTTTCAGACGCCATAGTAAATATAGGAAACTGATGTTGTTTTTCGTTTTCACTGCCTAGATGCAGGGTGACATCAATCAGGGTATATTGGTCTTCGAGCATCAGCGAAGCGATGTCGGTAGCAATGAAATCGATAGCTTGAGGTTCTTCGGATAATACTGTTTGTGCTGCTTCAGGGATATTTTCAGCAGCCGGTGGGCTTTCTTGATTCGCCTCTTCTGCGTCTTGCGCATGGGCAGAGCCTAAACAAACAATGCTGAGTGTTATCGCGATAAAAACGCATGCAAAATTCGCTTTGCTGATTGCCAAAACAGTTTGCAAAAGCCTTATCCAATAATTTATCTGTGCGGATTCTAATTTCATGCTCTTGATATCGGCATGTAGGCACATTTATTAATTGTTTTTGAATCTTTGCGAACTTAATTTGACTCGTGTTGACAGTCGCTAAAAGGATTTGGCTCTAATGTGAAATTATGTGGGCTGCTGAAGTGCATTTGCTCTTCTGTTGCGGGGTGGCGAAACGTAATGTCTTGCGCATGCAGCGTGAGCCTATTGGAGCTGCTCAATGCGTCATCAGAGGCGTAAAGCCGGTCACCTAATATAACGTGGCCAATATGTAGCATATGTACTCTGAGTTGATGCGAACGACCCGTATGGGGTTTGAGTTTTACCAAGCTAGAGTAAAGATCTTTAGAAATCACCTCATAATAGGTCAATGCAGACTTGCCATTGTTATAATCTACCATTTGCTTCGGCCGATTTGGCCAATCGCAAATTAGCGGAGCAGTGACTTCTCCTTTGCTTGGATGAAGATGACCAAACACCCGAGCAAAATAGGTTTTATCGACTTCACGCAGCTCAAACTGCTTGGATATGTGGCGGTGACTTGACTTGTTCAGGGCAAAAAGCATGATCCCCGATGTGGCCATATCAAGGCGATGAACGACTGTTGCAGTGGGGTAAACGCGCTGCACACGTAACTGCAGCGAGTCTTTATGTTCCGGTGCTTTGCCGGGCACGCTGAGCAGCCCGCTAGGTTTATCTAAGACCAACACATCATCATCGGCATACATAATCCGCAGATACGGTCGGGTGGGTGGTTGATAATTAATAATCGCCAAAGTCTTAGCCTACTGCTTTATTAATACTTGTGTATTCAGCGGCGATTATTGACGACCACTCTTACGCTGTCTAAAAATGGTTCAGCAGCGGTAATGACTTCGGTTAATTTTGCTTTTTGCACCACAATGTATTCTATTTCCTCGTCGCGAATAGCGGGGTTAACTTTCTGCAATTCAGTAAGTCTAGTTATTTCACTACTAAGATTGTTCTCGACTTTGCTCAAAGCGGCTTGTTTAATTGCTCCGAGCTGAGCGGTCGCTTCAGCCAGTGCAGACGCAATACCTTCGTTAATTTGAACTTGCAGTGCACCGATAAGCTGCTGCGCCATTTTCGGTTTTACTTTAAATATAGGTTCAAATTCTGCGTCACTGCTGTTATTTTTTGCATCGACGCAGACGCGAATCGGCGTGGCAGGCAAAAACTGATAAAGCTGCAAACTGGCCTCTGCTATGGGATTTAACAGCGCAATGATTTCAATCCAATAGGCGCCAACTGGTGTGTCTTCATGGTTCACAAAACAAATACTGCTTTTACCAATAACATCGGTCAGGACGCTGTCGATACAGTGCGTCACTAACTCGCTATCGCCGCTAAGGTACGTGAGATGCTCTAGGCGCGTGGCAACATTTCTTTTGTAAGTAATCTCCATGCCATCCTCAGGCAAACCAGGGATAGGAAACAGCATTGACTCGCCGTGCCTTAAAATAAAAGTATGATCGTCTTTTTCTTCCTGGACTACGCCTAAAGCATCAAATAAGCGTGTCATAAATTTAAGCATTTTGACCGGGTTTTCAGCCACCACGATATTGTCCATGACTTCATCGATTTTGTCGCCGCCAGAAGCATTCAGCTCCAATAAACGATCACGCCCTTGTTCTATTTGCGCCTTCAACGCTTGCGTGGAGGCATTAGCTTGTTCTACTACATCTTGCCAATTCTCTTTATCTTCAGGCGATGCCAAGGCTGCGTGAAGTTCGTCTTTAAGGCCATGCCAAACCTGCGAGCCTACTGGGCACGTTTTAGTAAATGCGCCTAAGCCATAGTGATACCAGTTGTAGAGTACCTCTTGAGCGGTATTTTCAAAATAGGGCACATGGATATTCACATCGCGGGTTTGACCAATGCGGTCTAGGCGACCAATCCGCTGTTCTAGTAAGTCGGGGTTGAGCGGTAAATCGAACAGCACTAGATGATGACTAAATTGGAAGTTACGTCCTTCACTGCCAATTTCGGAGCAAAGCATAATTTGTGCGCCATGCTCTTGAGTGGCAAAGAAATGGGCGGCTTTATCGCGCTCCACAATGCTCATGCCCTCATGAAAAACGGTGTGGCGAATACTGGTTTTCGCCCGCATATATTCAGCGATTTGCAAAGCAGTGCTGGCATAGGCACAAATTAGTAACACTTTATCTTTATGCGAAGCGATAAACTCACATAACCAGGTTACTCTTGGGTCGTAAGCTGGCCAACTTTCATCAAGCATTGCAGCGCGCTCTGGATGCAAGGCTTGATGGACGTCATCTGACATACCAAGGGCTAAGTCGTATTCTTTCGGAATGCGCTGTGGGTATGGGTTTATTTGACGAACCGGAAAGCCCGCAATGCCTGCGCGGCGGTTTCTAAACAGCAGTCGACCGGTGCCGTGTTGATCGATGAGCTCGCGCAAAAGTAAATGCCGCTGTTCTTGTTCACTTAAATCCCACTTAGACATGTCAATGCCCGGTGCACACGCAGCGATGGCCTCGATATCTTCTTCGCTGACGTCTTGTTCTTCAATAAGCGGGTGAACTGCTTCGGCAAGTTGAGCATATTGTGCCTCTTCGTTTAAAAATGCCTCGTAGTCGTGAAAACGGGCTGGGTCGAGCAAACGCAAGCGGGCAAAATGGCTTTGATGGCCAAGCTGATCTGGAGTTGCGGTGAGCAGCAAAACGCCTTTTGCAATCTTGCTCAAGCGGTCAATAGCCTGATAGCTTTCAGAGGCGCCGCCCGGTGACCAATGTAAGTGGTGAGCTTCGTCCACAACCAAAATATCCCAGTCAACTTGTGTGGCAAATTCAAGTACGTCGGCTTGCTGTATAAAGTCGGTGCTGCAAAGCACCCGCTGCTCTTGTTCAAAAGGATTTTCACCGCTTTCTTTTACCGCTTCAAGGCGCTCATCATCAAATACAGAAAAACTTAAGCTCACGCGGCGCAGCATCTCAACCAACCATTGATGCACGAGTGAATTTGGCACGCAAATCAACACGCGTTGAGCACGCCCTGTTAAAATTTGTTGATGAATAATCAGCGCGGCTTCGATGGTTTTTCCTAAGCCTACCTCATCGGCTAATAGCACCCTAGGGGCATATCGAGAGCCCACTTCATGCGCGATATGAATTTGGTGAGGAATAAGCTCAACTCTTGCGCCGACTAATCCTACGGCACCAGAGGTGGCAAATTCGTGCTGATGTTGCCAACAGGCTAAGCGTGTATCAAACCATTTGGGTGAATCGAGTTGGCCATGAGCAAGGCGTTTTTCAGGTTGATTTAACTTAACGCTGTGATCAAGCGCCACTTCTACTATCGACGCAATCTCACCGTTGTCTGCGCGTGGCCCAGAGTAGGTGACTAAACCGTCCTGTTCGATAAGCGATTCAACGGTAATTTGCCACCCGTCGACGTGGGGGGCGGGCTCTCCCTCACTTAACTGTAGGCGGGTCAGCGCATTTTGTGAAATAGCATAGTTACGTTCTTCTTGTACTGCAGGAAACAACACTGTGACGGAGCGAAAATCAACCGCCATTACAACGCCCAAACCAAGATTAGTTTCAGTATTGCTTAACCATCTTTGTCCAACCGCGAACTCACTAATATCTGCCATGTAACTTTTAACCCACTTTTTAAAATAAACGGCATGTCTAGCGATGCCTTTTTGATTGCGCAATTGTAATCTTCTCGAGCAAGGTTGTCAGCCTAAGTTACGGAATCTACGAAGATTAAAGCAGATATTATGATTTGTTCAGTGATTAGGGGGTCAGTGGGTTCGAATATGAATGCTAAAAAACTATAAAAAACGCGTGATAATATGCAAAGACTTGTCTATTGTTATTATGAGCCTGCTGAAACATGTAGCTTCAATGATGAGCCTTATGTTTTTACCTCTACCATAAAAACGGAGTGATGGATGCCTGAAACCCATGCCGCTGTAAATTCTTCTCAAACCGCACCTGCCGAACTGCAAAAACTCTACGTCCTTGACACCAATATATTGCTACATGAACCTTTAGCGTTTACTAGCTTTAAAGAGCATGACGTTGTGGTGCCTATGACAGTTCTCGAAGAGCTCGACTATATTAAAGACAGCAAAAAAGATGTGGCTCGTGATGCTAGGGTCTCCATTCGCGCGATGGAAGATTTGTTGCGTGATGCCTCTCCCGAGCAAATGTTGAAGGGCGTGAGTATGAAGGGTTTAGGCTCTGGTGATGCTTCTCCCACTGGCAGTTTATCGATTTTCGCTGATTTAAGTATGAATAAAACTCAGCAGGTGTTTACCAGTAATGAAAACGACAACCGGATTATAAACGCCGCGCTGCATCTTCAAAATCAATATGCACCCCGCGAAGTGGTATTGGTCACTAAAGACATCAACATGCGCTTAAAAGCAAAAGGTGCAGGCATGTCTAGAGTGCAAGACTATCGAACAGACCAATTAATAAGCGATATCAAGTATTTAAGTAAAGGTTACTATGAGTTTGAAGGCGAGTTTTGGTCGCGGGTAAAGAGTGTAGAGAGCGTTACTGAAGGTCGAGATACCCTCCATAAAGTAGATAAGCGCATTGTACCTGACCCCTACATCAATGAATTTATTGTTGATGAATCACATACCTTCGCAGGTATTATTGAAGCCATCGATGAGGATACCGTTGATGTACTTGATTTAGGCTATGAGCGATTGATGTCGCGACGAGCATGGGGCATTACACCCAAAAACATTGGTCAAGCGATGGCCTTATATACTCTGCTTGATCCGCACATTGATTTGGTGGTGCTAACAGGCCCTGCTGGCAGTGGTAAGACACTGTTAGCCTTGGCTGCCGCGCTTGAAATGGTGGTAGAAAATAACATGTATGACAAGATAATAGTGACGCGCTCGACACCAGAGATCGCAGAGTCTATTGGGTTTCTACCTGGCACTGAAGAAGAAAAAATGGCGCCGTGGCTAGCTGCAATTACCGACTCGCTTGAAGCCTTGCACAAAAATGATGAAAACAGCAAAGGCTCTATGAGCTATATCATGGAGAAAGCCAACATTCAGTTTAAGTCAGTCAACTTTATGCGTGGTCGAAGTCTGCAAAATGCCATTGTGATATTGGATGAATCACAAAATCTGACTGCTTCTCAGCTAAAAACAATTATTACGCGCTGCGGCGAGGGTACCAAACTTATTTGTGCGGGTAACTTGTCACAGATTGATAGCAACTATCTCAATGCCTTAACCTCTGGTTTAACCTATATCGTTGAGAAGTTTAAGAATTTTTCGGGCAGCGCCACCATTAGCCTTGATGGCGTTGTACGAAGTCGCCTAGCAGAATTTGCTGAGAAAGAACTCTAAGCAGGTGTTGAATCGATGTGTGATGCTAGTAATTGTTTGCTTATTAGCAGCTTGTACTGGGCAATCAGCAAGTGAGCGGGTGATACCAGACCCAAATCGGCAAAGTGAGTGGCGGCAAGTATCAATAGGTTTTTTTCTAAATGAGGAGTTTAATCCTGACGTACTTGCATTTGCTGAAAGTTTAAACACGATGCTGATTTCCAGTACTAGCGAAAATTTGCATGGCGACCAACAGCATCTGCAAGTGTCACAGGAGCCTAAATATCTTTTACCAGCAGAGTCTAATTTGTCGACAAAGCTGCAGATGCCGTCAAACCCTGCGGCAGCAGAGCGATTGAAACAACGCTTAAAGTTGCATTTGCTGCATCAATTTATCAGTTTCCAAGTGCAACATACCAATCGGCTTGATATCCCCGCTTCCTTGAGTAGTACTATTTGGGGTGAGTATAAAAGTGGTCTGGCAGAACTGAGCCAAGATTATCCGGTGCTGGTGCAAGGTAACTTCCAAATATATGCCGCAGATAATGCTATTGGTGTTTTGGCTTACAGCCGAAGAAATGACCAGAAACGAGCATATATTGCATATAACCTTTCTTTTGATGTCCACGAAATGCCGCTACCTTTTGGCTTTATGTCGTCAACAAAAGTTAGTTTGTGGGAGTCTGATGTTGGTCAGTTGAGAACATTTGTTACGAGCAGCCCTCTGCTGATAAGACCTCTCACAGCAGTCATCGTGCTGGTAGGCTAAGTCTAAATTTGACCAGCTAATTTGAAATCTTCGATTGTGTCGACAAAACAATATAATTAATTTGTGCTTGATTCAATTCTGTTTTGTTATACTATAACATCCACATTGGAATGTAATACTATAACAAAAGCATATACTCATGATGAAACGAACAAGCATTGCGACAGCACTTTTACTCTCTTCTTCTTTTACTATGGCCAACACCATCAGCGGCCGTGTCATTGATCAAATGGGCAATCCCGTTACAAAAGGGGACGTTCAGGTGATGGGTTCTAACAAGCGTGTAGCCATCGGTAGTGACGGTACCTTTTCTTTCACCAATGTGAAACTTGGAAAAGTAGAGCTCCACGTTGGCTCTCCTGATTATATTCACTCAAGCACACCTGTTGTCGTGCTTGAAGGTGGCATTGCCGGTTTAAATATCACAGTCACCAGTTCGAGCATTGAGGTGTTTGATGTGACCGCCAGTGCTTTTCATGCCTCTAATATCGAATCAGCTGCTCCAGTGACTGTACTGGCAGGTGAAAAATTAAATAATCGGCAGGCTGCTACTCTAGGCGACACTTTGCGCAACGAAGTGGGCGTGCACAGCTCATTTCACGGCGGGGTCGCCAGTACACCGATTATTCGTGGTTTAGATGGACCGCGTGTATTGATTACGCAAAATGGTATGGACGCTTCTGACGCATCACGTGTGGGTCCTGACCATATGGTGGCAACTGACACCTCGTCGGCCCAGCAGATTGAGGTGCTTCGTGGGCCGGCTACTTTATTTTATGGCAGTGGCGCGATTGGCGGTGTGGTAAATGTAGTTGACCAGCGTATTCCGGATAACAATGATGCAGAAGGCGAGTTTGTAATTTCTCGTAATACCGTAAATGCCGAAGAAGGGGTGAGTGGTTTTATCAAGGGCGGTAAGAATAACTTCGCGTTTAACGCCCAAGGCTTCTACAGAGACGCCGACAATTATCGTATCCCAGGCTTTGCTGAAAGTGAAGATGCACACGACGACCACGACGAGCATGATGGCGAGCATGACGAAGATCATGATGACGAGCATGAATTAGGCAGTGAAGGTGTTGTCGAAAGTTCACAGTACCGCAGCAAAGGCTTTACGTTAGGCTCAAGCTATTTGTTTGAGCAGGGTCATGTAGGTTTATCGGTTCAGCACTTGTCATCTTTATACGGCATTCCTGGTCATGCACATAGTGACGAGCATGATGAACACGAAGATGATATGCATGATGATCTTGACGAGATGCATGGTGACGAAGAAGAGATGGTTGTAGCCGACCTTAAACAAAACCGCTATCAGTTAGCCGGTGAGTTTCAGTTGAGCTCTGAGGCTATTAGTGCAATCAATTTTGGCATGTCTTATACAGATTATACGCACGTAGAAATTGAAAATGGTGAGCCCGGCACGCGCTTTACCAACAACTCCTTCGAAACCCGTATAGAAGTTTTACATCAGCCAATTGCTGGTTGGCGAGGTGGGGTAAGTCTTCATACTAAATTAAGCGATTTCTCAGCCATTGGAGAGGAGGCATTTACACCAGCCTCTGATACTCGTTCATTTGG
This sequence comes from Glaciecola sp. SC05, assembly GCF_041380235.1. NCBI lineage: Bacteria > Pseudomonadati > Pseudomonadota > Gammaproteobacteria > Alteromonadales > Alteromonadaceae > Glaciecola > Glaciecola sp. SC05. The sequence goes on from NZ_JBGIYY010000004.1 coordinate 225,558, forward strand.
TTTAGGTATCATTGAAGAAAAGCATTTTGGTGATGTATTAGTACAGTTAGGCGGACGAATAGAACGAGTCGAGATAGATGTTCCTCGCATATTCGCGCCAGATCTAGAAGTGCATGAGCATGATGACGACCATATGGATGAGCATATGGATGACCATATGGATGATGATCACGACCACGAGCACAGCGATATTGATTCTGTTGCAGTGGATTTCACGCCATATAGTTTATCGGCCGGTGCAGTATGGGACTTCGCTGAAGGCTACAATATTGGTCTGTCTTACGTGCACGCTCAACGAGCGCCATCTGCTGCCGAACTGTTTAGTTTTGGCCCGCATATTGGTACGCAGACATATGAAATTGGTGCCCTGTATCAATTAGAAGGTGACGAATTTGAAATAGGAATCGGTGAATTTGAACTTGAAACATCGAACAATTTCGATATTTCCTTGCGCAAATTTGCAGGTGATTTTGGCTTTGTAGTCAACGTGTTCTACAACCAAGTTGATGACTACTATTACGGCGCCGATACGGGACTATTTGCTGAGTTTTCACACGACCATGATGATGAACATTCTGACGAGCATGGCGATGAACATGGCGATGATCACGACGATCATGGTGATGAGCATGAAGGTGAACACAGCGACGAGCATTCAGATGAATTACCCGTGTTTGCGTTTGTGAACTCTGATGCGACACTCTACGGGGCTGAGTTTCAGTTCAATTGGAAAGCGACCGAAACGCTTACATTTTTCACCCAAGGTGATATCATAAAAACTGACGTTGATACTGACCGCGGCAGCGAGAGTTTGCCACGCACGCCACCAGCACGGCTCACTTTCGGTGGTGAGTTTAGCAACCAAAACTGGCTAATAGATGCTCAAATTATGCGAGTTATGAGACAAAGCGATATTGCAGAGTTTGAGTCGGCTACGGATGGCTACACGATGATAGATGCAAACATCTCGTACTTCACTAGTATTCAAGGTTACGATCTTGAGATATTTGCCAAGGGTCGTAATTTAGGTGACGAAGAAGCACGCGTACATACTTCTTTCTTAAGAGATCTTGCTCCGCTGCCAGGTCGCTCAGTATTGTTTGGTGTTCGCGCAACGTTCTAAACGGTTTTAGTGCCTGTTTACAGGCACTATTTACAAAATTTCAAATATATCAATAGTTTTGATTGTAGCGAGCGCAAGTTTAAATTAACCTGTAACCATAGTAAATCTGCGCGAACCGTTTCGCGCAGACCGTAAATGTTTAATTGGATACAAAAAAGCAGCATGTCTTTAGGGCAACTCGCAATACCCATTTTTATTCTCTTCGTCATCGTTATCGCAATGATGGGTTACACCATTTTGCGCTTACGAAACCGTTTAAAGCAACTCACTCGAAATATGCTCGGTAACCTGCCGGAGCTGCATACCGATGAGCAAAGCACCGCGGAACCACCGCCGTTTACCGATCGTCGCTTTGTTGACAAAGCTGACGAGGCGCAGCGTCTGATCAAGACGTTTCAAAAATTTGTGCCTAAACAATTCGTTGACCATATTAAAGGCAAAGACGCTGGATCTTTAGAGCTCGGGATCGCCGCTGCCGACGAAGTTGCTATCTTATTTTGCGACATCAGAGGTTTCACTGGCCTGTCTGAACAGATGCAGCCACATGAGCTAATGAAATTTCTTAACTCATACTTTTTACGCATGAACGATGCGATCCACCAAAATAATGGGTTTATTGATAAATTTATCGGCGACGCTATCATGGCGTTGTTTGATCATCCTGGTGGTAATAATTCCCATAAGGCACTTGATTCAATAAGGGCGGCAATTGATTTGCAGGCTGCTTTGTTTATGTATAATCAGCAGCGCAATAGCGTCGATTATCCGCCTATCGAAATAGGCGTAGGTGTGCATTTTGGCCCGGTAATTATTGGTACGGTTGGCTGTGATGACCGCATGGATACTACGGTTATTGGTGATAGCGTAAATATCTCATATCGCCTAGAGTCTCTTGCACCCCGTTACAACGCTGACATCATTGTGAGTTGCCAATTGCTAGATCAGCTCTCCTTAGATCAAAAAACCGAAATTGCCTACCGCTTTGTTGACTTTGTTCGGGTTAAAGGTCGTAAAGAGCCGATAGAAGTTTACGAGATTTTGAATCACCTACCCAAAGACATTCAATTGTCTCGCTATAAGACAGGGTCGATGATTCAGCAAGGTGTTGAATACCGTAAACATAAAGATTGGAAGGCCGCCATGAAATGTTTCCATGGCGCCCTAATGATCGACCCCGAGGACAGCCTCATCATACATCATATGGAACAGTGCCATCGCATGCGTCTTTCCGAGCTTTCAGGCTCGTCTGACGGTGCGCTAAATATGGTTTAGAAATTTCAGAATAAGCCGATACCTTTTATATTCGAAGTTGTATGGTTGTGTTACGTAAGAGGGTATTGTCTAAAATACCCAATCCTCAAGGAACTTATGTTACATATCCATAAGCGCGTCACTTATTGGGTTAATTATTAGCGAATGGACACTTCTAGCATACTAATACCAGTTGTCATCATCTTTGGGGTGGTCATTTTGTTGTGGCGTTTAAAAGCGTCTAATCAAGACAACGATTACTCAAATACCTTACTGAAAGTCAGAAAAAAACGGAAGGGTACAATTTATGCTGAGCCAAAGTCTCCCGCCAACATGGTTAAAGAGTCAACTGCAAAGAAAGCTCCAGCGATAAAGGAAAAGCCGATTGAGGTCCCAGAAGTACCAGAAGACTTTCTTTCTTTAGAGCTCATACACTATTTAGAATTTCAGCGGGAAAATGAAACCGCTAAAGGCTTTAAGAACTTGCGTAAGCCTCATCCGCTATTGATGTCACTAAGTCGCAGTATCACTGATGCACAAGAGTTAATAAATATCGTGAAAAGTGACCCAGAATTAGTTGCGATGGTGCTGAACATGGCTAACTCTCCGTTTTTTGGTTTACGCAAAGCAATTACTGATATCAATCATGCAGTTATTTATTTGGGTATTGCCCAAGTGAAAAACCTAGCGACGCAGTTTGCGATTTCGCAAAGTTTCGCGTTTGAATCGGATAGCCAGAAAGAGGCGTACGAAAGAATATGGAAAACGAGTTTCCTAGCCAGTGCTATGGCGCTCTATTTAGCTAGAGAAGTTGATTTTGAAAACCCTTCAGAGCTTTCCACGCGTTGTTTGCTGAACTATCTAGGTGATATCACTTTACTGTCGATGCAGCCGACCGCCGCAAATTTTTATCTTAACGGTATGCCCTTATTTATGCGCATTAAAGGCATGCAAAGCCTGTTCAAAACAAATGCTGCAGTAATGGGTGGGATCTTCGGGCAACATCTAAAGCTGCCAGCGGAACTGCATCAAGGGATCGGACTTGGCTACCATCCTATGAAGAATAATTGGGATAATGTAGATATCACGCCTGAAGAAAAACAAAATATTTTATTTTGCTATGCAGTTTGCCGCGTGGCCGAATATTTTGTCTTAGAAGGTGATGCGAGCTATTCAAAACTGCCAAGTATCGATTACCAAGTTTCCCACAAACCAGAGTTGTTTAATTTAATTGAACAGCTTGAAGCCTGCGGTTTGGGCAGCCTAAATGCGCTGCTGCAAAGTCCTAGAGGCAAAATGAAGCTTTCACAAATGCTGGCCGATTTAAAGAAAAGCGTTTAGCCCTTAAGGCCTTATCCACAAAAAAAAGGGCGATTCAATCGTCCTTTTTTGCTTTCTAAAAGTAATATTAGCGCTACATGGTCACAAACTCTTCGCCAGAAGTCGGATGAATTGCCACGCAGTTATCAAAGTCTGCTTTGGTTGCTCCCATTTTCATTGCAACACCGAAACCCTGTAATATTTCGTCCATACCAAAACCAATACCGTGGATACCGACAACTTGTTCATTACTGCCGGCGCAGACCAGTTTCATTTTTGTCGCTTGGCGATGACTAGTCACTGCTGTGTACATTGCCGCAAAACTGGAGTTGTAGACCTTCACGTTACTTTCGCCATAGCGAACTATAGCTTCTTTTTCAGTTAAGCCCATGGTGCCAATGGCCGGATGACTAAACACCACTGTTGGTATGTTGGTGTAATCCATTTTTGCGTCAGTTTTACCATTGAACAAGCGCTCGGCTAATAAACGTCCGGCTTTTACAGCTACTGGCGTTAATTCCACATTACCTATGTTATCGCCGACGGCATATACCTTGGGTGCGGTAGAGTTTTGATATTCATCAACAATGACATACCCGCGAGCATCAAGCTGAACATCGGTGTTTTCAAGTTTCAATTTGTCGGTCGCGGGTTCGCGTCCAATGGCCCAAATTAATACATCTGCATCGAGCGCTCGGCCACCATTTAGTTTGATGTGGAGGCTGCCATCGGGTTGCTTTTCAATGGATTCGACCTGCGTGTGTGGATGCAGAGTTGGGCCATCTTCTTGCATGATTTCTACAAGCGTGTCAGAAAGCATATCGTCAAAGCTACGCAGTGGCTTTTCGCGTCTAACCAATAAATGTGTTTCGGTGCCTAAAGAGTGCAACACCCCGGCTAATTCAACCGCAATATATCCTGCGCCTACCACCACGACTCGTTTAGGTTGCTCTGGGAGGTCAAAAAAACCGTCAGAATCAATACCTAGGTCAGCGCCAGGTAATGGCGGCTTAATTGGCCGCCCGCCAACCGCTATGTTGATATGTTCAGCAGTATAAATCGTGCCATCAACGTCGATAGTGTGGTTATCAATGAAGGTGGCAAACCCCTTGATCAGTGTCACATTGTTGTTGCCTAACACGCGATCGTAGGATTGGTGAATGCGATCAATATAGGCGTCGCGACTTTCAACCAGTTTTTGCCAACTGAAGTTATTCACTTTCACGTCAAAACCGTAGTCGGGTGCATATTTATGGATGGCTTCTGCAACCTGTGCACCAAACCACATGGCTTTTTTGGGAACGCACCCTACATTTACGCAGGTGCCACCAATCGCTTTTGCCTCAACAATGGCAACCTTTTTGCCGTAGCGCGAAGCCCGGTTTGCTGAAGCAATGCCGCCGCTACCGCCGCCAATACTGATATAATCAAAGTGGTTTTCTGAAGTTGTCATAAATGCCCATTGTTGTGTGTTTTAAATAAACTAATGCAATAACTATGCTGATGAGACCTGATTTTTCAAGGTTTCTTTCACTTTTTATATGCTAGTGCAACGTAAATATAGACTATCTGCGTTAAGGATACCTTGTCTTTTTGTGATCGTCCCCCACCTTTACTACTTATATATTGGGCTTGTTCCCATTCATAGACTTTCAGGTATCCTATATGACTCACAGTATCACCCGTATATCTTCGCAAGAGGCCTTAGTCGACTTGCACGCACTCCCACAGTTTTCAAAAATATCACCTGTAAATATTGTTCAAAGTGTCCAAGATGCGATTGCAAAGTGCAAAGATACAGTGGAGTCGGTGGTCGAAAACGGCGAGATAAGCTACCAGAATTTGATTGAGAGACTGGATCAAGCCGACGATGAACTTAGTCAACTTTGGTCGCCAATTGGGCATATGAATTCGGTGCTTAGTTCAGATGAATTGCGAGAGGCTCACGATGCCTGCTTGCCCTTGCTGTCAGAGTATTCAACCTACTTAGGTCAACACGAAAAGCTATGTGCGCTATATCAAGCACTACAAAAAAGTGAGCATTACGCTAACCTAAGCCCACCGCAAAAAAAGGTGCTGGATAATGCAGTGAGAGACTTTACGCTTTCGGGTGTGGCTCTGCCTGCCGATAAAAAACAACGATTTGCAGAAATTCGCAGCCAAATGTCTGACTTGTCGTCGACATTCTCAAATAATGTGATGGACGCCACACTTCATTACAGTAAGCATATTGTTGACGAGTCAGCGCTATCGGGACTGCCAGAGTCGGCTAAAGAAGCGGCTGCGCAAGCTGCGCAACAAAAAGACTTAACAGGCTATATTTTCACTTTAGATATACCCAGTTATTTGCCCATCATGATGTATGCCGACGACGCTGCATTGCGCGAAGAAATATATCGTGCTTACAGCACTCGGGCGTCCTCATTAGATGCGTCTAATGGCAAGTTTGACAATACCGACAATATTAACAAAACACTTGCCTTACGATCTGAAATTTCGCAGCTATTAGGTTTTGATAATTATTCAGAATATTCCTTAGCAACCAAAATGGCGGAGTCTACCGAACAAGTCATCGGATTTTTAGAAGACTTAGCCATACGCTCTAAACCTCAAGCCGAGCAAGACGTAGCCGAATTGAAAGCCTACGCTGAAAAAGAATTCGGTGTAAAAGAGCTTAACGCTTGGGATTACACTTACTATTCTGAAAAGCTAAAACAGCAAAAGTATGCGGTCTCTGATGAAGAACTGCGCCCATACTTTCCTGAAGACAAAGTAATTTCTGGCTTATTCGAGGTAGTTTCACGTCTATATTCGTTAACGATTGTAGAAGTGGAAGGAGTGGACACTTGGCACAAAGACGTACGCTTTTTCGAAATTCGTGATACACAGGTCGATGGCAGCATTGGCGGGCTGCGCGGCAGCTTTTATTTAGATTTATATGCACGAGCGAAAAAGCGCGGCGGTGCATGGATGGATGAATGTCGCGTGAAGCGCACAACTGCAGATGGTACTGTGCAATCGCCCGTGGCGTATCTAACGTGTAACTTCAATGCGCCAGTGGGTAAGAAACCTGCGCTATTTACCCACGATGAAGTAGTGACTTTATTCCACGAATTTGGTCATGGAATACACCACATGCTTACAAAAGTGACGGTAGGGGGTGTGTCGGGCATCAATGGCGTGGCCTGGGATGCTGTCGAGTTGCCCAGTCAGTTTTTAGAAAACTGGTGCTGGGAGCCTGAGGCTTTAGCGTTTTTGTCGGGGCATTATGAAACCGGTGAGCCGCTACCTAAAGATTTATTGGGCAAGCTGCTTGCTGCTAAAAACTTTCAGTCAGCGATGCAGATGCTGCGCCAGCTAGAGTTCAGCTTGTTTGACTTTACCTTGCACCAGTTACCTGCAGATGCTGCGAACGTGCGTAAGGTGTTAAACGAAGTTCGTGAGAAAGTGTCAGTGATCATGCCGCCTGAATTTAATCGTTTTGAAAATAGCTTTGGTCATATTTTTGCTGGTGGTTATGCGGCGGGCTACTACAGCTATAAGTGGGCAGAGGTACTATCGTCGGATGCGTTTTCTAAATTTGAAGAAGAAGGTATATTCAATCCTGATACAGGCCGCAGTTTCTTAGAGAATATTTTAGAGAAAGGCGGCTCTCAGGAACCCATGGAGCTATTTGTTGCGTTTAGAGGACGTGAGCCAAGTATAGACGCTTTGCTGCGTCACAGTGGTATTACCGGCGACGCACAGGCGGCTTAACGCACTTAGTGGGCTTTGTTGAGACAAGGGTTTTTATGGCAATAGAACATTTTGACGCGATTTACCAGCGCGTATGCGAGCGTAAAGGCAGCAAGGCGATGGTGGAATCTTTGCTGTCAGCGCCACTTTCTAAACAGGATTTGGCCGGTGTTCCTGACGATCGTTTTCTGGCTGAGTTTACTAAAAAAGTCTTTCAATCTGGCTTTGTGTGGCGTGTAGTCAGACAAAAATGGCCCGATTTTGAGGAAGTGTTCTGGGGCTTTGATGTGGATAAACTGCTGCTTATGCCAGATGAAATGGTTGAGAAAAAAGCGACGGACCCTAAAATTATTCGGAATTTGTCAAAAGTACGCACGATTCGCGAGAATGCGCTGATGATAAAAGAAGTTAGCCGAGAGCATGGCAGTTTTGGCCAGTTTGTCGCGAAGTGGGATAGTCACGATGTAATTAGCCTATGGGATTACCTGAAAACCCATGGAGCCAGACTAGGGGGTAATACTGGTCCTTACGCTTTGCGATTTTTAGGCGCCGATACCTTTTTATTATCTCGCGATGTAGAAGCGTACTTTGTTCAACACAAAATCATCTCAGGCTCGGTGCGCTCAAAGCGCAGCCTCAACGCTATTCAGAGTGCATTTAATAGCTGGCAAGAGCAAAGCGGGCGCTCACTAACAGAGCTCTCGCAATTACTGGCGTACAGTTCGGGCGATAATTATGTTGGAATGCAGGAAAATTAGTTAGGCACAGCCTTTCCATAGTTGTTTTACTTATTGATAATATTTGAGTTTATCTCTATGTCGTGCATACTTTGTTTAGCGTATTTGAACATCGATTTTTTATAGCAAGGGCTGCAAGCAATATGACATCGACATTGCCATTAAATATTGGTATCACTGGACATCGTGATATCCCTAGTAAAGATCATGCTAAACTACAGAAGACCATCATTGATGAGCTAAATAGCATTCAAAAGCGCTTTCCAAACACCACAATCAATGTGTTATGTGGGCTAGCTGAAGGAGCTGATCAACTAGCGGCAAATGCCGCGCTGAGCCAAAACGTAAATGTGATAGCAGTATTACCGTTTGAGCAAAGTAAATACGAAAAAGACTTTACGAGTCCTAATGCCTTGTCTGACTTTAGGAAACTATTGAAGAGATGCACTGATATCAGAGTTTGCCAAACTACTGCTCACTTGCAAGATGAAGAGGCTTATTCCAAACTCGGCCAAACATTGGTTAGCTGTTGCGATATTGTCTTTGCCTTGTGGGATGGCATGATTGAAGTAGATAAAGAAACAAAAACGAACAATGCACTTCCCGGTGGCACAGCAGATGTGGTCACTATGTGCGTTGCGGGCATTATGGATGAAAACAGCCTGCTATTTTCAAAACCAAATCAAACATACTGTAAATGGCTAGTAACTAATAGAGAGCAGCATGAGTCCTTGCCTTGCACTATTGCATCTGAAAAAGAAATAGGTACGTGGAAAAAGCTGCCCATTTCAGGCAACCAAGATGAGGCCATTTTAGAGGATATTTTAAATAAAATAGAACGCTTTAACCTCGATTCGGCGATGATTCCTCAGCAAGATAAGGATGCCAGCGTTACTTACCTTCTGGGTTCGGTAGAAGCTAAAGCCCTTTTTCCGAGTATTCAAAAGCTTATTGACACTTATAGTGTGGCTGACTGTTTGGCACAAGCTCGGCAAAAACAACGGATTTTCTCCCTCAAACTGATCACCATGCTGTCTTTTATCGCAATTGCTGCGCAGCAGGTGTATGTGAGTCTTTATGCGACCGTTGGTTGGTTTGTTGCCCACCTCGCATTGGTGCTATTGGTAATCACAATTTATCGCTTGTTTTTTGCTGGAACCGAATCAAAAGAGGAGCAATTTGTTGAATGGCGAGTGTTTGCCGAAAATTTAAGAGTTCAAATATTTTGGCATATAGCGGGTATCCCTGATAAATGTGCGAATAATTATCGGACGACCAAATTTAACGAAATGGACTGGATAATAGATAATCTTAATAAGCTATGCTTTACCGTTGATCCGCCGAAGGACGCCAATGTGGCCTTCGTCAAAGAGCAGTGGATTGCCGATCAGCGTGACTACTTTTACGGAGAAAAAGGCAAAAGCGGCAGAGCTGCCCAGCTTTTGTCCAAATCCAATCAATATAAAAAAAGCTCAATGGTCTTTTTTTTACTCGCGCTAATAGCAATGGCGTTCAGTACCTTTAAAATTAAGCTAAACCTTCTACCAATGCTTTCGGACGATATGTTTTTTATCATTGTGGCCTTGTTGTTTATCGGCTCCGCTTTGTTTAAGACTTTTTCAGTGCAAATGGGTTTTGAGGAGTTGAGTCAGCGTTACCTAAGAACTGGTTACTTTTTTCAACAGGCAATTAATAGAATGGACTTACTCGATAGGCAAAAAGCCAAAGGGCAAACGCATGCTATTGAAAAATACCAAAATGTAATCAAAATTATTGGTGTCGAAGCACTAAGTGAAAATGCAGCCTGGCTACAGTTGCACAAAATGAACGCCTATCAGGTGCAGATTACTTAAGTGTTGTTAAATCGTTGTCAAAAAACAGATGTGGCTAACGAGCACAAAGATCATTACATCGCACTTACAACGGAATAAGCAGACATCGTTTAATATCCCACGTATTTACGCTACACTTATCGACACTATATCAATGAGTTAATTCCTATGACCACCGAAAGCGTAAATGCCCCCACGCAACCCGAAAATAACGACACCACTGACTTTGGATTTAAGCAAGTTAATAAGGCTGAGAAGGTGTCGATGGTCGCAGATGTATTTCACTCCGTAGCCGCAAAATATGATGTAATGAATGATTTAATGTCGATGGGCATTCATCGTTTATGGAAGCGCTACACCATTGATTGCAGTGGCGTAAAATCGGGTCAACGGGTACTCGATTTAGCTGGTGGTACCGGCGATTTAGCTGCTAAGTTTAGCCGTATCGTCGGTCCAAAGGGGCAGGTCGTGTTAGCTGACATAAACCATTCGATGTTGAAAGTGGGCAAGGAGAAGCTCACCAATATGGGCATCATCGGCAATATCGACTACGTGCAGGCAAATGCTGAAAGTTTGCCGTTTCCCGACAATCATTTTGATTTAATCACAATTGCCTTTGGCTTACGCAATGTTACCGACAAGTCGGCTGCGCTGGCGAGTATGTTTAGAGTGTTAAAGCCGGGTGGTCGCTTATTGGTCTTGGAGTTTTCCAAACCGACCAGCGAAGCGTTAAGCAAAGTCTACGATACCTATTCGTTTCATATTCTTCCGCGCATGGGCCAGCTTGTTGCCAATGATGCTGAAAGCTATCGTTATTTGGCTGAATCTATTCGCATGCACCCAGACCAAGAAACACTTAAATCCATGATGCAAGACGTAGGCTTTGAGCAAACTACTTATGATAACTTAACAGGTGGTATTGTTGCTCTCCATCGAGGGTTTAAATTCTAGATGCCTGCAAATCAAGCGCTTTGTGCGCTAATTGAACTGTCCATAAATCAAGCCTTAGCAGCTTCTTTAAATGGCAAAGAGCTGATTGCTCCACTCGCTGACAAACGGTGTATTTTATTTTTGCAAGAGCTAGAAACAACGCTGGCTTTCCAGTTTTCGAGTGAGCGCATTGACGTGCTCAGCTTAGATACTGTTGAGCCTGAGTATTTGCAAGAAATGCCCGATGATGAAAGCTACATTTCCGTTTCCCTTTTTGCGCTACCAGAGCTAAAAAAAACCAGTCAACTAACCAAGTTAATTAAGCAAGGTAAGCTTGATTTTTATGGCGATTTAGGAATTGTTCAAAAGTTTTCTCAGGTATTCGCCAACATCGAATTTGATATTGAAGAAAGTCTTTCACACTACATTGGCGATGCGTCCGCTTACACCGTTATGAGTCAATCCAAGAAGTGGCAAACGCATGCGAAAAAACAAGTGGCTTTGTTCATGCAAATGGTCTCTGACGCCGCGCTAGAAGAAAAACCCATTGCGGTTCGCCCGATTATGCTGGCAAACTTTGTAGATGAAGTCCGGCTACTTAAAATGGACACTGAGCGCCTTGAGGCGAAACTCAATCAATTTGCGTTAGCAAGGGAAAATAAATGAAAATTGGTCGGATGTATCGTATTGGCAGCGTTTTGCTTGAGCACGGCTTAGATGAGCTTATCCCAAAACGATTTAGACCTTGGTATTTTAGGTTTTGGCGTAAGTGTCTGTTTTGGTTGCCCAATAAGCACAAAGGTGAATCACAAGGGCGCAGGTTGCGTTTGGCTTTGGAAACGTTGGGCCCAGTTTATACAAAGTTTGGGCAAATGCTATCGACCCGCCGAGATTTATTAACGCCCGATATAGCCAATGAATTGATGTTGCTTCAAGATAAAGTCCCGCCCTTTGACTCAAGCTTAGCTCAGAATATCATCAAAGATTCCTTGGGTATAAAAGACTTGAACGAGCTGTTTGATAACTTTGATCCCAAGCCACTTGCTTCCGCTTCGGTTGCTCAAGTACATAGTGCAAGACTCAAAGAAAACAATGAAGAAATCGTAATCAAAGTGTTACGTCCCGGCATTAAGCAAACCATTGAGCTAGACGTGGATTTGATTCTGTCTTTTGCAAAAATAGTTCAACGCTGGCTGCCTGATGGCAAAAGGCTTAGGCCAGTTGAAGTGGTAACAGAATATCGCCGAACTATTCTAGACGAGCTGGACTTGCTGCGCGAAGCGGCAAACGGTATTCAGATCAAACGTAACTTTGAAGGCTCTGCCGCCTTGTATGTGCCACATTTTTACAGCGATTATTGCACTAAAAATGTGATTGTTTTAGAGCGCATTTACGGCATTCCTGTGTCTGATATAGATGCGTTGATTGCCCAAGGAACTAATCTTAAAATTCTTGCGGAGCGCGGTGTAGAGTTGTTTTTTACCCAAGTATTTCGGGATAGCTTCTTTCACGCAGACATGCATCCAGGTAACATTTTCGTTTCTTACGAACATCCCGAGGATCCTAAGTATATCGGCATTGATTACGGTATCGTAGGTACCTTAAATAAAGAAGATAAGCGATATTTAGCCGAAAATTTTATTGCGTTTTTTAATCGAGACTATCGCAAAGTTGCGCAACTCCATGTCGATTCTGGGTGGGTGCCGGCGAACATTAATGTAGATGATTTTGAAATGGGTATTCGGACAGTATGTGAGCCCATCTTTCAAAAGCCGCTTGCCGATATTTCATTCGGTAATGTGCTAATGCAACTATTCAATACTGCCCGTAGATTTGATATGACGGTTCAGCCGCAGTTAGTGCTGCTGCAAAAAACACTCCTATACGTAGAAGGCTTAGGACGGCAGTTGTATCCTCAACTTGATCTCTGGAAAACTGCTAAACCCTTTCTTGAGAATTGGATGAAAGATCAAATTGGGCCTAAGGCTATGTTCAATCAAATTAAAGAAAATCTACCGTTTTGGTCTGAAAAGCTGCCTGAAATGCCAGACTTAATATATGACACCATGCGGCAAGTAAAACTACTGCCGCGCCAACTCGAAAAGCAACACAAAGAAGAGTTAGCGCAACGTGCACGAATTCAGCAGGCTCGAATTAATGGTCATTTAGCCATCGTATTTAGTGTTGGGACCTTAGCTGCGCACTTGCTCGGTCAGCATCATCTGTATAGTCTAGGATTAGGGCTTATTGCTGTTGTGGCTTGGTACCGTTCGTTCAAGCTACTTTCAGAGTAGACATTAGTCAACTACTCGATAAGCAATTGCCAACCTGCTTTATGTTGTAGCCAGCATTCGTGTACTAATTCGGTATGGATCAGCGGATGGGCAAGCTTCATATTTTTAATGAATGATAAGTGCCACACTCCCTTATCGTCAATAGTTAGGTCAAGCTCTGGCACGGCATCGTCTTTTCTTCGATTGACTAAAATCACGCTAATACGCAATATACGCACGGCGTTTATCAACATTTCTTGCAAGGCTAGTTTGTAATTTGTGAGCACTGATAAATCAATTTCTTGCCTGTGCATTCTGACTAAATCAGTGATCATCATGCGCTGCAGAGAGGTGAAACCGGTGAGTTCAACGTGACTTAATATATATGCGCCATGCTCATGATAAGCTTTGAATCCGATGTGCAGACCTAGTTCATGCAATGCAGCAGCGGTAGCGGTAATGACTTCAGTATCAAAGTCACAAAACGTTGTTTGTTTGCACATTTGCCGACAAAGCTTAGCGGCCACATTTTTTGCTCTACGGCTATGAGCAGGATCGATATGAAAACGAGAAACTAGTTGGTTGATCCCTTGCTCTCGGCGATCGCTCTTTTGATAATTTTCGAGCATGCCATAGAGAATACCTTCGCGAAGTGCGCCTCCTGAAATTTGCATATTTTCAATCTGGAGTGTTTCAAACAGTGCGATTAATATGGCTAATCCACTTGGAAAAATAGCCTGTCTTGCCGGTACTAAACCTTCGATATTAAGTTTTCCAAGATGTTTTGCTGCAATACATTGATGCATTAGGTTATGCAAATAGCTCAAACGAATGGCATCATTTATGCCTTGTTTAACTAATATACCAGTGACTGCTTGAGGCGTGCCAGAGGCCCCTAGGCATTGCTCCCAATCAAAACACAAAAAGGTATCTCGGTGGGCCTCAATCTCACTCTTTGCTTGGTCAATAGCGCCCTCAAAACCGCGGATAGTAATTTCGCCGTCGGCAAAATACCGCTCCATATAGGTGACACAGCCCATATTTAAGCTGGTTAAATATACTGGCTGCAGATCACGCCCTATAATAACTTCAGTGCTCGCGCCGCCGATATCTATGACCAATGAATTGCCTTGGTTTGCAGAGGTATAAGCGACGCCCAAATATATTTGTTTGGCTTCTTCTTCGCCGCTTATAATAGAGACTTTGTGATTAAGAATCGTTTCTGCAGGGGCGATGAAATCAGCGACGTTGCGTGCTAAGCGCAAGGTTGCCGTTGCTACGATTTTGATGTTTTTGGGTGGAATGTCCTGTAACTTTTCGGCGAAATTTCGCAGGCAGTTAAGGCCGCGCTCAATGCTTTCCTTACTTAAGTGATTGTCTTCATCGAGCCCTGCAGCCAGTCTTACTTTTTGTTTGTTTTTACTGACAATTTGCACGCTGCCAGACAGCACGCGCACAATTACCATGTGAAAACTATTTGAACCTAAATCAACAGCGGCATAATACTCATCTTGTATTGCCGGTAATTGAAATTCGCCCATATATACTGCTCTACTATATCTTAATGTTTACGCCTGAGGCTTTCTTGGCGCACGACGACGTGGAGCGTCTTTGCGTGGGCCTCTCGTATTTCGCGCTCCCCCTTTGCCACCTGTTGGTCTGCCGCGCGGACTGCGTGGTTTCATTTTGGGTGGTCTAACATCTTCTAACAGAAACAAAGGGTTATAATCGGTTACGGGTACATCATGTCCAATGTATAGCTCAATCGCAGTTAAGTTTTGTGCATATTTTTCACAAGCAAAACTAATTGCTTTCCCGAGTTCACCAGCTCTGCCAGTTCGACCGATACGATGCACGTAATCTTCAGCATCGTCGGGTAAGTCGTAGTTAAATACGTGGGTGACTTTGTCGATGTGTAAACCGCGAGCGGCGACGTCGGTAGCAACTAAAATATCCAAGTTGCCGTTGGTAAAGTCTTCCAAAATACTTAAACGTTTCTTTTGCTGTACGTCACCGCTTAACAAACCGACTCGATGTCCGTCACCTTCCAACCAGCCTGCAATCCATTCGCAGTCATGTTTAGTGTTGGCAAACACAATCGCTTTATCAGGCCATTCTTCTTCCATAAGCGTTAACAGCAACACCGGCTTGTCTTCGTTAGATGGATAGAACAGCTCTTCGCTAATGCGTGAGTTCGTTTTAGTGTCAGGTGTAGATTCGACGCTAATTGGATTGTTCATGTGTTCGTAGGCAAGTTCCTGCACGCGATAGCTCAGCGTTGCAGAAAACAACATGTTTAATCGTTCGCTTGGCGGAGGCATGCGCCTAAACAAATAGCGGATGTCTTTTATAAAGCCTAAATCGAACATACGGTCGGCTTCATCAAGCACGGCTACTTGGATGTTTTCAAGGCTATATACGTCTTGCTTGTAATAGTCGATGATGCGACCACAAGTGCCTATTAGAATATCGACGCCGGCGGTAAGGGTATCGCGTTGACTTTCGTAACCTTCGCCCCCATATACCACTCCAACTGATAATTCAGTATGTTTACTGAGCAGTTTGGCGTCATTGTATATCTGCACCGCCAATTCTCGAGTAGGCGCCATAATGATGGCCTTTGGGCCATTTTTTGCGTTCTCTTTAGGATTGCTCAGAATATAATGGAATGTAGCGACCAAGAAGGCGATGGTTTTACCCGTGCCTGTTTGCGCTTGACCTGCAACATCTTTTTGTTCCAGCAATAGCGGCAAACTCATGTCTTGTATCGGCGTACATTGAGTAAGTTTAGCTTCATCCAATGCCTTAAGTACTAAGGGGTGGATCGGAAGCGTTGAAAATAACGTATTGGTTAAATGTGTAGTTGGCATAGCTTATAGCTTATCATTGCTTGCATTGAAAACCGGTTCTATATAACACTAGTAGGCAAATCTGAATAAGTCAGACAACATCCTAACTTGGAGAAAAGAATGAGCGACAAAATTATCGCATTAAGTGACGACAAATTCGAAGCCGATGTAATCAAAGCATCTGGTCCTGTTTTAGTTGATTTTTGGGCAGAATGGTGCGGCCCGTGTAAGATGATCGCTCCCATCTTAGAGGAGATCGCGATCGAGTACGAAGGCAAGGTAACAGTTGCTAAGCTGAATGTCGATGAAAATAGTGAAGCACCACCTAGATATGGTATTCGCGGTATCCCAACCTTGCTATTATTTAAAGATGGTGCAGTGGCAGGAACCAAAGTGGGTGCCCTGTCGAAAACCCAATTGAAAGAATTCTTAGACGAACACATTTAAGCCATTTGATAAATGCGATGGTGTAATTAAGCCAATCTGTATGCCCTGAGGCGCACATATTGGCTTTTTTTTAAACTTTTTTATTAATTCATTGGTAAAACTGGACGATAAGTTATTTAGGTGCTACCTTTACAACACTCACCAAGTGTAATCGCTTCGCCTTAGGGCAATTCAAACTAAAAAATATGTATGATGTAAGCCATCAAGCAAATATGTGCGACCTGACCGACGGTTTCGATTACTCAATATCAATTTAACTAAACTTCTTACAAGCAGAATATATTCCGTTTGCCTTTAATAAACTCAAAGACCCTCCAACATGAATTTAACCGAATTAAAAGAAAAACCCATTAGTGAACTAGTCTCCCTAGCTGAATCAATGGGCTTAGAAAACTTAGCACGCGCACGCAAACAAGATATTATCTTCTCTATCCTTAAATCTCATGCCAAAGGTGGCGAAGACATTTTTGGCGATGGCGCTTTAGAAATTTTGCAGGATGGCTTTGGGTTTTTGCGCTCTAGCGACTCTTCATACCTTGCCGGTCCTGACGATATTTATGTTTCACCTAGCCAAATCAGGCGCTTTAATCTTCGCACGGGTGATACGATATCCGGTAAAATCCGTCCACCAAAAGACAGTGAGCGTTATTTCGCCCTGTTAAAGATAAACGAAGTTAATTTTGACCGCCCAGAAAATTCTCGCAATAAAATACTTTTTGAAAACCTGACCCCTCTGCATGCAAATGAACGCTTGCGCATGCAAAGAGGTAACGGCAGTACAGAAGATATTACGGCCCGTGTGTTGGACCTTGCTTCTCCTATTGGACGGGGCCAGCGTGGATTAATTGTGGCACCGCCAAAAGCGGGTAAAACCTTATTGCTACAAAACATCGCCCAATCAATAGCAGCCAATCACCCTGAGTGCCAACTCATGGTTTTGCTGATTGATGAGCGTCCAGAAGAAGTTACCGAAATGCAACGCTTGGTTCAGGGTGAAGTGATTGCTTCGACCTTTGATGAGCCGGCTAGTCGTCATGTACAGGTGGCCGAAATGGTCATTGAAAAAGCTAAGCGATTAGTTGAACATAAAAAAGACGTAGTGATTTTACTCGATTCTATTACGCGTTTAGCGCGAGCATACAACACCGTTATTCCATCATCAGGCAAAGTATTGACCGGTGGTGTAGATGCAAATGCACTGCATAAGCCGAAGCGCTTCTTTGGTGCCGCACGTAATGTTGAAGAAGGCGGAAGTTTAACGATCATCGCAACCGCGTTGATTGATACTGGCTCTAAGATGGATGAAGTGATTTATGAAGAGTTTAAGGGCACGGGTAACATGGAATTGCACCTTAACCGTAAAATTGCTGAAAAGCGGGTATTCCCAGCCATCGATATTAATCGTAGCGGAACACGTCGCGAGGAGCTTCTTACCACTCAAGATGAACTACAAAAAATGTGGATCTTGCGCAAAATAGTGCATGACATGTCTGAAGTCGATGCTATTGAATTTTTAATCAGCCGCTTGTCTATGACTAAAACAAACGATGAGTTCTTTGATTCGATGAAGCGCCAAAAAGGCTAATTTACTCGTAAAGAAAACTAACCTTATCATCCTCAAAGCCTATGAACCTTTTAGTTCATGGGCTTTTTTATTGGACGCTATTGCTTGTAGTAAGCGGCAGAATACCTATGCCATTTGAATGCAGAGACCCAAGGTACAAAGAGCCATTGTGCTCATACGCCGAAGTTACCGTAGTATAGCTATCTGGGGATTGATAGTTGGCCACTACGTTGCCATATAGGTCAAAACCTAATACAAAGCCATATGAGCTACTGGGTTCAAACCATTCTAAAGGAAACGCCCCCATGATGCGGCGCACTGCGGGGTAAGCCGCTAGGCTTTCGACCCGCCAGTCACGCAGACTTACCATTCCGACCCAAAACCGATCGGTACCATTGAAGCTAAGATTATCAGGCATAGCCGGGAGATTATTGGCGAATACTTTAGTCTGGCCTTTGTTTGTTCCGCTTAACTGAAATTTTAATATTCGAGATTTGCCAGTTTCGGCGACTAATAAATATTCATCATTTGGTCCCAGTGTAATGCCGTTGGCAAAAAACAAATTACTCATTAGTTGCGTGGTTTTGCCGCTTGTTGGTGAGTATTTAAAAACACCACCGGTGGCGGTGCCTTCAATAAAATCGTAGATGTAACCATTTAAATCATACCGAGCACTGGCATTAGAAAAATAGATATCGCCATTGGCGGCAATTTCATGGTGGTCAATGAGCAGCAAAGGACTGCCGCCATATTCTTTAACTAAAACAGTAATCTCACCTTCTGGCGTAATAGAGAGCAGGCCTTTCACTGGATCAGATACAATAAGATTACCCAAAGCATCGAGTCTAACGCCAAGTGGCCGTCCACCAGTATTGGCGATTACTTTTAGATCATTTGGGCTGTGCATGGGAAATGCGACTACATCGCCGTTGTTAAGGCCGGTATAGACGATCCCATCAGAACTGACAAACACATCTTCTGGGCCGGCGAGAGCATTCGGGTTGACGACTCTGACATCATCGAGAGTCGTATTTTTCATGAACATGTTCTTCAGGCCGGCATTTGCATCGGGTTGCCAAGATATTGGTCGCACAGGTGAGATAGCATAGAGCACGCCGAAGGCGATAATCAATAAAACTGCCGCTGCAATAAGGGTGTTCTTCATTCGTATTCCTGTTATTTAATATCGTGAGCGGGTGTTTCGACTGATGGAAACGGTAAAGCTTTATAGTCGTTTACTGGCTCAGACACCAGTTTGTTTTGTAAGTACTCGATTGCAGCCATAAGCTGAGCATCTTCACCATTAAAAGTAGCACTCGGTAAATTGGTAACTTCGATATCTGGACTGATACCTCTGCCTTCGGTGATCCAGCGTCCATCCATGGCATATACAGGAAATTCAGCAACTCTAGCAATACCGCCATCGACTACTCGATTACCGCCGCTGAGCCAAACACCAGCGCCGGCGGTTTGTTTGCCGATTACTGTGCCGAGATCAAGGGCTCGAATGCCTGCGGTAAATGTTTCGCCATCTGAATAGGTAAATTGGTCGGCTAACACAACTAAATGACCTCTGAAGGCTTGCTGCATATTCGTTGATTTTCCGCCATCAGTTGATTGCCAAAAGGACCATGCCCTGCGCATAAGTTTTTCAATAATTACGCTGTCGATATTCCCACCGCGATTGCGTCTAACATCAATAATCAGCCCCGGTTTTTCATATTGAGCATAAAATTCTCGCGCGAAACTGGCGATATCATTTGCACCCATGGCATATAGATGAAGATAGCCAATATCACTGTTTATCTGTATTACCTTATTGAGATTAGTAATCACCCAGTCTTGATAACGATATCGAGCTTCTGTTTGATAGCTGGCGGGCACCACAATTGTTTGATGGGATTTGCGTCCACGTTTTAGGTCTAACAGCACTTGAGCGCCAGCGCTATTTAGCAGAGCACTATGAAGTTCCGCGGTATTTTTTATGCTTTTACCGTTGATGGCAGTGATAATATCGCCGTTTTGAGCATTTACGCCGGGCATAGCAAGCGGCGGTGCTTGGCTAAGTTGTTCTCTATCAAACTGATATATTCGCGCAATTTTAACGCCGTTTTTATCGTCTAGATAAGCAGCACCTAAAGAGGCGGGTGCCGGCGCATTCATATCATTACTAATATCCCCACCGCGGACTTGTGAATGCAGAGCGTTTAATTCACCCATCATTTGTTCAAAAATATCGTTGAGTTCGTGCCTAGCGCTTACTCTGCTGAGCAGTGGCATATATTTTTGTTTACTGGCCTGCCAGTCGATACCGCGCATATTGGCATCAAACAAAGAATCACGATGCATTAGCCAGGCGTCTTTAAAGATTTGCTGCCATTCATCCTCTGGCGTAATGGCAAGCGACCAATTTGTCAGTTTTACCGAGACATCATCGGTGTCATCTGGAAATGAAGCGCTGGCCGGGATTACAAATAGCTTAGCGTTTTCGTCGGTTCCTTTTTGAACTAACAGCTGTTTACCATCTCCAGATATCGCTATGTTATTGACACCACCTGTAACATTTTTGAGCTTGTTACCAAAGCCAAACTCAATAGCTTTTAAATCACTGCTGCGTGAGTCATCGCGCTCTAATAAAAATAAATGAGATTCGGTAGCGATCAAGTTTTGATAGTTTCCACTCGGAGCATCGACTTGCCAGAGGCGGGTTTCGATGTTCTCAAAATCAATTTTTGCTGGCGTGTCATTTTCGTCCGCATCATCAGCAATTGGCGTATCTAGCTCGTTAGGCGCAGCAAATGGAAACGAAGAGTTTGTGCCTAAGGAAATTGCAAAAATTTGTCCGCGTTTATCTAACATTTGCCCCATGTTTCGGTCTCCCCAAGGAGAGCCAGGTGTTGGCGTAAAGCTCCTATCCGACAAGAAATATAGCCATTGGGAGTTACTTGAAAACGTTGGAGAATAAGCGTGATATTTTGTTGATGTTAAGAGTTTGTTTTTGCCGCTTTTGATATCTCGCAAATAAATTTGAGCGCGCTCACTGGTACGTGCCTGATACGCGAAACTTAAAAATTGGCTGTCTGGCGAAAAAACAAGGTCGGTAATACTATTTTGCGCCTTAGCATCCATGATGAGTCTATTTTTTCCGCTTGATAAATCGAGTAAAAATACCTTGCCTGACTTATCTGTATGAGCAAGAAGTTCGCCACTCGGCGACAGCCACAGTCCGGTTCGCAAAATGCTACCGTCGTCAGTGAGCTGTTTTGGTGTGTCTTTGCCCCGACCATCGAACTGCCAAATTTCATACTCTCCCGACACATCACTGATGGCGTAAATGTGTTTACCATCTTTGCTCAGAATTCCATGACGACTGCGGGATGTTGGATCGGTAGTAATATTCATCAATCGAGTGGTATCAGTATGCGCAACTGCGATACGTCCTCTGGCCGTTAGCACGACCTTTTTACCATTGTGACCTATGCTGATGTTTTCGAGATATTCTAAGGGATTGTTTATATAATGTGTGCGCAACAAAGTATTGTCTGACTGCAGCAAAATAGAGTAAGTGCTCACTTCATCGGTAGCGAGGTGTAGTTGCTTTAGGTCAGCGCCATGTTGAAAGACAATGCTGTTGTTTGATACAGATGGCGAGCGCACGGCCCAGTCAGTAAAGTTGGTATGTTGGCGAAAATCATCGCCGTTCTTATTCATTGACCATATATTGTCCAAACCAGATTGGTTACTGACAAAAAACAAACGGTCTTGGTAGAGCATCGGATAGCTGACTGAGCCAGAATGTGTGACGCTTAAGTGCCTTGCTTCTCGTTTGCTAGCTAAATCATATGACCATAATTCACCGCTTGCACCACCGCGGTATTGATTGGCGTTATCGCTCGAAATCTGTAAACCAAATTGAATAAAAAACACGGTACTGCCATCTTCAGAGATAGTGCCCTGCACGGCATCTGAAAGCGGTAATGTACTGGTATTAAGGTCGCTAAGATTTAGAGTTTTTAGTTCATAACTGTTGTGCATGCCGGTTGCCGACATTGTGCTGTACAACAAAGTAGTATTATCCACCCAGCCGAGCAGTTTACTTGGCATTAGTTCAAAACTTACTTGACGAGGTGTGCCGCCAATACTCGGCATAACATATACCGATGGGACGCTGGCATAGTCGCTTACAAACGCAAGAGAGTTGCCGTCAGGTGAAATATGAGGCTGACTTTCAACATTAATATGAGAGCTAAGACGCACTGCCATTTGTTCGTTATCAGTGCTGACATCCGCAATCCACAGATCTCCCTGACTCGCAAAGACCAGTGTATTGTCATGCAATGTTGGCTCAGTAAAGTAAGCAGTATTGGCTTGTGCCAACGCATCAGCACTCGAGAACAATGCCACAAATGCTAATAAACTGGCAAGTTTGCGCTTTGCAGACCCGCGTTTAAGTGAATCAAGGAAACGCAAACCAATTTTATCACCCAGGCTTTTAAGACAATAGCTTCGCAACGCTAAATTCATAGTAGTGAAATTCTCATAAGTTATGAAACAGTGCGCAGGATAGCGAGTAAGCCCGATACAGTCAAAATAACTAGTAAAAACTGATAATTTAAGGATGTCGCTCGCAATAAAAATACGCTTAAGCTAAGGTTGTAGGCACTGATAGGCTCATCGAGGTATCGTTGAGTGAACATATGTATGAAGCCATTCCTCGCAAAGTAAAAGGCATTGCCGACAGTATGAATACGGTTGCTGAACTGACTTTACCGTTGGACTATAACTACCCGATTACGTTTAACGATCACGACTTAATGGATCAAATGTTACCTACTTTAGTGCGCACTGCGGGTAGTGACAATGTGATAAATAGTAAGCCAGTGACCGGTGCCGAGGACTTTTCTTTCTTTCAAAAAGAAGTGCCCGGTGTATATTTGTGGGTGGGCGGTAAGCCTCTCGATGTGGCTGAAGAGGATGCTCCAGCGCATCATACACCTGAGTTTTTTGTGGACGACAGCGGTATGAAACTTGGCGTCAAACTACTCACGAACATGACTATCGATTATTTAAATAAGGGTCAATAGCAATTAAATAAACTGAAACTAGCAGCAATATGTGAATGAAAAAGAGTGACAGTTGTCGCTCTTTTTGTTTGTTTTGCCTATAATGTCGAGTTTTCACCACGTGATTGCAGAAACAAGGCGATACAACCGTATATGTATTGTTCTCTCACGTACTATCTTCAAAAGGATACTTCATGGCTCAAGTGGCAATAGTAATGGGTTCTAAGTCTGATTGGCCTACCATGCAGCAGGCAGCAAAAATGTTGCAAAATTTAGGCGTCTCTTTTGAAGCCAAAGTTGTCTCTGCTCACCGCACGCCTGCGTTGCTGACTGAGTTTTCTGAAACCGCTGCCGAAAAAGGCTTTCAGGTAATTATTGCAGGTGCCGGCGGTGCCGCGCATCTACCTGGCATGATTGCGGCCCACACCCACTTACCGGTGTTCGGTTGCCCAGTGCGTTCAAGTCAATTGAGCGGTTTAGATTCATTACTGTCAATCGTACAAATGCCTAAAGGCGTAGCAGTAGGCACGCTTGCGATAGGTGAAGCTGGAGCGGCAAATGCAGGTCTGTTAGCGGCACAGGTTATTGCTTTGACAGACACGCGCGTGCGCGAAAACGTGATTGCCTTCAGACAGAAACAAACCGATACGGTAATCGCAAATCAAAGCTTGGAGCTTGAATGAAAGTACTCGTCTTTGGAGCAGGCCAGCTCGCACAAATGATGTATTTGGCCGCTGCACCATTAGGTGTTGACGTATATGCGGTGGATGTGAATTCACGCGAAGTTGTCAACCCAATGACCAAAGAAAAGCTGGATATGACGATTGAATACGCTGTGTCAGATGTACATGTAGTGACAGCTGAGTTTGAGCATGTGCCTGAAGATTTACTAAATTTGGCTGAAAAAACCGGTAAATTGTTTCCTAATATGAGATCGATTTTAACGGGTGCAGATCGCATTCGCGAAAAACAAATTTTAGACAGCAATCATATAGCCAACTGCCCACACAGTATTGTTTCTCAGATTTCCCAGTTAGACGACGTGCTCAATGCTTTAGGAGATAAACTCATATTTAAAGCAAGCCGTGACGGATACGATGGTTACGGACAGTGGCGACTCTCGCATCGCGATGAGCTCGAACAACTCAAACATGCTTTTGCCAGTTTAGATTTAGTGAAAGTGCCGCTGGTTGCCGAAAAAATGATAGCCTTTGACCGTGAAATTTCAGTGATCGGTGCGCGCAGTGCACACGGCAAAATCGCGTGTTTCAATATCGCTGAAAACTTGCATCACGAGGGGCAACTGCATGTATCTATTGCCCCAGCAACAAATCTTGAGGCTAAGGTACATCAGCAGGCAATAGATATTTTTCAGAGTATTTCAGGCGCGTTAAACTATGTGGGAGTGCTAGCAGTCGAGTTATTTCAAACCAAAGACTCGATCATGGTTAATGAAATAGCACCAAGAGTGCATAACTCCGGACACTGGACGCAGCATGGTGCAGATACCTGCCAGTTCGAGCAACATATTCGAGCAATATTGGGCTTTCCACTCGGAGATACCACGAGCAATAGTGTCACTGCGATGATTAATATCATTGGCTGCACCAGTTTTTCGCGAGATTTAATCAGTATCCCAGGTTGTCATTTACATTGGTATGGCAAAAAATTAAGACCAAAGCGTAAAATGGGTCATATCAACGTGGTTGCATCGAGTTACCTTGAATTGGGTAATAAGCTATTGCAGTTATTGCAGTATTTACCTGAGGAATACTTCCCATTGCTAAAACAGGAGGCATTGCGCTTAATTGAAGTTGATGCTTGACATCCGCTCATAAATTCATAAACTTCGCCGCTCAAAAAGGTTTTAAAAAGTGTGCCGACTTAGCTCAGTTGGTAGAGCAACTGACTTGTAATCAGTAGGTCACCAGTTCGATTCCGGTAGTCGGCACCATTTTAAACTTCCAGCATGAGATTACATTTGCGCTTCGTTTTGATCCAGCTCGAACAGGTGCCTACTGATAAATCAGTAGTGTTTATTGTCAGCAGTTCGATTCCGGTAGTCGGCACCATTTTAAACTTCCAGCATGAGATTACATTTGCGCTTCGTTTTGATCCAGCTCGAACAGGTGCCTACTGATAAATCAGTAGTGTTTATTGTCAGCAGTTCGATTCCGGTAGTCGGCACCATTTTAAACTTCCAACCTAAGATTACATTTGCGCTTTTTATTAAGTACAAATAACACCAAATACTTTAAAGGGACTTAGTAGTATAATTAGGCTTTGTATCTTACTTTAAGTCTATTGTATGTCCTCACATCACTGGTTTGAGTTGAAAATCCCCCCTGTTATTGTATTTATAGCAGCGTTATTTGCTGTTTGGTTAAGCGATAAAATGTTTCCAATGTCAGGCTTACTTTCTGGAATGAACGTATATATCGCGTTAGTTTTTATCATCTTAGGTTTGTTCAGCGGAGTTGCGGGTCTTGTTTCTTTCAAGCTAGCCAAGACCACAGTCAATCCATTGAAACTTGACAAAGCTTCTGCACTGGTTGATTCGGGCATGTATCGATTCAGCCGCAATCCTATGTATTTGGGTATGCTGTTTATTATTCTTGGGCTAATAGTAAGACTCGAGCAACCCTATTCTTTAGTTTGGGCAGTATTATTCATTGCGTTCATGACCAAGTTCCAGATACTCCCAGAAGAACGTGCTTTATCTTTAATTTTTGGTGAGAGCTACTCACACTATAAGCGGCGTGTCCGTCGTTGGCTCTGAGCAATTTAGCGGCACCCTACAGTAGTAATAAAGTAAACTTTTTATCGCTTTTGGTATCCAAAAGCTTGCAAAGTAAAAAGAGTAGTCAAAATTAAGCCATTGTTTGTTTAAATTCGTAATCATAGGCCTCATATACTAACTATAAGGCAATAAACCTTGTAGCTGTGTAGCGCTAGCGTTATTTTTACGTTCCTATCAATAATAAATTAAAATTACGGCAGTATATTTATGAAACATACCTTACTAATCAGTTTCTTCTTGTTGTTTTCAAGCTATAGCCTAGCTCATAACCATGCTGAAAAGTCCATGGCTGAGAATATTGTAATTGAGGCCGCATGGGCCCGAGAAACCTTCAAAATGGCTAAAACGGGTGCCGCTTATATCACACTGAGCAATCCTACTGAAAATGATATTACCTTGGTCTCTGCAAGCGCAGACGAAAGTGTTGCTGGCATGGTCGAAATGCATAATACCGTGGTAGTCGATAATATGATGCGGATGCAAGAGTTAGAAGATGGGCTAATAATCAAAGCAGGTGAAACGATAACCTTTCAGCCAGGCGGCATGCACTTTATGATTATGGGCTTGACCGGCCCATTACTGGGCAACAGTTCCTTCGAACTCGAGCTAGCTTTCGCCGATGACTCGGTTAAATCAACCACGGTAAATGTTCGAGATATGCGAACCGCAGTAGAGTAACAAAAATATACTTTTAACTAGAATAAAAACCAATACCGGAGACCAGCATGTCTAAAATAGATATTGGCATCAACGAGACCGATCGTTATGCAATTGCAGAAGGCCTAAAACGTTTACTGGCAGATTCTTATACACTATACCTTCAAACCCACAACTTTCATTGGAACGTTACAGGTCCGCAGTTTAGAGAGTTACATTTAATGTTTGAAGAACACTACACCGAACTCGCTATTGCGGTAGATGATGTTGCTGAGCGTATCCGTACACTAGACGTTGCGGCGCCAGGCACTTACAAAGCCTTTGCCGAGCTCAGCAGCATTCGCGAGGTAGACGGGGTGCCGAGCGCAACCGAAATGGTAACCCTATTAACACAAGGCCATGAAGCAGTCGTTAAAACCTGTAGAGACGCCTTAAAACTCGCTCAAAATGCAAACGATGAGTCTACTTCGGCATTGGTCAGTGATCGTATGCGTGTGCATGAAAAAACAGCTTGGATGCTTCGTGCAACACAAGCTCCAAAGGGCAACTAAGCTATGAAAAAATATTTGTTCTCAGCCCTAGCAAGCGGATTGATTCTTAGTGCTCAGAGTGCGAGCGCGGTTGAATTTGAAGTGACAGAATTGACTAATGGGTTAAAGCACCCGTGGGGTATCGCTTTTCTGCCTGACGGTAGTGCACTGATTACAGAACGCACTGGTGGTTTACGGCACATGAAACCTGACGGCGTGCTCTCGGAGCCAATTTCAGGCTTACCCGAAGCGGTTACCAAAGGGCAGGGAGGAATGCTAGGTTTAGCGGTGCATCCTAATTTCGCTGAGACCAATGAGGTATACGTTTGCCTATCGGTGGCAGGAGAGGGCGGGCAGTCGAGTGAAGTGCATAAAGGTACGTTAGAAGGTGGCCAATTAACCAATGTTAGCCGCGTGTTTCAGGCACTCCCAAAAGTTGACTCGGCCTTTCATTTTGGCTGCAGAGTTACCTTTGATAAAAAGGGTGACGTGTTTATTTCATTAGGCGACCGGGGTTCATTTAAAGAACGCTCGCAAGAAACAGATGCACATTTTGGTAAAGTCGTCAGAGTGACTCAAGATGGGCAAGCAGTTGCTGACAATCCTTTCATAAACGGTCCTGCACCAGAGATTTATAGCTATGGTCATCGCAATGTTCAAGGAATGACAATGCATCCGGAAACGGGTGAGATATGGACACATGAGCATGGCCCTAAGGGAGGTGATGAAATCAACATTCTAAGTAAGGGTGACAATTACGGTTGGCCGTCAATTACCTATGGGGTGAATTATAATGGCTCAATTATTACCGACGAGACTGAAATGGACGGAATGCGTCAGCCGTTAATTTATTGGGATCCTTCAATTGCACCTAGTGGTATGACTTTTTATAACGGTGATGCGTTTGAGCAATGGCAGGGTGACCTATTTATCGGCTCACTGAAATTCAGGTATCTCAAACACCTAGAAATGGATGGTGATAAGGTTGTCTCACAACGTAATTTGTTAGAAGATCTTGATTACAGGATCCGAGATGTAGTACAAGGTCCAGATGGTAATCTTTATGTGATAACTGATGCCGCCAATGGCAAAGTTTTAAAGATACACCCCACGAAATAAACGACAGTTTTGTCTTCATTAAAAAGGTTTACGGTGTGTTGCTCGTAAACCTTTTTATTTTCCAAAGGATTCGATTTGTTGACGCATAAGTGATGCGTGTTTCACATGTATACCACGATTATTTCAGAGAAACCTTTCCAATCAAGATATCCTTAAACATGACCCAATCCCCTAGAAAGCTATAAAACGGATGTTTAAACGTAGCCGGTTTGTTGTGCTCATAAAAAAAATGTCCGACCCAGGCAAAGCCATAGCCAATAAGTGGAACAAACCAAAGCAGCGTGTACATTCTTGTTGTTATCACAGCAGCGATAAGCGCTAATACACAGCATGACCCTATAAAATGCAGGAGTCTGCAGGTCGCGTTAGCATGCTCCGCTAAGTAGTAGGGATAAAACTCTGAAAATGAATTAAACGGTTTGCTCATATATCAACGGCTCTCAGCTTTGACCAGATGTGTCATAATTATCACGCACTTTTGCACCAAGTTAAATACTAAATATGGTTGCAAAAGTGATTATCATCACCATAATCATCCGTAAGCTAGCAAATTATATGGATGCATATGTTACAACAACACTCTTTGGCAATTGCCCTCAATATCGAGAATTTTAAACAGGTTATTGTTGAAGGCAGTCAACAAAAATTGGTGATCACCTATTTTTGGGCACCTTGGAATGAAGCCTCGGTACAAATGCTTAACACCCTTGAAGCGGTGACGGCACAACATCCAGAGGCTTTAGTACTTGCAACGGTAAATTGCGACGAGCAGCCTGAAATTGTGCAGCAGTTTGGTGTGAAGGATTTACCCACGACGATGTTAATCAAAAATGGACAGCCGGTGGATGGTTTTGCTGGCGCGCAAACGCTAGAGCAACTTCAACAAACATTTTCCCAGCATCTTCCTAGCCCAGAACAAGCGATGTTAGAGCAAGCCGTTACTGCTGGTCAATCAGGAGATATGCAGCAGGCTTTTACACTAGCCAAACAAGCTTTTGATATTAACCCTGAGAATATAGAAAGCCGTTTTTTACTGTCAGACTTTGCTATCGAAACTGGACAGTTAGAGACAGCGAAGGCGCTTATGTCTAAAGTTAGATTGGCCGACCAAGACGCTCGCTACCAATCAATTATGGGCAAGATTGAACTGGCAGAAAAAGCCGCAGAGTCTCCAGAGCTATTGGCCTTGCAAGAAGAATTGACTAAAAACCCTGATGATTTTGATTTAAAAATAAAAGTGGCTATTCAACTGCAGCAAGCACACAAAACAGAGCAGGCACTCGAACTATTATTTGAAGTATTGCATCAAGATTTAAACTTTAGTGACGCAAAAAAAAACACGCTCGATATGATCAATGCGCTACCAGACGGTGAGCCTTTAAAATCTAAATCTCGTCGTAAAATATACAGTTTGTTGTACTAAGTATTAGTCGCGTAAAGTAACTATGGATGCTTTTCTAATAGCAATTTGTTTGCTGATGATTATCGAAGGTTTAGGGCCGCTGCTGTTGCCTAACAAATGGCGAGTACTTTTGCGTGAAATCAGTGAGCAACCTAGTCAAACACTGCGGCGTATTGGCGCGGTATTGATAGTTGCAGGTGTGCTAGGACTTTATTTTATAACGGTTTAAAGACCTGCCTGCCGGCTTCATGTTTTATGGTGATAATGCACATTCGATATTTCTATCAAATTAAACGATATTTACTATCAACATGTTTGCTTAAATTTGCTAGAATCTGCGCCTAATTAATCAACTATTTAATTCCATGGCAAAAAATGTTGTAGTGCTCGGCACCCAATGGGGTGATGAGGGCAAGGGTAAAGTCGTTGACTTACTCACCAATCAAGCGTCTTACGTTGTGAGATATCAGGGAGGCCACAATGCTGGTCACACTCTCGTTATAGATGGCGAAAAGACGGTTTTACATCTTATCCCATCAGGAATATTAAGAGATAACGTTACCTGTGTTATTGGCAATGGTGTGGTATTGAGCCCGCAGGCCTTGCTTACCGAAATGAAAATGCTAGAAGACAAAGGCATTCCGGTAAAAGAGCGTTTGGTTATAAGCGAAGCCTGTCCACTGATCCTCCCCTTTCACGTTGCTCTAGACGTTGCTCGAGAAGTAGCCCGAGGCGCTAAAGCTATCGGTACAACTGGTCGTGGTATTGGTCCTGCATACGAAGATAAAGTGTCTCGCCGTGGATTACGTGTAGGTGATTTGTTTAATCCTCAAGACTTTGCCGCTAAACTTAAAGAGGTCATGGAGTACCACAACTTCATGCTCACAGAATACTACAAACAGCCCGCTGTTGATTATGACACAGTGCTTGCTGAAGCTCTCAGCGTAGCTGACTTATTTAAATCGCTTTCAGTAGACGTAACGGCACTGCTAGAAAATGCGAAAAAGAATAAACAATCGATCATGTTTGAAGGCGCGCAAGGAACTTTGCTTGACATAGACCATGGTACTTATCCCTATGTAACTTCATCTAATACTACTGTTGGCGGCGTTGCGACTGGCGCAGGTTTTGGCCCATTAAGCATCGATTATGTATTGGGGATCGTCAAAGCTTACACTACACGTGTTGGTTCAGGCCCGTTTCCGACTGAGCTAGATTGTGAGATCGGACAACATTTAGGTGTTAAGGGACATGAATTTGGCGCCACAACAGGCCGAAAGCGCCGCACCGGCTGGTTTGATGCGGTTGCAATATGCAGAGCAGTTCAGCTCAACTCAGTAACGGGTTTTTGTTTAACCAAATTGGACGTGCTTGACGGTCTAGACACATTACGCATTTGTGTTGGTTATAAAGATGCCCAGGGTAAAGTAACAACTGCTCCGCCGTTAGCCGCCGAGGGCTACGATGCAATTGAACCTGTGTATGAAGATATGCCTGGTTGGAATGAGCAAACCTTTGGGGTAACTGAATATGAAAAGTTACCGCAGGCAGCTAAAAACTACATTCACCGTATCGAAGAGCTTACCGGTGTCCCTGTAGATATCATTTCGACGGGACCAGATCGCAGTGAGACCATGGTGCTTAGGCATCCATTTGCCGAAGCATAGAACCTATTTGTCTCAAAAACGTCCTAATAGTATTAAAGTAGGCGGTCTTGCATAGCTTAGGCCGCTTTTTTTATCACCAAATGTTGTCGAATCAGAAGTGTTTGTTTGAATTTTACGCTCCCAAAGGAAATTAAATTATGTCTGAAAGTTCTGACACCACACCCTCCGCTGAGCACGGAAATGACCAAAACAATGATTCTTGGCAGCAGCCATTTGATTACGGATCCTTGCTTGAAGGTTTAAATCGTTACTTTTCAAGTCGTGCCACTCGCTCAATAAGCTGGAGAAAGTCTCAGCTAGATGCGTTTCTGAAATTGTTAAATGACAATGAAAAAGCCATTGGTGAAGCCCTCTATCAGGATTTAGGAAAGTGTAAACATGAAGCTTATGTCACTGAAATTGGCTTTTTGAAATCTGACATAAAACATGCTTTGAAACATTTAAAGAAGTGGACTAAAGCGGTAAAGAAGTCGACGCCTTTAGTCGCGCAACCAGCAAAAAGTTTTGTTTATCCTGAGCCACTTGGCTCTGTGCTTATTATTGGTGCGTGGAATTATCCTTTGCAACTGACGCTGAGCCCGCTCATTGCTGCAATTGCGGCTGGAAATTGCGCAGTGGTTAAACCTTCAGAGCTCGCTGTAAATACCTCCGCGATTATTGCTAAATTACTGCCTGAGTACCTTGATAAAAAAGCAGTGATTGTGGTTGAAGGCGGGAAGGAAGAAACAAGTGCATTGCTTGCTCAACCCTTTAACAAGTTCTTCTACACTGGAGGGGAACAAGTCGGCAAAATTGTTATGCGCGCCGCATCTGAACATCTTACTCCAGTTACGCTTGAATTAGGCGGGAAAAGCCCTTGCGTCATTGACAGTGATATTGATTTTGATATCGCAGCGAATCGGATTGTTTGGGGAAAGTGGATGAATGCAGGTCAAACCTGTATTGCACCAGATTATGTTTTGATCAAACAAGAATCTCTCGATGAATTTGTAGCGGCCTTAAAGAAGGCCATTGAATCTCAGTATTCGCTTGATCCTAAGCAACAAGAGGAATACGGAAGGGTCATCAATCAGCGTCATTGTCAGCGTTTGGCCGGTTATTTAGATGGTCAAAACGTCATTTACGGCGGACAAATAGATCTCGATACGTGTTACGTGTCACCCACTTTATTACTAAATCCAGATCCAAACTCAGCCATTATGCAAGAAGAAATATTTGGGCCTTTGCTGCCGATTGTAGTGATGCCGTCAAAACAAAGTATGGCTGATTTTATTAATAAAAGACCACCGCCTTTGGCTGCGTATTTATTTACGAATGATAAAAGCTATGAAGCAGAATTTATCGATAACGTTGCTGCCGGTAACATGTGTATAAATGACTGCACTATGTTTATGCTTAATCATGCCCTACCTTTTGGCGGGGTTGGCAGTAGCGGTATGGGGCGTTATCATGGCAAATATGGCTTTGACACCTTTAGTCATGAAAAAACCGTTATGAAACGTAGCTTTATATTTGAAAACAATTTCAGATATGCGCCATTTACAACATTTAAAAAATTCATGCTCAATAGGTTTATCGGATGATTTCACCTTTTCACTTGGCAATACCGGTTACAGACCTCAAAGCGTCTGCACTATTTTATGGCGAACATGTTGGATGTGGACAGGGTCGCAGTTCAAAACAGTGGATTGATTGGGATTTTTATGGGCACCAATTAGTGACACATTTAGTCGATCGAATGCCACAGGGTGAGGCGGCTAATCAGGTCGACAACAAATCTGTTCCCGTACCTCATTTTGGTTTGGTTCTGCCAAAAGCAGATTGGGAGGCATTGGCCCTCCGATTAGAGCAAGCCGGTTATAATTTTCATATTGCGCCATATATTCGATTTCAGGGAGAAGTGGGTGAACAAGGCACGTTTTTCTTGTTCGACCCTAGCGGCAATGCTCTAGAGTTCAAATACTTTGAAGATATGACGCAGCTATTCGCGTCATAAGTCGCTTTAAGCTTAATTTGTTGGCTAAAAAGCCACCAAACTGATACCTATGTAAGCGGCAATTGTAACACCGCCAACGGCTAGGGCATAAGGCAGTTGTGTTCTTACATGAGTAAGTAAATCGCAACCGGCAGCCAACGAACTTATCGCCGTTGTATCAGAGATGGGTGAACAATGGTCACCAAATATACCGCCCCCTAATATAGCCGCTAAAACAATCTCGGGCGGCAAACCTAAGGATTGCACCAGAGGCATGCCGATAGGAATTAAGATCGCAAAGGTGCCCCATGACGTGCCGGTGGTGAACGAGATGATACCGCCAGCCACAAACAACATCGGTACAATAAGATATAGCGCAAGATGATTACCTACAATCCCTGCTACAAATGTACCGGTGCCTAATTCTTTTAGGCTTGCTCCAAGGGTAATCGAGAGTAATACGATAGTTACCAAAGGCAATAATTCACTCATACCGTTGAACCCCATCTTAAATGCGCCTTTGTGATCAGTCTTTTTTGCAAATACGAGCATGATGTAGGCAACGATGCAGGCTAAAAAGGTCGCATAAAGCACTGATTTACTGCCGCTTCCCGCGGTTAAATCGCCATTTCCTGTCCAAAGCATAAAACCGAGCATTCCACCAATCATCACCATCATCGGCACCAACATAAAGCGCGCTTTGCTAGCTTCAGTTACGGTTAATTTAGTGTCGGTGCTATGCAGATCTACTTCTGCTTGTTTCATTGGTCCATGCACACGGTCAGTAACAATGGTATATGCGACTACTACAAGAGTGAGCCACGCATAAACATTATACGGTAGGGTCGACCATAAAATTTCAAGAGGGTTTTGCTCAAGCTCATAGGTACTCAACAGTGCTAGTATATAAGCTCCCCAACCGTTTAAGAGAATCAGTATACAAACTGGGGCGCTAGTCGAATCTATGACATAGGCCAGCCGTGCTCGACTCATTTTAAATTTATCAAACAGGCCTCTGGCCAATATGCCAGCGGTAAGCACACTGAGATTCGATTCGATAAAAACGGCAATACCGGTAAACATAGTAATACCGCCAACTCGGCGTTTTGTGGAAGCTATCCCTGAGCCGATCAGCTTGTTCACCATCGCCGCTACGCCCCCGGAGTCACGAATAAATGCAAGTAGGGCGCCTACCATTAGTGAAAATATTAAGATGCGTGCGTTGCCAGCATCGCCGACCGTGCTGACAATTCGTTCTATGGTATTTATAGGGGTGGCCAGCAGTGATACTTGACTGTTAAATGTCAGTAAAAATTCGGCGCTGAAGATAGATAAAAGTAGCGCTAAAATGACTTCTTTTTTCCACAATACGACCGTAATCGCAATAATTGGCGGTAATATACTTAACCAATCCATTAGTTGACTCCTTTAAATACGGCTTCGTAAACTAAGCTCATAACACTGCCATATCGGCCAGTTTCAAAGGCATCACCTTCAAACGTTAACTCGCCGCTTTGTGATGTGACAGGTGAGTGTTTCTTGTTGGTGAGCAATATGATGGCCAGATCATATTCAGGGTCAATTAAGGTTGCTGTGCCGGTCCAACCCGTATGTCCGAACGCACGGTTGCTAGCGTAAGGACCAAAATGCCAAGCTAATGAATCGTCGGCAGCTAGTCGCCAGCCCAGTCCCATTGAGTTCTTGCGATACCGAGGGGTGACGAAACGGCTCAATGTTGTGTTACTAAACAGCGATGTGTTAGCGTATCCGCCTTCATTGAGAAGCAATTGTGATAGCAATGCTAGGTCCTTAGCATTGCCAAATAATCCGGCATGTCCAGCTACGCCATGCATTGAGTAAAATGCTTTTTCGTCATGTACTTCGCCCGCCAAGACATGTTCCCTGATCCCAGGAAAGCTCACGTTACCACCACGACTATTGCCGCGAATTTCGGTTGCTGCATATTGAGCGCTTTGTTTACCCTTGTTAAGAGGGTTAAAC
The DNA here is from genome assembly GCF_041380235.1 of Glaciecola sp. SC05. NCBI lineage: Bacteria > Pseudomonadati > Pseudomonadota > Gammaproteobacteria > Alteromonadales > Alteromonadaceae > Glaciecola > Glaciecola sp. SC05. The sequence continues at coordinate 260,833 of NZ_JBGIYY010000004.1, forward strand.
TGCAAAGACTCCAAACCAAGCGGCCTGTAGATTTGCTGTTCGACATATTCATCCAAGGCCATCCCAGTAACTCTTTCGACCAATAAGCCTAAGATCATGAAGTTAGTATCTGAATAGGTTTGCTGGGTTTGTCTGCCGTTGGTAAATGGAAGCTTAGTGAGCAATAAGTCTTTAGTAACACTTGCATCTAGAGAGTGAAAACTTTCGCCCAGAGGATTGTCCGCTCTGAAGAACTTCACTTCACTGTTATATCCAGAGGCGTGTGCAAGCAAGTCTGCAACGCTTCGACCTTCTCTGCCTTCGCCGCTATATTCAGGCAAATAATTTGAAACACTGTTGTCTAGGGCTATTTTACCTTCATCTACTAATTTCATAATCGCTAAGGTCGTCGCAAATACTTTAGTGTTTGATGCAAGGTCAAAACGTGTATCAACAGACATTGGTCGGGAGGTAATCAGCAACTCACCATTGCTGTCATATTTTTGTGCAGAGCCATAGGCACTGTGCTTGATGATTTGACCTTTGTGAAGGACCAGCAAAACGGCACCTGGAAAACCGTTTTCGATATCTTGCTCAATTAAATGGTCGACCTTGGAGAAGTCGAAACGGGAATTATCATTAGCTATTATTTCTGGGAAGGGTATATGAATATATAAGCTCGCGTTAGCCGGCACAATATTCTCAACTCTTAGGCTATTTAAGCCTGTCCGTGTGCGCTTAGCCAGCGAATATTCATAGTGCTCGTCAAGAGCAAAAGGTTGTGTAATATTCAGCTTTTGCTCATTTACATAAATATCGGCACTTTCTGCACCAAGACTTTGAACATGAATGCTACCGGAGCCAGCATAAGCTCTGAATCTAGCTCGGTTGTTTACTTTTTCGCGTTTATCTGAGCGTTGCAATGGGAAAATACTATTAACTTGGCCCTGCAAAAGTTCATCAACAAATAGGCCCTTGCTCGCTAATTGAGAGAGCAGGCTATCGTTTTTTGTTAAGGGCATGATGGCGCTGGAAGCTAAGGACTCAGTTTCATAGCGCTGCATCAATTGCTCGATTGCATCGGGGAAATACTTTTCTAAGAGCGCGAATAATGCCGCTGCGGTGCTTGAGTCGGGTCTGCCACTTACTTGCCAAGGTAAAAAGTGCATTTGAAATGCGCTTAAAGTATCGACGGTTTGCTGATCAAGTATACCGGTTTCAATGATCCCATATCCGTAGGTACCTAACGCTCGTTGCAATAATCCAATATTTGGAGTCGATTGATTAAACTGCTGCCAGTATCTAGCCAGAGTATCATCGTCATACCACGCACCAACCCCAGCTTGATACAGCTGATACCAAGGGAATCTCGGCCCAGGATCGCTCTTGCGAGAAGGAGCAATATCCGAATGCCCGACGACTGCAGTGGGTGAAATATCCGGATTCCGAGCAAGTATGTCACGGCTCAATTCAATAACTAGTTCAATTTGTTTAGGATCGAAGTCGGGGAAAATACACAGACGATTTGCACCGTGTTCGGCCCGTGACGCCATGCCAGCGGCCTGCATCGCCGCAATATTTTCGAAACATCTGGGGACATTGACAATTTCGATGCCAATTGAGCTATCGTTGAGGCCTGTGCGCCCCTGCCAATAACCCTGCCCCGCGTGCCAAGCGCGCTCTGTCTCATCTACTAGCTGCAGGATTTTAAGTGTGCTGTATGGGTAACTGGGGTCGTTGCTTTCAGGCACTAAATAATGGGAGCTTACGAAGCCTTCTTTTACTAGTGCGTCTACCGAGCGTTGATAATCAATCGCGGTGTAGTGCATTACCAAAGACTTCACTCTAAAACTATAGTTAACCGATGGCAGTTGGGTATAGCTTGAGCTGACGCAACTCGCAATAAACACACAGCTACACAATATCAGGATTGATTTAAGGACTTTATTTTTCATTTAGTGCCTATCACATAGAGGTAAATTGAGTGGTAGTAAAGCTACAAAGCGCTTCATATCTTCACCTTACAGTACTGCTGTAAATACACTTTATGGTTCGGCATATGCTGCTCCGCTTCACGCATTGCCCCAGCAATATGAGACAAGTTTTGCTGACGATGAGATTCTTCCAAATGGTTAGCCAAGGGGTGATAGGCCCTCGGTATTAGACCTTGGCCATTCATGACTGAAAACCAGCTGATTTCATTAAAAAGCTCATTATTCTCTCTGAATAAACGGCCGCTGGCTTGGTATAGCTCAATTTTATCTTGCAGCGAATCGGGTATCTGCATATTACGGCAATACCGCCAAAACTCAGAGTCATCACGCTCTGTAGCCTTATAATGCAGAATAATAAAGTCGCGGATACGCCATAGCTCATCGTCGGTGTATCTATTATAAGTATTGATATTCGCTGGCTCGCATCGTCCGCTAGGAAACAGAGAAAGTAGACGCATGATCGCAGACTGAATAAGCTGCAAGCCCGTAGATTCTAATGGCTCAATAAATCCGGCAGATAGGCCAATAGCAATACAGTTGTTCTTCCATGCTTGTTTACGTTTACCGTTAATCCATTTTAGCTGTCGTGCATCGGCCAAAGCCTTGCTTGGCAATCGTTTTGCTAAGCGATTAATGGCGACTTCTTTTGAGAGGAACTCTGAAGAAAATACAAAGCCGTTACCCATGCGATGCTGCAAAGGGATTTGCCATTGCCAGCCACAATCATGAGCAGTTGAAATGGTGTAGGGCTTAATCTCGGCTAACGATTCACTCGGTTGCGCGATTGCCGAATCGCAGGGCAGGTATTCCCGCCAATCTTCAAAACCCACCTTTAAGGTTTGTGCAATAAGTAAACCCTTAAAGCCTGAGCAGTCGATAAAAATATCGCCATCGATATACGACCCGTCAGCGAGCTCTACCGCTTTGATATCCTCAGAGTTTGTTTGCTGATGGACTTTTTTGATATCGCCCTTAATCTTGTTAACACCGCGCTGCATAGAGAAAGCCGATAAATACTCTGCATATTTAATCGCATCAAAATGATAAGCATATTTGATATTTGCCAGTGCGGAACGCGATTGTGGCTGCGGATGGCAAAATTTATTGTGCAGGGCTGCTCGATATTCCAAGCAATAGTCTGATAGCGGTTGCTCTTTGCCCCGTAGTTTGTCTTTAAGCCAATAGTGATGGAAGGGTATGCCCTGCATCGGAACACCATATGGTCCAAAAGGATGCATGTACTGATGCCCTTTCTTGTACCAATCATGGAACTCAATGCCGAGTTTGAAGGAGCCGTGGGTAAAAGCGAGAAATTCAGCTTCATTAATACCCAACATTTGATTGAATTCAAGGATAGCGGGTATGGTCGCTTCGCCTACCGATACCGTTCCGATACTGTCGGATTCCACCAAGCTAATAGCGTACTGCTCACTTGGTAAAATATGTGAAAAAGCCGCCGCTGACATCCATCCTGCCGAGCCGCCGCCAACAATTACAATCTTTGATTTTTGCTTATTTTCCATATCGTTATCATAAATGGCTTAGTGTTATGAAACAATCCTGAGCCTGCAGTATTTGCCAATAAAAAAGGCGATAGTCTTATCTATCGCCTTTTATTCCGCTATTAATTGATCAGAAGTTGTAGTTCAACTGCACGGTGTAAGCTCTTCCGCGAGGATCAGCAACACGTGGATCAAATGCTGCACCAGGTGAGAAGTCATTCTGGTGAGCTGTAAACGGTGGGTCTGTGTCAAACAGGTTCTTCACACCAACAATCAGTTCTATATCGTCAAAGCCTGTATAATTCATGCTGTAGTTATAGATCAGGTAACTATCAACCGTTTCATCATAAAGCGGCGGATTTGCCTCACCCGAAGCTACGCCTGGTGGTGTTTCGTCATCGTAACCTGCACGGAATACTTGTGTCAGAGTATGATTGAAGTCGCCATAGGCATAATTTAATGAAAGGGTATGCTTCCAACGTAATGGGATGTTGCCACGAGAGTGAGTACCAACTAAGTTAGGACCAAAAGGTGCATTGTCACGCTCTTGAACACGATCCTCAATCAAGTAGCTAGCATTGAAGTTCAGGCCCCAAGTGCCGTCCCATAATTCGCCCTTTGTGACGACGCCAATTTCGATACCGCTAGTCTCGCGACCACCGGCATTGATAAAGCGTCGATCGATTGCAGCAATTGAACCATCTTGAGCGAACACATAGTTATCTCTAAACAGTTCTGGGTTTTCGATTAACTCTCTAAAGCCTGGGGTTTGGATGGTGCCTTCAATTTCAATCTGCCACCAATCAACATTAACGACAACGCCAGCTACGGCCAATAAGAAACCAAAGCTAGCTTGCTTAGATTCTTCTGGACCAAGTTCCGTATCACCACCAAAGAATATCGCAGGTGTAATAGGTTGACAGTTTGGATCGCTAGGATCGGGAACGCCATCTGTGCATAAGAATGGGTTGGCTAAGTCAGTTCCCGTATAGGGTTCTGCAGTTAGGCCATTAAATAACTGGTTGAAACTTGGCACTCTGAAGCCAGTGCTATATGCACCGCGGAACAATAATTCGTCAATGGGCGTAAATTTGAAACCCACTTTAGGATTAGTTGTGCCGCCAAAGCCATCATAATTATCATGACGGATGGCAAGGTTTAACTCTAGGCTATCAACCACGGGAACCAATGCTTCTACAAAAACGGCCTTGATGTCTCGGCTAACATCTTCTAATGCGTTAGCATCATCAAATGGAGCGCCATAAATTGTGGGGCGGTTTTCAGCCGCTCGACGGTCGCCATTAAAAGCGTAAGCCTCGCGGCGCAAGTCGATACCTGCTGCGACGTAGATAGTATCGCCACCAAGACCGAGTTCAAAGCCAGTATCACCTGAGATAGAGGCATCTAGCTGTGTCATGGTCGTTTCACCACCAAATAACACCACGCCTCGTGCTGAGGCTGCATCAAGCGCTGCGAAACCCGCTGCAGTTTGAGTTTGACCCGGCAGAACGAAGGGATTCAAGACTCCGGTTCCCAGTGCTTGTGCTAAACCAGAGACAAAATGATAACCGTCACCTAGTTCTGATTCTGCTTCGTTAGCGGAGCGAGATAATCCCGCTTTGTAATCCCAGTCTCCAATCACACCTTCAATGCCAAGCTGAATTTTATATGATTTGGTAGTGGTTTCAATTTCGCGAGGACCACACTCCATACAGCGCCAGCGATAGGCAATAGGCGCGCCGATATTTAATTGGTCCGCACCATAGAAGTCAGATAGAGCGTTAACGATATAGTCATACGAATCACCCGTGCTTGGATAAAATCCGCCGCCAAATGTATCCCAGTCACCCGCGCCAATTGCCCACGGGGTGATTTGGTTAGGTTCAAAGACTTTTTTGGAAACCACTTCTGAGCCAAGAAGCTCAATAAACGCTTCAGAATCTTCTCCGACCTTGATCGTACCGCGACCCACAAAGTCGATGTTTTCAACCGGCTGTTGTAAAACCGAAGCACGCGGATAATCCCATGAGCAACTTACACCTAAATTACGCGTTCGGTTCCACAAGTCAGCACCGTCTGGACCCATATTCTCAATTGCATCACAACCAGGTTGACCGGGCAGTGCAAGTACGTTTAACACATCGTTTTCTAAACCAGTATTTGGATTAATCAAGCCAGAGCCGACTAAGTTGTACTGGCTAGAAGTAGGATCGTTTGGACGGCTAAACCGGTCGTTTACCGATGCAAATGGTGCTCCGCGAGTATCCGGAGAGAGACCTCTTTCAGGCTGGAATGTGTTAGTGAAGTCGCGATCGTTACCGCGTAATATTTCAGCTGATTTATACGCTAAAGATCCCATAATATTGAAACCGTCGCGCTCTAAGTCACCGGTACCGGCAAGCACGTTGAAGCGATAAATGTTGCCACTGCCACCTTCGGTGTGATCGGCGAATGCGCCAATTTGCGCGCCTTGATAATTGGTTTTTAGGATAAAGTTAATTACGCCACCAATTGCATCAGTTCCGTACACGGCGGATGCTCCGTCGCGAAGCACTTCAACGCGCTCAATGGCGGCGAAGGGAATTGAGTTTAAGTCAACAGATCGCCCTTTTAAACCATGGGTTGCAATACGCCGCCCGTTTAAAAGAACAAGTGTTGAACCAACGCCTTGTTGACGCAGGTTTGCGCTTGATGCGCCATTGTTCCCGCGCTCTTCGCCGCCAACGATACCTGCGTTACTGGCTAAGTTGTCGTTTGAGTTAGAGGAAATGTTTAATTGAAGTAGAAGCTGTTCGGCAGAGGTGATACCAGCAGCATCAATTTCGGCGCGAGAAATAATGGTAAGCGGTAAGTCTCCTTCCAAACTGGTTCGTTTAATGCTCGATCCAGTTACTTCAATACGCTCGACTTTTTGGTTTGAATCAGTGTTTTCTTCAGCAGCTTGTTGGGCGACGGCGTTGACTCCGAGACCTGACATGGCTAGCACTAGTGCAATTTTATTTAACTTCACTGTGCGTTCTCCCTATGTGATTAGTGTTTGGCATATGGTGTCTATCACTCGTGATTGATAGATGTCGAATACTCTACTGCATGTATTCAACGAGCCAGGAGCGTGCGTTACACTTTTTGCTTATAGGTTCACAAGCAAGAGTTTTATTATTTTGCACTCTCCCTTATGTTCCACGTTAGCATAACCATAAATAATGTAAATAATAAATTATTCCAAATATGTATGATAATATTTCAATAAAATATTTTACATTTTAAAACAAGCGTTTAGTCCAATATTGAACTAGAATGTTGGTTAATATGTAATCAAATAGACAGGTAAACCGTAAGTGTTGTCATTTTTCAAGCGAGCACAAAGCAAGTTAGTAGTCACTGTGTTGTGCAGTGTTGGTTTGTTTGCGATATCGGCTGGTTCGGCACTTTCTAGCGACCAGTTTCAACCGACGCTTAGACAAATGCTAGCACAAAAACTATTGATTGATTTACGCTACTATTGCGAAGACCTTGTGCAGCCGAGCCAAGGACAGTTTTGTCAAAGCGCTATGACGCAGCTACCTGATCATTTAGCAAATATGCTGACAAACACCGAGGTTGGCGGCGTAATTTTATTTTCAGAGAATTTGCAAAATGCTGAACAAATATTGGCTTTAACCCACGCAATTCAAGAGACGGTAAACAAAAACAGCGATACTGGTGTTCGTATGAAGTTGCCGATGTATATCGCGGTTGACCAAGAAGGCGGTAGAGTATCTAGACTGCCAAATGACGAGTTTTTAGGGTTTTCTGGGAATATGGCAATTGGCGCCACTTTTCAGCGCCACGGTGTTTTTTACGCTGAGCAAGTCGCGCAGAACATGGCGAAGTCACTCTATGCCTTGGGTTTTAACGTAAATTTTGCACCCAGTGTCGATGTAAATAGTGACCCAGACAACCCCATTATTAACGTTCGAGCATTTTCACAGTCTCAGCAAACCGTCGCAATCCTTGGCGCGGCTCAAATTGTCACGTTCCAAGCAAATAATATTGCTGCCGCTGCCAAACATTTCCCTGGGCACGGGGATACGCATGTTGATAGTCATGTGGGTCTACCGAGAGTAGAGCATAGTAAAGCGACCATTGATGCTGTAGATATTTTTCCATTTAAATATGCAATCGAAAATGCCGATGTAGACATGATCATGACGGCCCATATTCAATATCCAGTGTTGGATAGCACAACATTTTCCTCTACCGACGGCCGAATAACCGAGTTGCCTGCCACCTTATCGCGAAAAATTTTAACCGGCTTATTGCGAGAAGAGCTCAAGTTTCAGGGCTTGATTGTGACAGACGCCCTAGATATGGCGGCTATTACTCAATTTTTAAGTCCAGTAGAGGCGACTGTAAAAGCCTTTGAAGCTGGTGCTGACATTGCCTTAATGCCATTTAGAATTAGTTCAAAGTATGAAGCGGAAGCATTTGAAAAATTTCTCGATGAAGTGACCGCTGCGGTCAAGAAAAACAGCACGCTTGCTCAAGCAGTTGCGACCTCGTACGCGCGAATTGTTGCCCATAAACGTAAGCGCAATATGCATCTTCAGGCTAATAAAAGTCTGCAACAAAAACAAATCGAATTGGATACCTTACGTCTATCAAACAAACAGCATATGCTTGCCAATGCTTTGGGTAAAGATGCTTTTACTGAAATAAAAGCGCTCTCTGCGTCAATTAAACCAAGTCAAAGCGTGTATGCAGTAATGCCTGATAAGCGTCGCTGCAGTGCACTGCAGCATTTTTTAAAACAAGCTGGTTTGCAAGATGTAAGCTGTGTTAGTCAGTTGAGCGAAGCAATTGATACTGCATCTAATGCAGATGTCTTGATTGTGGGTGATGTATCACCTGCACTTTCATTTTTTGAGAGTAGGGCCTTTGAGGGTATACAAGCAAATCAACGTAAGGATGCTATGGCACAAATCGCTGACCTAAAAGCGCTGGTAGCGAACTCTCAGGCCCAAGCAAAAATACTATTAAAATTACGCAGCCCCTACGTTACCCAAAACGACATGCTAGATTTTGATGCTGTCTATGCAAGCTACGATTACCAAGTGTCGTCATTTGACGGTAATCTATTTTCACCGGCTTTGTTTGCATTTGCAGTTCATATTACGGGCCAGCATGAAGCCAAGGGTATCGCGCCAGTGGATATTTTACAGCCTAAGTGAGGAAACTACTGTAATTCGATGAGCGCACCATTGATCACCGCAGCGACAACAGAATCGCCACGGCGCATTAGAAAATATGCTGGCTGCTGTAAAATTAAGGCGTGCGGATCGGCTGGGATCGGCTGGTTAAGCAGTACTTGGTAATCAGATTGATTAATGAGATTGTGTACTTCACCCTGAAACTGGATAACCCCTTGTTTCAACCATTGTTTATAACTCTCATTGCTTATGATGGTTGGCGCATTGAGTGTATGCACATTCCCTGAATCATATGTTAACTCATTGGCATCATACTCGTTCAGCCCTGCTTGAACCCCCAAGTCACCGACGGCATCGATGAAAAACTGATTTGAATAACGTGCCGTCTGCTTAATGCTAACACCGGCTTGATAGGAGTGCGCTCCAACAAAATGCAGCCCACGTATTACCAGTGAAGATAGAGTTTCAGAGGTATTCTCGGGAATGCTCCAATATGCCTGCTGATATTCATTTAAGCACTCAGCGCTGATGCTTCCCTCAGCTTGTTCTTTGAGCAGGCACATTGCTTCTAGCATCGCTACAACGTTCATTCTTCTTGCAACTTGCCGATTGGGATCGTCATAACAAGCACCAGACTCAATCAATATAGTAGCGGCACCCTTGCCCGCAATACGATCACCAAACGAACGTGGCGAAAATGTATCGTCATATCGAGCTACACAATTGGGGATATGAGGTGTAATTGCCTCGGTCATTCTGCCAATTAGTGCCATCGCTAAATGACGGTTGCTATCAACCGTTTTATCAAGATCAAAAGCAGGCGCTAGAAAAGCAATCGTAGAGGGATGACCGTTAGTGCCACACTGATAATAGGGCGATTGATCATGTAAGTTAAACGCAATGTTTGGCTTGAGTGAATCCACCAAGTTCATTAATACATTACCTTCGAGAGTCTGCTTTGCCATAGCATCTCGGTTAATGTCGATAGCTTGTGCATTGTGGCGAATACAGCGTTGCGCGCCGTCAGGATTGAGCATAGGAACGATGTGTAAGGTAAACAAGGCCCGAGCATCACTCAGGCGCTCGTCTTTTTGTTGCAAAAGAATATCGAGCATGTCGAACACAGAGGCTGTTGCGGTCGCTTCGTTACCATGCATTTGTGTCCAGGCTAATATAACTATTGGTCCGCTACCGTAAGTAATGCGCTGAATACTGCGACCTTCGAAAGAGTTTCCTGCATGGTGAATCTGCACTTGGTTGTCATTCTGCAAAGCTTTAAAAAGAGGCTGTATGTCACTATGCGTGATATGTGAGCGGTTCAAAGATGCTAGTAAATGAGAAATCGGTGATGGCATGTGAACAACAATATTTGATGAAGGCTTGAATACCCGTAACAATAGCGAAAAAATGCATCATGTTGCAAATTATTCTATTATTAATAATCAAATAAGAATAATCTATTCCTTAACCAAGGATATTCAATGGCCGCATTTTCAAAAATTAAAGCTCTATTACCTTCGTTGTCCAACAGCGAAGAGAAGCTGGCTCTCTATATATTAAGTTCGCCTGGGGCTCTGCGAGATTTGTCTTCACAAAAGCTTGCTACGACGGTCGGAGTTAGCCAAAGCTCGGTGGTAAAATTTGCTCAAAAGTTAAAGTACAAAGGATATCCCGCGCTAAAACTAGGTATTTTAGATGATTTAAAAAACGTTGAGACAGATCATCAAAAATTACATGGCAGTATTGCCGTAGATGATGACTACGAAACGATGTCGTCAAAGCTACTGCAGAGTAAAATTGCCGTATTAAATCAAACTAAAAATTTAAACGACCGACATTCGCTTGCCGATGCAGTGGAATTGCTTCAAAACGCCAAAAGAGTATTAATTACCGGCTTGGGTGGCTCAGCTTTAGTCGGCAAAGATTTTTCATTTAAATTACAAAAGCTGGGGATCACAGCGATATCAGAAATTGACGGACATGCCCAACTGGCTATTGCTTCGACATTGAATACAGGCGATTTGGTATTTGCCCTTAGTGAGTCAGGAGCAACGCGAGAAGTTGTCAACGTGGTAAATGAAGCAAGGGCAAACAATACCCCTGTTATTTCAGTCACTAAATTTGGCGATACGCCAGTATCACTGCATGCTCAAGTGCGACTTTATTCAGTGGCCGAAGAGGCCGCCACTCGTATATCGTCTATATTAGCGCGCACCGCACAGGAGCTGGTGATTGATATGCTGTTTATTTCCTTAATGCAAAGCTCTAGCAGCCGCAGAGCCGTGTTAGAAAAGTCTAGAGATGTAGTATCTCAATTTCGAAACCTTTAGATGGATGGCGTAAGCGGGTAAAGCAGATAAGGCTCGCGCATTCGCACATATGCCTGCAAGCCTGTTTGCCAAGACTCTCTAATCTGATCTTCGGGCACGCCGGCCTGGATGGCTAACCTAAGTGTATCGGTACCCGCAAGCTTATCCATAAAATCAGCGGCGGTAAAAAAACCTTGCTCATTGTTGGCGAGCCGAAATTGCCTATATGCATTGATAAGAGGTTGTAAGCTAAGTCCTTTTAAACCAGAATTCCGCATATCGATGCCGTAGAGCGTTTGACCTTCTAGTTTAGGGTTTGGCGCTGCAAAGGGCCTCGATTCGGGTCGGAAGGTATGCTTACCTAGTTTCACTTGGTGATGACCAATTTGCTGAAAAGGAAAGTCGGTTCCTCTGCCAACACTCACTGCGCTTGCTTCAAAAAAGCATAGAGACGGGTAGAGTTCAATGGCGATATCATTAGGCAGGTTAGGTGAGGGCGGGATAGGTAAACTGTAGCGCATAGCCTTGTTATAGGCCTGCATCGGAATAACAGTTAAGCGCAGCTTTTCGGCATTTTCAATCCACTTTTCACCTTTGATCATCAGTGCTAATTCCGCAACGGTCAAACCGTGTAAAACCGGGATCTGGTGCATGCCAACAAAGGATTGAAACGCCATTTCAAGTACCGGCCCGTCTACATACATGCCGTTTGGATTGGGTCTGTCTAGTACAATAAAATCGACCTGATGCTTGGCTGCTGCCTCCATCATATAATGCATAGAGCTAATATAAGTGTAAAAACGAGTACCAACATCCTGTATATCAAAGAGAATGACGTCGAGGGTTTGCATGAGCGCATCGGGAGGCGTCTTGTCTTTACCGTAGATTGATTGGATAGCAACCCCAGTTAGCGCATCAATACCGCTGTCGATATGTTCTCCCGCGCCTGCATTCCCGCGTACGCCATGCTCAGGTGCAAATAGGACCCTAACATTGACCTCATTTTTTAACAGAATATCGAGCAAATGCATATCCTGAACTTGTGAGGTTTGGTTAACTATCAAACCGACACGCTTGTTAGCCAGTAAAGGTAAATATTGAGTGAGTCTCTCGGCGCCTAAAATGACTTGAGTGGAAGGTGTCTGCGCTTGGCTTAAGGGGCAAACTAGCAGTAGCAGAATGATTAAATATCCATTCGACCCAATAGTGATGTGCCGGTATGAGTCAAGTAAGTAATGGCTAAATAATTTCATCAGGTTATTTTCCAACTATGGCATCCCGTAAAAACCCTTTTGCATTGTTTAACATTACCAGTGCTTGTTTGGCATCGGTATTTGTGAGAATCATCAGGATGGCTAATTTTGCGCGATTGTCGGCTTGGGTAAGGGCGCGCTCAGCTTCTTTTAGCTCACATTGTGTTGCCTGCATAACGATGCGTATAGCCCTTGCTTGAAGTTTTTTATTGCTAGCATTTACATCTACCATTAAGTTTTGATAAACCTTGCCCAGCTTGACCATGCTTGCCGTGCTCAACATATTCAATACTAGCTTCTGTGCAGTACCTGATTTCATTCTAGTTGAACCTGTTAAGCATTCGGGGCCGACATTTACGCAGATGCCGGTTTTTGCTGTACGCATAAGCGGTGCGTCGGGGTTACATACTAAACAGACCGTTTCGCAGCCCAATTCGTTGGCATATTGTAGAGCGCTGATTACATAGGGCGTGCGGCCGGACGCGGCAATACCTACCACAATATCGCGGCTATCTAAGTGCACGCGCTGTAAATCTTCTATGCCTGCCTGCTCGTTGTCTTCTGCGCCTTCCACGGCATGCACAATTGCCTTTTCGCCACCGGCAATGAGACCTATCACTAGGTCGTCAGAAACGCTAAATGTTGGACGGCATTCCACTGCATCTAATACACCAAGTCGGCCGCTAGTGCCTGCACCCATGTAAATTAAGCGCCCACCTTTTTTAAGGCTATTAACAATGTGGTCAACCGCCTTGGCGATTTCAGGCAACACAGCATTAACTGCATGAGCAACCTTTTGATCTTCAGCGTTAATTATTCCAAGCAAAGACTGTGTGGTCAGAGTGTCTAAATTCATGGTCTCAGGGTTTCTTCCTTCTGAAACCAAGGTATCTAGCTGTTGAATCAAAGTATGTGATGATAATGGCATTAGGCAAAACTCCCTTTTTCAGAATGCGCTGGTGCTTGATTGGCTTTGCCGCTGAGGCATACTGCTAGCGATAAAAACGTGCCAATCACTAATTGCCACGTAAACCCTAAATCAAACTGCAGATGCTCCGGTAAGTAAATAGATTGAATATAGGGTTGCATGAGTACGGGTGTCAGAAAGCCCACAACTAAGGCCAATATTATCGACAGAGGTGAGCCCCGCTTACTAAACAATGCGGTAAAATAAATACCGAGCAAGCCAGAGTAGGAAAACACCATGACACTTAATGCAAAGGCTAGTAAAGGCATATCAGTATATTGTTGCCAGTAATAACACAACGCCGCCATACCTGATAAGGCGATGGCAACAACACCCATACTTACGCGGCCTGCAGTAATCAGCTTTTTCTCAGAAAGGTCTTTGTTTTTGTGAATCAAACCGCGATAAATATCTTGGATAGCTACTGAAGACATAGAATTCAGGCCGGAGTTTAATGTCGATAGCGCAGCGGCGATAATCCCAATAGTGATGATGGCTTTAATGCCATTGGGCAAATCAGTGAGTACGTAGTACATAAAGATGGTGACTGTCTGTCCGCCAAATTCAGGTACCGGCGCGCTTAAGCCTGCTTGAGACATAATGTCTGGGCGCTGATAATAAATAAATAGTAACAAACCGATGCAAACAAATATCAGCACTACCGGAATGCCCATTATAATTGACGATACAAGGGCTTTGGTGGCGCTTTTTGAGTCTTTACAGGTTAGCATGCGTTGCGTGACATCTTGGTCCAGACCAAAAGCGGCGATATTCAACAGTACAAACCCAGTAATAATTGACCAAAAACCAAAGACCCCAGCGCTGGAAAAATCTAACGAAAAATCAATAAATGTTAGCTTTGAGGCTTCACCGGGAGCGGGAGTTTGTAGTGCTTGTATGATAGTTGCAAAATCTACAGGAATACTGTTATAGAGATATCCTAGTACCAACAGCGCAGCGCTTATGTAAACTAAACATTGAATCGCGTCTGAGTAAATGACGCTGCGAATACCACCGTACATGGTATACGCAAAACCAATGCCGGCGATGATAAGAATGGAAATGATCACGCTGCTGGCTTCAAAATTGCCAAACAAAATCATGGCTACTGCAATGGCCGCCATGTAAAGTCTCGCGCCGCTTGCAAACAGTCTTCCGCTTAAATAAATCATGCCTGCTTGGTATTTTGCATTAGGGCCAAATCGCTGATCCAATAGTTCGTATACCGTGTACACCTTGAGCGCATAAAAGCGTGGTAGTAAAAATATAGCAACAAATAAAGCGGCAATGAAGCCCGCTATGTTGGTGGCTAAATAGGTCAAATCACCACGATAGCCCTGATCAGGTCCACCTAAGAATGTCGCAGCAGACTGAGAAGTAGCTAACACTGAAATACCCACGACCCATATAGGCATGGTGTTTCCACCCAAAAAATAGTCTTTTGTGCTGTTACTCTTACGGTTAAAAATATAGCCGGTAACGAGTAAAATGAGCCCGTAGACTAAAAATACAGACCAATCTAGTAGGGAGAATTGGTCAATCATAGCTTTGTTCTGGTCGCAGTTTGAATGTGCATTTATCGTTCCTTTTTAGAAGCCGGTTCGGGCCCATATTCATAATGCCTAGGCACCCTTGCAGAAACCCTTGTCATTAGCTCATAGCCAATGGTACCGGCCCATTCGGCCACTTCATTTATTGCTAGCTGTTCGCCCCAGAGTTCGACCTTATCGCCAATTTTCACCGCTTCTGCGTCGGTTACATCGAAGGTCAGCATATCCATTGAAACTCTGCCCACCAAGCTTATACGCTGCTGGCGGCATATTGCGGGCGTCCCGATTGGAGCATGGCGAGGATAACCATCAGCATAGCCAATGGCAACGGTTGCAATAATGCTTGGCCTTGCTGCTACCCAAGTTGCACCGTACCCGACGCTATCACCTGTAGGTATTGAGCGTAAGGCTATAATGTGGGCACTCAACGACATCACCGGCAGCAGAGTCATTTGTGTATTGTCCGCTTCAAAGGGTGAGCTACCATATAATGCAATGCCGAGTCGATTGTAGGCTTGTCGAGCATTATGGTGAGCTATGGTGCCAGCCGAATTGGCAATGGAAAGGGGCATTGAAGCTTGGGCCACCTGTTCTAAAAAACGGTCTATTTGCTGAGTCGTATGTGCAGTATCATTTTCATCAGCGCAGGCAAGATGGGTTGCAATCACGCTATGTTGGTTAATATATTTTGCGTGTTTTTTTAGCAACGCATGAAAATCTTCGATGGCAAAACCCAAACGGTGCATACCAGTATCAAACTTCCACCAAAGGTGTGCGCCCCAATTCTCATCGCAATTATTGCTATTTGATAGCCACTCTATTTGTTGCTGATTGTGCATCATCCAGTGCAAATTGTGTGAAAAGGTGTAACTTAGTTCACTTGACTCATGTGGACCTTGCAAGACCAAAATGGGTGCATGTATGCCGACTTTCCGTAATGCTAGCGCTTCGTCAACGATCGCTACAGCAAACATGTCGACATCCGCTTCTATATATCGAGCGACTTCTATTGCGCCATTACCATAGGCATCCGCTTTGACTACCGCCAGGGTTTTGCTACTGGGCGCCTTGGCCTGTAGAGCATGAAGATTAGCCTTTAACGAGGCGAGCTTAATAGTTGCTAATGTCTTGCGCGTCATGCTTCGCCCCACTTAGGCAGCCCATGTTGGGCGCCAATACCCAGTCCTGGTGTATTGTTCAAAAAAATATGTGCATCCTCAAATGTCGTTGCGCCTTTCACAGGGTCATATTGGCCGAGTGTTGGACCATCTAAATCGATAAGTGTTATTACATCTGGATAAGCTACCGCAAGATGCGCTGCTGCGGCAACACCAATACTTCCTTCGAGCATGCAGCCTATCATGCACTTTATCGCATTTGAGCGACAATAATCAGCAATTTGCATAGCAGGGTAAATCCCACCGGCTTTGATCAGTTTGATATTAATGATGTCAACTGCATCGAGACGGTGGAGTTGCTTTACCTGCTCCAAGTTAAAGGCGCTTTCATCAGCCATAATGGGCGTCTTAATTGCGCGTTTAATTTCAGCAAGACCTTCAATGTTGGCGGCGATGAGTGGCTGCTCTATTAGTTCGAAGTGTATACCTTGTTGCTCTAGCTCAAGCATGATCTTAATCGTGGTTGGCACGTCCCATCCTTGATTAACGTCGAGGCGAAGCGTAACTGCCAGATGCTCATTCTGCTTGCCCTGCACATGGGCATAAATTGCACGCAGTCTTTGTAAATCAAGTTCCGGCTGATTACCAATTTTGATCTTTAAACAGCGATAAGCTCTTGCGACAGCGGTATCGATATCTTGGCACATTTGCTCAACGGGATTAACGCTAATAGTGTAATCAGTTTCTAATACTGGATCGCCGATTTTGATGTTTTGCGTTGAATTCCCAAAGCGAGCTATGACCTCATAAAGGGGCTGTTGCTTGGAGTTTGCGTGCAAATCAAAAAGAGCGATATCTATGGCTGCTTTTGCATTGCTCCCAACCTGTTTGATGTGGTGAATTTTTTTGACTAAATCTTCAAAATCTTCCAAAGACTGATTGACTAACATGGGACTTATTACATTTTCAATTGCGCCGAGAGTGCTAACATGATCTTCGCCGGTAATAAGCAATGTTGAGGGCGCAGAGCCATAGCCAACATGTCCATCGCTACTGCATAGTCGTACAACTAGATCGTGAATATGGGTAACCTCACGCACCGCCGTTTTAAAAGGCGTATGTAAGGGTACCTTTAATGCCAAAAGCTCAATAGATTGAATAAAGATAGGCATTACATTACTTCGCTGTTGGCTCATTAAAATACTGCGTCAAACTGGCTTGTAACAATGCCTGCATTTTCTCACCTGTCTGCGATAGATTTTCTTCTTTAGCTTCTGGTACGGCGACTTGTGCTGCAACCGTAAATTCTCTGCCACCTTGAAAATGAGGTAAGCAAACATGCGCCAAAACGACATTTTCGGTAGTGGAGCGAGTTTCACTTGGCCCCCATCCAATTTTTTGGAACACTCGCCATTTGCCATCGGTCAAATTATCAAGGAAGGCTTTCGGGTCGCTTACATTCTTACCATTAATTGCGTTGGCGATAGCATGTTGCAGCATATTTGAAATACCAAGCGTCATACCTGCAAATCGCCCATCTGGATATGAGTGACCACTGCCATAAAAAAGAGTTGATACATCGTCTTGGTTTAGATTGGGATGTCTAGTTATTGCATCTCTATCATGCGCCGCTAAGCGCTTTAACCACTCTGCTTGTGACAGAGTCGTCATGGGCTTGTTGCCATTTAGACCGCAGTTTTCACAGCGATAGCTCAAATACCCGGGGTCGTCAGTTGCAGCTTTGAAGGGCGTGATCAGCTTCGAACGACTATTGTCGAGCATCTGCCATTGATAGCTGCTCGGCTGAAAAGCTTCGGGGCCGTAGGCGCCGCGAAAATATATATTTGGAGTAGATAGTTTTAACCAATTGTCGTAAAAAAGACCCGTTAAATATTCACGCCCAGCGATGTTTGCAAAAAACGTAGCCAGTGCATTGGACTCGCCCGAAGCGGTACCGAAATTTTCATAGCTATTAATACCGGTGAGCATATCTGCCACGTAGGTATCGCCGATTTTAGCTTGAGCACCGAGATCTTGCTTTCTCAATGTCGCGATCGCGCCTGTAAACGCAAATATTTTCGATGAACTCCATGGCTCATAAAGCTCGTTGTAGGTATTGTCATTGCTCAGATACCGATATGCCAATGCATCCCCTTTTTGCGCAATATCAATAACAAGAATGCGGCCTTCAGTAGAGGATGCTTTGAAAAACGTCGGTTGATGCGCGATTCGGCCTTCCCAACCGTAATCGCTGTAGTTTGCTTCTAAAGAGGTAAGATATTTATCGCTCTGTGCATTAAGAGTAAGAATATTGCCGCAAGAAATGTGTTTTTCGGACATGTCTGCAGGCATAAAAGGAGCGGCTTTCATCACAACGTTGTAAAACTCCTGTGTTGGCGAGGTATCAGTATTACTCGAACTAATGGTAAGGGCTGATTCAGAGCGATCTTCAGTTATCTTATGCTCATTATTTACTGGGCTGCAAGCGTTTAGGATAGCCATACATAGAAAAAAAAGCCCATAATTCACAAATAGATTTCCGGTTGCCGCAGGGTAAGATAAAGCACTCTGGAATTTCCTATTAGGCATTATTCTAATTTGCTCTTTAAATTTGGAATAATTTATTAATGCTTTTTTGCGCCTGAATGTCAATGGAATAATCGACTATTGCCAACACAATCGGTGCATCAGTTTACAGAGTGTTAGGCTGATCAAATGCTGTAAGCACACGCTGCAGGTTTGCTTTATAGTGGATTGGGTTAAAGGTTAGCGGCAATTCAGTCAACTGTTGACCATCATGATTTAACACCAGCACTCGAGGAAAACCTGATAACTGATGTTGTTTAGCGAAGGCTATTCCTTGCTCAGTTGCTTGATCGACTGATACAAACGTAAAATTAGCGGATATAAGGCTCGCAACATCTGGATCAGCAAATACCTGTTTATCAAGTTTGCGACAGCTTGGACACCAAATTGCCGTGTAGTCTGCAAGTATCAATTGATCATTGAGGGCTGCGTGAGCGAGACCTTTATCCAAGGAGTGGATTTTAAAGACAATATTTTGCTTTGCCTGCTTACCTAAATGCGACTGTATAAACCGATTACCAAAGTATACAACGCTAAACACTGTCAAAATGGCAACAGTATTCGTGATAAATCTCTTCATGCTATTAGATTGCTCTGTGCGCTTTTATAAGAAGACCAGAGAAAATCGATATAACTTTCAAGTTTACTGTTAAGTAATACCAATTATGCTGTTGAATGCTTTACCAGCGCTTTATCATCTCTTCATAGATGATAGCGTCTAGTATGCTCTCAGCACCGCTGTCTGGTAGATAAATCTCTTCGTATCTACCTGAATCCCGTAAGGCTTGAATACCACTTTCGAAGCTTTCTATGATTTGTTGTGCTTTGCCATAATCGCTGCGCATGGCTAAACTGACATCCACAGTAAAAATCGGCTGCGCCGCGATGTAGAGTGTCTCTTGGCCCACTGCAACTAGCTTTTTATTCATTTCATCTAGCATGACTTTGTCGGCGACAATATAATCAACACGACCTTCCGCCAGTTGTTTAATATTATTAAAAAAGTCTTGGGTTCTCGCCCAACTGACAGAGCGCTCACTGCGCACTTGGTCAGTATTTGCAAACCTTGTTTCTAAGCCAACTCTCTGACGATTTAACTTATCAAGGCGGCTAATATTGCTCGCTCTTGATTCGGTAGAAGCGACATGCAAAAAAAGCTGTACGTATGGAGCAGAGTGTATGTAGTTTTGTTTTGGGTCGTTTAGCGAATAATGGTCGATATAACCATCAAATTGACCATTTCTCAGACCACTTCCTGACCAGGCTTGGGTGGTAGCGGTTATTTCATGTGGCGTTTTCTCTAACGCAGCACTAACTAAGGAGGTTAAGCGTGACGGTTGGTCGCCATCATTGATAAAGGTTTCCACTTTATTTCCAACCAATCTTACTTCTTGCGCATAAGCAATTTGAACTACGCCAATGCACAAACATGATGCGAATATCGCACGATTGAACCATCGCTTAACCATTTAAAACCTCAACATACTTTAATGTACTGTTAAAACGTGAAATTCCGGATTATGGATTAGAACTTTCGAACTTATTCACCAAAGGCTCCCGCTGCCCCAGGATAAACCACCGGACTTTCATAGCCATCTTTACTGACACTAGCCACTCCAAAGAAGTAGTTATCAATCACAATGTTTTCAAGGGTAAACTCAGTCACATTGCCAACGTAGCGACTAAATTGCCATTGCGGTGCATCCGTGTATCGCCAGTATATTTTATAACCTTTTAAATGTGGGTTTTGCGTTTTGTCTAATGCAGCCCACTTTAAGGTAGTCGAGGGCTGCACTGCGCCACTTATTTCGACGCTTGTCGGTGGCTTAGGCGCCCACGCCATGCTCGCCAGTGAGACCGCGTTGAGTGCAGTAAGTTTGGCTGCATACTCAAAATTTACGCCGTCGATAGTGTCGCCATACCTTACGCCATCTTCTGTGCGTAGGTCTTGATGTTGGCGATCGTAATGCTCATTTGTTTCCATGATGCGTACACCAGGATAGCCAAGATCGTTGAATGGACGGTGATGGCCTCCGCGTCTGAATCGGTCTAGGCGATAGACTACCATGGTGTCTAAATTTTCGATGTAGCGGTCTGCCATATAGTCTATGTAGCGCGCTAAGTTGCGACTTGGTGAGTCAACCTCGCCGCCAGTAAAGCGACGTAGGCGTGCCTCATCAGGGGTTTCGGTGTGACGAGTTCCCTCTGCAAAAATTCGCGCGGTGGTATTATTAATCACGCCGTTAATGCCCTCGATATTACCAATCATATCGTTGTTAAGCACCGCCTTTAACTGCCAGTTGTTTGCTTTTGCATAGTCGGCTAGTATTCGGCCACCAAATAGACCTTGCTCTTCACCGGCTAAAGCCGCATATACTATGCTGCCATTGAATTGGTATTTGCTCAGTATCCTGGCGGCTTCCAGCGTCCCAGCCACGCCAGAAGCATTATCATTTGCGCCTGGCGAATCATCAGTGTAATTCATAACATCACTAACACGAGAGTCGATATCGCCACTCATCATTACATAACGATTTGGATCGGTAGTGCCTTTTTGGATCGCTATTACGCTAATAACTTCAACCGGATCTGGTATGCGGCGCTCACCTGAAATAACTTCGCTCTGGTAAAAGACTTCCAGACAACCACCACAGTCTGCAGAGATTTTATCAAACTCAGCTTTTATCCAGCGTCTTGCAGCACCAATACCGCGCGTATCTGACTCGGTCTCAGACAAAGTGTGGCGAGTGCCAAAGCTAACAAGTGTTGTTATATCCTGTTCAATATTTTTAGCTGACGCACTTTTTGCAATCTCGTGAAGTGCTAGCTGATCCTGATAGACAATACTATTACGGGCATCTGCGCCGCCGGCGGTTGAACTGAGGCCTAACAAAACGACGGCTGCAATGGCGCCGCTTATCAATTGTATGTTCATAGATATCACTCTTTTATAAAATCAAAGATGAAATGCGGTTGTTTGAATGGGGCTAAATAAATGCGAATGCATCACCTACAAGGTTTTCAGGAAGTAAACCAAGGGGCAAAAAGTCATCTTTAACGACTTTTGCCATCTCAAAGCGGCCCGCCACATAGACTTGTTTGTCTGAAAAGTTTGTGACGTCCTGCATAACAGCATGATGCACAAACCCCACTTTACCTTGCCAGCCGTCTGCAGCAACTTCGACTACCGGAATAAATGTAAACTTGGCGTGTTGTTGACTCAACTGTATCAGAGCTTCTGCTTCGTATAGGTCTTCAAGATGTTTCGCGCCCCAATATAAAGTGACGTTGCGATTAGCTTGATTTTGCAACATGTCCAGTAAAATCGACTTAGCGTATGAATAGCCAGTTCCGCCTGCGATCAATATGGCGTCTAGCGAACTGTCTTGAATATATGCGTTGCCGAGCGCGACTTCCAATACCAAAAACTGCTGTTCGTCTAAACGTTGCATCACCTCATAAGCGTATGGGCTTTCTGGGGTTGCTCCTATATGCAGTTCGATGTAATCAGAATTTGCAGGCATATTGGCGATAGAAAATGGACGTTTGTCTTTATCGCCCATCACCACTTGAAGATATTGCCCTGCTTTAAAGCTGACTTTTTTTTCTGGTTTTAGTATTACTTTATATACATATGGCGTAAGTGATTCTTTACTAACTAAGTTAGCTTTAGTGAGTGTCATGCTGTTCCTAAATGTGCTGCTTTCGCAGAATTATATTTTTATCGATATAGACTATTTTAACAGGCCTAATTCATCCCAAATTGCGTCTACTTTGTGTTTGACCGCTTCGTCCATAACGATAGGTGTGCCCCATTCACGGTCTGTTTCCCCAAGCATCTTATTTGTTGCATCTAAACCCATTTTTGAGCCAAGGCCTGATACTGGGGAAGCGAAGTCCAAGTAGTCAATGGGTGTGTTTTCTATCAAAGTAGTGTCTCTAGCAGGATCCATCCGAGTCGTGATTGCCCATATTACATCGTTCCAATCGCGAGCATTGACATCATCATCACATACTATCACGAATTTGGTGTACATGAATTGCCGTAAAAACGACCACACGCCCATCATCACTCGCTTCGCATGTCCGGGGTATTGTTTTTTCATCGTAACAATAGCCATTCGATAAGAGCAGCCTTCCGGAGGAAGATAAAAGTCAGTAATTTCTGGGAACTGCTTTTGTAAAATCGGAACAAACACTTCATTAAGTGCGACACCCAATATTGCTGGTTCATCGGGGGGTCTGCCGGTATAAGTACTGTGGTAAATTGGATTGTCCCGATGGGTAATGTGAGTAATAGTAAACACTGGAAATGAATCGACTTCATTATAATAGCCGGTATGATCCCCATACGGGCCTTCATCTGCCATTTCATCTTGCGCGATATAGCCTTCCAGCACGATTTCTGCACTAGCAGGCACTTGCAAGTCGTTAGATATGCTTTTTACGACTTCGGTTTTGTCCCCGCGTAACAAACCAGCAAACGCGTATTCCGAGAGGGTATCAGGCACTGGGGTTACTGCACCTAAAATAGTGGCGGGATCGGCCCCTAGCGCAACTGATACTGGATATGGCTCTCCAGGATGAGTTTGGCACCATTCTTTGTAGTCTAAAGCGCCACCTCGATGAGAAAGCCAGCGCATGATAATTTTGTTTTTGGCAATAACCTGCTGTCGATAGATGCCTAAGTTTTGACGTTTTTTATGCGGACCGCGAGTTACCGTTAGCCCCCATGTAATTAGCGGCGCTGCGTCGCCTGGCCAGCAACGTTGAATCGGAAATTTATAGATATCCACGTCGTCGCCACTGATAATGTTTTGTTGGCAAGGGGCTTTGCGGACAACTTTGGCAGGCATATTCAGGACTTGTTTAAATACGGGGATTTTACTAACTAAATCTTTCAGCCCTTTCGGGGGCTCGGGCTCTTTTAAAAAGGCCAGCAATTTACCTACTTCTCGAAGTGCTTCCACCGATTCTTGGCCCATTCCAAGGGCAACACGCTCAGGCGTACCGAATAAATTAGCGAGGACGGGAATATTACTCCCTTTCGGATTCTCAAATAAAATGGCTGGGCCACCTGCTCTGAGGGTGCGATCGGCAATTTCGGTCATTTCGAGGT
The DNA here is from genome assembly GCF_041380235.1 of Glaciecola sp. SC05. Lineage (NCBI taxonomy): Bacteria > Pseudomonadati > Pseudomonadota > Gammaproteobacteria > Alteromonadales > Alteromonadaceae > Glaciecola > Glaciecola sp. SC05. The sequence goes on from NZ_JBGIYY010000004.1 coordinate 284,399, forward strand.
CAGTATCGATTTCCATTGAAATTCGTTTCAACTGGCCTTTCTTCTCTAGCTGTTCAATAAAGTCGCGCAGGTCTTTGTATTTCATGTCTCAGGCTTAACTCTCTATTTGGGAAGGTAAATGGTCGTGCGTGACGTGCACCTCTGTAAATACTACATCAATTTTACCGTTCACGATTAACCGTAAAGTAATTCTTTTCTACTTAATGTATTTTTGAGTATGCCGATATCGATACTAGATTGGCTTTTTAATAGGTGCGTACAGTGAAGTTTTTTATCTCCTTATCCTGCGTGATGCTGGTTATAAGTGTATTTTATTCAAATACAGTAAATGGACAGCAACTAGAGGCTGTGCAACTCTATTCACAAGATGAATTAATCAAGCTGATTAATAAAAATGCACATTTAGAACGCGTTGTAGCTGACCGCTGTCAGCTGGTCCAAGACATTGAAGCTCGCGCGGATATTATGCGTATACCCGCTTATCAATTTTTATGGGGAGATATGCTGGCGTGGGGGGTTTGCGTTGAGCAAAAACCAGTTCAGGGCATCTATTACATGCGAGAGGCCGCCGGACAAGGCTTGCCTGCAGCTCTTGAGCAACTCGGGCGTTACCATGCGAATGGAACCTTAGTGCAAGAGGATAAAAAAAGAGCCGTAATCTATCTTCGAGAAGCATCAGCGTTAGGCAGTCTAAGAGCGCAAATTCAGCTAGCCGAACTATTCATTGATGGCTATGGTAGTCCATACGATTTTGAAGATTTATATCACTGGCTTTATAACGCGGTTACCAGTGACACCAGCATGCATCAAAAAATAGCGATTTATATGAGGGAGTTAGAATACCTAATGCATCCCAGAGCCGTGCGCACTGCCCGGAGACCATTGGCCGACTGAGTCGACTTTTTGTTCCTGTTTAAGATACAAGTACATCGGCCAACATTTATTTTTATTTTTCCTGTCGTTTAAAGCGGTCAATGTCCTAAAATTTCTATATAATCGTGTTTATTGGCCCCATCCATTGTTGGGGCAATTTGCCTTTTATGGAGAAATGAAAAGACTATGGCAGCATTTGGAACGGTTTTTATGCCTGAAATGGCGATGACTAGCTTTGAAAATGGTCATTGGAGTCCCGCTACTTTTGTGAGTGCAAACAGCATACAGATGCATCCAGGTGCTCATGTTTTGCACTATTCAAGCACCTGTTTTGAAGGCCTCAAGGCGTTCAAGCATGAAGACGGCAGTATTAACATTTTCCGAATGGACCAAAATATTAAACGTATGGCGCAAAGCAGTCGCTTGTTAAACTTGCCGCCGGTTGATGAGAAGCAACTCTCTAACATGATTCTCGATATTGTCAGAAAATATGCTAACGAAGTGCCCAGCCCCCCAGGCTCGATGTATATCCGTCCAACACACATAGGCACGGAGCCCTCAATTGGCAAAGCAGCAGCGCCATCTGCTAGTTCGATGCTTTATGTACTTTTGTCTCCTGTGGGAGATTACTTTGCCGGTGGTGCAAAGCCCTTGAGATTGCTTCTCGCTGACGATGGTATGCGCTGCGCACCGCATATGGGAATGATCAAAAGTGGCGGTAATTATGCCAGTGCCTTAGGCCCAATTTTAGATGCGCGAAATAAAGCTAACGCCGACCAAATTCTATTTTGTCCAAATGGCGACGTACAAGAAACCGGGGCCGCGAATTTTGTATTGATTGACGGTAACGAAATTATTACTAAGAAGCTTGATAGTACGTTTTTGCATGGCGTAACCCGTGCATCTCTTTTAACCATTGCCTCAGAGATGGGGATGACGGTTAGTGAGCGTGTACTTTCAGTGGCAGAGCTGCTAGAACGGGCGGCTAAACCTCATAGCGAAGCTGCTTTGTCGGGCACCGCGGCGGTATTAACGCCAGTGGGTACTTTGATTCACAATGGTCAAGAAATCGCTGTCGGTAACGGTGAGTTAGGCCAAACTACTCAAAAGCTGCGACTAGCACTCAACCAGATTCAGTGGGGACAAACGCTAGATAGACATAACTGGCTGACTAAAATTTAGTTTGTTGTTAGAGCCCTTCTGCCTCTGCGCAAGTTTAGTATTGTAAAACGCTTGCGCAGGGACTTATGCTTTTGCCGATTGATTGATGTCGTTTTTATCTGCTAAGTCCTGTTATACTGTGCCCTGAAATTAATCAAAAAATTGAAATCACTGAATGAGTAAAGACCCGCATTTTGCGCGTGAACAAGAAAAATACGAAAATCCTGTTGCCAGCCGCGAATATTTATTGAGCGTTCTTAAAGAGCAAGGGCAGGCGCTTTCGTTTTTAGAGATATGCCAAATAGTAAAAGCGAAAGATGAGGATAGTCGCATCGGCATCCAACGTCGACTTCGAGCAATGGAGCGTGAAGGCCAGATTGCATTTAATCGCGACAAAAAATATGAAGTACAAAAGCAAGCAGAATTAATCCGCGGTACGGTTATTGGTCATCGCGACGGCTTTGGTTTTTTAAAGCATTCCCTTACCGAAAAAGACTACTTTATCCCCATTCACCAAATGGCTACCGTCATTCATGGCGACCTTGTTGAAGGCACAGTTGACGGGCAAGACCGTCGCGGCCGCACTGAATTTAGAGTCAATCAAGTAATAGAGCCGCGTCAAGACGCCATCGTTGGACGATATTACACTGAAAGCGGTGTTGGTATGGTGATCCCCGATGACAACCGAATTTGCCATGAAATTATGATTTCGGATGAGCACAATATGGGCGCTCGCCAAGGTACAGTAGTGGTAGTTGAGATTATTCAAAGACCGCGTCGACGTGTCAGTGCTATCGGCAAAATTATTGAGGTACTAGGCGAGCACATGGCGCCGGGTATGGAAATTGAAACCGCGCTTCGCAATTTTGATATTCCGCATCAGTGGCCAAAAGGGGTATTAAAATCGGTTGAAAGTTTAGAAGAGCAAGTACCTGACGATGCCAAGCAAGGCCGCATCGATTTACGTCAACTTCCTTTGGTCACGATTGACGGCGAAGACGCTCGAGACTTTGATGATGCAGTATACTGCCAACCTCTTGACGGCGGTGGCTGGCAGCTTTGGGTCGCGATTGCCGATGTTAGTAGCTATGTTCGACCGGGCACGGCGCTTGACACAGAGGCTCAAAATCGCGGCAATTCAGTATATTTTCCTGAAAAAGTTATTCCGATGCTGCCAGAGCAGTTGTCAAATGGCTTATGTTCACTGAATCCAGAAGTTGACCGCTTATGCATGGTCTGTGAAATGACGATAGACGCCCGTGGAAAATTAAAAGAGTATCAGTTTTACGAAGCGGTAATGCGTTCTCATGCGCGGCTCACTTACACTAAAGTCTGGCATATCCTGCAAGGCGACGAAACGTTAATCGAGCGCTATAAGCCGAGGGTCAGCGACCTGCAGCATTTGAATAGTTTGTTTGGGGCTTTGAAAGTTGCGCGAGCCGGTCGTGGGGCGATAGAATTTGAAACCCAAGAAACTAAGTTTGTGTTTAACGCCCAACGTAAAATTGAAAATATTGTGCCATTGGTAAGAAACGACGCCCACAAAATCATTGAAGAGTGCATGATTATGGCCAACGTATGCGCGGCGCAATATATCGAAAAAAACAACGCTGAGGCGCTTTTTAGAGTGCACGACAAACCAGATGCCGATCGTTTATTGACGTTCAGAAATTATTTGCGAGAAATTGGCATTGAATTTACTGCGGCTGAACAGCCAACTCCGCATGAATTTACTAACGTGATTAAAAAGACCGAACATAGAATCGACAAAGAACTCATACAAACGATGCTATTGCGCTCTATGAAACAGGCCGTTTATGACGGTGCAAATTTAGGGCACTTTGGTTTAGCGCTAGATGCTTATGCTCACTTTACATCGCCTATTAGGCGATACCCTGATTTAATTGTGCATAGAGTTATCAAAGCGATTATCAATGAAACAAAGGGCAATAAGGCTTGCAAAGGCGCTAAATTTTATAGCGAGGAAGAAATTGGGCAACTAGGCGAACAATGCTCTACGACCGAGCGTCGGGCTGATGATGCGACAAGAGATGTCGCAGACTGGTTAAAATGTGAGTTTATGCAAGATCATGTTGGTGATGTGTTTGACGGGGTAGTAGCCTCTGTCACCAATTTTGGCTTGTTTGTGCGCTTGAACGACTATCACATCGACGGCTTGGTTCACATAACCTCTTTAGCTTCTGATTACTACCGTTACGACGATGTTAAGCAATGTTTGGTCGGTGAAAGTTACGGCTTGAACTATCGACTCGGTGACGCTTTAAAAGTCAAAGTAGCAGCGGTCAATTTAGATGAGCGCAAGATTGATTTGATATTAGATGGCTTACCGGCAATTACCCGTGACATGAAAGCGGGTAAAGGGAAGGGTAAAACGAAGGCTGGTAAATCTAGTAGAAATAACCATTCGCGAAGTACAAAAGATGCTAAGGGCGCTTCCACTGCTGCGGCCGCAAGCTCTCCAGAAAAAGCGTCAAAAACTTCGCCCAGTAGTAAGCGTAAATCTGGCCCCCCTTCTAAACGTAATAAAAGCTCGCGAAATAAACCCAAACGCTAGGAGAATACTTTGGCACAGCAAGAATGGCTATATGGCCTGCACTCCATCGCAGCGGTTTTAGAAAATGAACCCGAGCGGATCCTGGACATAATGGTTGCCAAAGGCCGTGATGATGAGCGAATGAATGACGTTGTCAAACTGGCTCGCCGCCAAGGCATTGCTGTGCAGTTTGTGCAGCGCAAAACTTTAGATGATAAAAGCAACGGTGAGCAACATCAGGGTATACTTGCTAGAGCAAAGCCAGCGCGTGTCTTAGATGAGTCTGATTTAGATAAAATATTAGCACAACAAGATACACCATTTTTATTAGTTCTTGATGGTGTAACGGACCCTCATAATTTGGGAGCATGCCTGCGCAATGCAGATGCTGCTGGTGTGCATGCGGTGATAGTGCCAAAAGATAATTCGGCCTCCATAACACCCGTTGTTCGAAAAGTAGCAGTAGGCGCAGCAGAAACAGTACCGCTGATCCAGATTACCAATCTAGCCCGAACACTCAAGCAACTTCAGCAAGCTGGGATATGGGTGGTCGGTACTGCCGGAGAAGCAGAGCAATTGATTTATGATTGCAAGCTTATTGGCCCTATGGCCTTGGTTATGGGGGCGGAGGGAAAAGGTATGCGTAGGCTGACTCGTGAAACTTGTGACGAGCTAGTGAAGTTGCCAATGGCTGGTATGGTGTCTAGTCTGAATGTAGGCGTTGCGACCGGTATATGCTTGTTCGAGATAGTGCGTCAACGAAGGTAAGTCCGCTCAAAGTGCTACCTAATCTCATCTTCACAGCACTTAACATAAGATAGCTTTGTGTAACATCCACTCAAAATCCATTCAAAATTTAATCGTTAATATGTGAGTTTTTTTCTAAGCTTGCCGATATAAGGATTTAGATCGCAGTTGATTGATACTACTACCGGGGAGCTAGCCACAGTATAGCCCTTCTTTACGACTCATCAAAATAGACTATATATTCTCAGTTTTTAAGGGCAAGACATGATTTTTTTGAAAAAAATGCAAGTTGCAAATGCGATTTCTATTATTTCTTTGGGTCCGTCTCTATTGGCCATTATCGGTATTTTGTTTGTTGTATCTAATATAAACGAAAAATCAACACAAGCAGAGTTGTCACTGGATATTGTGAAACTGGCTTCTTTGTTCGATGCAGTTGCGCATACCCATGCTGTAGAATGAGGGATTTCCGCTAGATATTTTGCTAGTAAGGGAGAGAAAGGTCGCAATGAGCTTGATGATGCGCGCGAGAAAGCTGACAAGGCGAGCAAGGCCCTGCTCGCAATCACTGCTTCAGACTTAAATGTATTAGACGAAGCCTCATTGACAACCCTAATTAAGCCTTTAAACGATAGTCTTTCTGGTAAAAGCTCGATCAGGTCAGCAGTAGACAGTCTTGCGGCGAACAACGGAGCATTTACCTATTTTTCAAATTTAAATGCCAGTGCTCTGCGCAATATTGAAATCCTCATCTACAAAACACAAAACAGAACGACAGCGCAAAAAATGTCCTCGCAACTTCAACTTTTGTGGCTAAAAGAGCGTGCTGGACAAGTTCGTGGTGCCTTAAACGGTATATTCAAAGCTCAACAAATCAGCAGCAATCAACTATCAACTATTGCGCAATATCTATTGGATGAAGAGAATCGTCTAAACACTTACCTTACCTGGAGTAGCGAGCAGAATAGAAATGCGTTTATTAAACTGCAGTCCAAACCTGATTGGTTAGCGGTAAGTGAGGTGGTTGAAAAAATCAACAGTGCAGAGGCTGGGAATATTGAAGGTCCTAGCAACTGGTTTGGGATTTCTACTAGCCGTATTGTTGATATCAAGAAACTATCCGATGGCGTTGGTCTTGAAATTGCTGCTCTCGCAAATCAAAAGCTAGCAGATACCTATTCACAGCGAATAGCATTTATTGCGATAAGTGGAATATTATTAGTACCACTTGTCGTATTGGGATTCATCGTTAAAAAATCAATCTCATTTCGAGTGGCTAAAATTAAATCGTTCTTAACCACAGTGGCTGAAAACAAGGACTTCTCCGAGGTATTGAGTGTTCAATCTGAAGATGAATTGGCCCAGATAATGGTGTCCTTGAATATTCATGTCTCAGAGATAAACAAAAGCTTCAATGAGGTTGTCGGGCTTACCCAGTCATCACAGCAAATGGCATCTAAATTAGAGGTGTCGGCTCAATCGGCGATTGATGAAGCTGAATTGCAGCATGTGCAAACCGCACAAGTTGCCAGTGCTATTTTGCAAATTTCACAGAGTAGTCAAACTATTAGTGAAGACATGCAAGGAGCGGCAAATGCAACTGAAGCAATTTCTCTGACAGGCAAAGAAAATGCTGAAAGTATGAAGTTAATGCATGAGAGTATTGATCACTTAAATATTGAATTGCAGCAATCATATGAAGTAGTAGCAGAGGTGTCAGCAAATACCGAATCAATTGGCGCTATATTGCAAACTATCGAATCTATTGCAGCTCAAACAAATTTACTGGCGCTAAATGCCGCGATCGAAGCTGCTAGAGCAGGAGAGCAGGGCAGAGGATTTGCAGTCGTTGCTGACGAGGTTCGAAATTTAGCGAAACGGACACAAGATTCTACGGAAGAAATCAATTCAGTGATTGGGGTGTTAATTGATAGCGCTAAAAAAGCCATGCAGTCAATGAAGAAATGCACATCGATGACGGAAGATTCGACTGAGAACGTTAATGATGCCCTTAACAAGGTGCAAACTTTATTTACGAATTTAGATTCAATGAATTCAACCATTGATAAAGTTGCATCTGCCGTTGAAGAACAAAGTGTTGCAGTGACACAAGTCTCTGCGAGTGCAAAGCAAATAGATAACGGTTCTCTCAATATATTGTCAGCTTGCCAAACCAGTCAGGCTAATGTGCGAGACTTGGCATTAACGTTCAATCAATTGAGTACTAACATAAATAGCTTCAAACTGAAAAAGTAGCTTCCCAGCACGCCAAATTTGGCGTACCATCCACGCCTGTTCGAGTATCTTACCGATGCTCAGCTATCCTAAATTCCCGCTTCTGAAATTATCTTTTGTTTTCTGCAAATTAAACTACACGTACTCCAGCTTTTCTGTTATAGTTTCGCGCCCTTTTTGTAGGGGGTATGGTCTATTTTCTCAAATTTTTGAGATTTTATAGCAGCTTAGGGACTCATAAGAGTCGTAATTTAACAGCGGAGCACTAACTAATGATCCAAATGCAAACTAACCTGGACGTTGCCGATAATTCGGGAGCTCGCAGGGTTCAGTGTATTAAGGTTCTTGGTGGCTCGCATCGCCGTTATGCACATATCGGTGACATCATCAAAGTTACTGTCAAGGAAGCAATTCCGCGCGGTAAAGTAAAAAAAGGTGACGTTCTGAATGCAGTGGTGGTGCGTACTAGGAAAGGCGTTCGCAGAGCAGATGGTTCAACTATCCGTTTTGATAACAACGCAGCTGTTTTGCTTAATGCAAACAAGCAACCTATTGGTACGCGTATCTTTGGCCCGGTCACACGTGAGCTTCGTGGAGATAACTTCATGAAAATCATTTCTTTGGCCCCCGAGGTACTATAAGGAGTCACGATAATGGCTAATAAAATTCGTCGTGATGATGAAGTAGTCGTATTAGCGGGTAAAGATAAAGGAAAGCACGGGAAAGTTACACGTGTTGTTGCTGAATCTAACCGCGTTTATGTAGATGGCGTAAATGTTGTCAAAAAACACCAGAAAGGTAACCCTCAAGCAGGCGAGCCCGGCGGTATTATTGACAAAGAAGCTTCTATTCACGTTTCAAATATAGCGATTGTTAACTCGGCAACGGGTAAAGCAGATCGCGTTGGTTTCCGTTTTGAAGATGGCAAGAAAGTGCGTTTCTTCAAATCTAACGGCGACCTAGTTTAATTTATTGGAGAGTACGATGGCGAAACTGCATGATTTCTATAAAGAAACAGTAGTAGCTGAACTTGCAAAGCAGTTCGGGTACAAAAGCGTCATGCAAGTCCCTCGGATTGAAAAAATCACCTTAAACATGGGTTTAGGTGAAGCAGTTGCTGACAAGAAAGTGCTAGAGTCTGCGCAAGCAGACATGGCTGCTATCGCTGGTCAAAAACCAGTAGTCACTGTTGCTAGAAGATCTGTTGCGGGTTTTAAAATCCGTGAAGGTTATCCGATTGGCTGCAAAGTGACCCTACGTGGCGAACGTATGTGGGAATTCCTTGAAAGATTAATTTCTATCACAATTCCTCGTATCCGTGACTTCCGTGGTCTCAACCCCAAATCATTTGACGGTAGAGGCAACTATAGCATGGGTGTGCGTGAGCAAATCATCTTCCCTGAAATCGATTTCGATAAAGTGGATAAAGTGCGCGGTATGGATATTACTATCACTACCAGTGCTGAAACTAACGACGAAGCGCATGCATTATTAACTGCATTCAACTTCCCGTTTAGAAAATAAGGTGTAGGGTTATGGCAAAAGAATCAATGAAGGCGCGCGAAGTAAAACGTGCCAAGCTGGTTAAGAAGTTTTCCACCAAGAGAATGGCGTTAAAAGCTATTATCAGCGATGTGAATTCCTCTGAAGAAGAGCGCTGGGACGCTGTTCTAAAGCTACAACAACTTCCACGTGACTCAAGCCCCTCACGCAAGCAAAATCGCTGTCGTGTAACGGGTCGTCCACATGGTTTCCTACGCAAATTTGGTCTTTCTCGTATAAAGCTTCGCGAAGCTGCAATGCGTGGCGAAGTCCCTGGCCTTAAAAAAGCCAGCTGGTAAGGAGTAGCAGATATGAGCATGCAAGATCCAATCGCAGATATGTTTACCCGCATTCGTAACGGCCAACAAGCCTCTAAAGTTACGGTAGCGATGCCTTCTTCGAAAGTACGCGTGGCAATTGCCAAGTTGTTACAAGCAGAAGGTTATGTTGAAGGTTTTAATGTTGAAGAAGGTGTTAAACCAACACTTGAAGTGACTTTGAAATATTTCGAAGGTAAAAAAGTAATTGATACAATCGAACGAGTAAGCCGACCTGGTCTGCGCATCTACAAGAAAAAAGATGAGCTTCCAAAGGTAATGGGCGGACTTGGGATTGCTATCGTGTCTACCTCAAAAGGTGTGATGACTGACCGTGCAGCGCGTAAAGCTGGCATGGGCGGTGAGATCATCGGTTATGTAGCATAACGGGGGAAATGATATGTCACGTATAGCAAAAGCACCTGTATCTATCGCGTCTGGCGTCGAAATTACGATCGCCGGTCAAGAAGTTACAGTCAAAGGAAAAAATGGCACCCTAACTCGTGTATTTAATGATGCAGTTGAGATAGTACAAGAAGACAGCACACTTACTACGGTACCTCGTGAAGGTATGGTAAATGGTTGGGCTCAAGCTGGTACTGCCAACTCATTGCTAAACGCAATGGTTATTGGTGTGACAAACGGTTTTGAAAAGAAACTTCAATTGTTAGGCGTTGGTTACCGTGCTTCTGCACAAGGTAGCAAGCTGAACTTAACGTTGGGCTTTTCTCACCCTGTCGTCTACGAAATGCCTGAGGGCATAAGCGTAGAAACCCCTACTCAAACTGAAATCATTGTCAAAGGCAGTAATAAGCAGTTAGTAGGTCAGGTTGCAGCTAATATTCGTGCTTACCGTCCACCAGAGCCTTATAAAGGTAAGGGTGTTCGTTATGCTGATGAAGCTGTGCGTCGCAAAGAAGCTAAGAAAAAGTAGGTAGGTGATACGATGGATAAGAAATCAGCTCGCTTACGTCGCGCAACTCGCGCTCGTAAGAAGATCAGTGAATTAGCTGTTAATCGCTTGGTTGTAAACCGTACACCGCGCCACATTTACGCTCAGTTAATCGCTCCAAGCGGTTCTGAGGTAATTGCTTCAGCTTCTACTGTTGAAAAAGACCTTAAAGGTTCTTTAAAAGCAACAGGCAACGCAGAAGCAGCAGCGGCAGTAGGTAAAGCGATCGCAGAACGTGCTATCGAAAAAGGCGTAAAATCAGTTGCCTTCGATAGAAGTGGATTTAAATATCACGGTCGTGTGAAAGCACTGGCTGAAGCCGCGCGTGAAGCCGGTCTTCAGTTCTAGGAGTTAATTATGGCTAAAGTAGAAGTTCAACAACAGGGTGACCTGTTAGAAAAGCTAATCGCTGTAAACCGTGTTTCTAAAGTAGTTAAAGGTGGTCGCATCTTTAGTTTTACTGCTTTAACGGTTGTCGGAGATGGCAATGGCCGTGTAGGTTTTGGTTACGGTAAAGCACGTGAAGTTCCTGCTGCAATTCAAAAGGCAATGGAAAAAGCACGTCGCAACCTAGTAACTGTAGACCTTAACGGAAACACTCTGCAGCATCCAATTAAAGGACGTCACTCTGGTTCTAAAGTTTACATGCAACCTGCCTCTGAAGGTACGGGTATCATCGCCGGTGGTGCAATGCGTGCAGTTTTAGAAGTTGCTGGTGTACAGAACGTTCTTTCAAAATGTTACGGATCAACTAACCCAATCAACGTTGTACGCGCAACAGTTAATGCTTTGGTAGAGATGAACTCTCCAGAGAAAATTGCTGCCAAACGTGGATTGCCAGTTGACCAAATATTGGGGTAATCGAACATGGCTAAAACGATTAAAGTAAAGCAAATAAAAAGCTCGATCGGTCGTTTGCCTAAGCACAAAGCTACATTAGTAGGTTTGGGCTTACGTAAGATCAATCATGTTCGTGAACTTGAAGATACAGCTGCCGTGCGCGGCATGATCAACCGTGTACATTACATGGTTGAGATCGTTGAGGAGTAAGAAATGAAATTAAATACTATTGCTCCTGCACCTGGATCTAAACCTGCACCTAAGCGTGTAGGTCGTGGTATCGGTTCTGGTATAGGTAAGACTGGTGGCCGAGGTCACAAAGGTCAAAAGAGTCGCTCTGGCGGTTCAGTTAAACCAGGATTTGAAGGTGGTCAAATGCCTATTCAGCGTCGATTACCGAAGTTTGGTTTTAAGTCGCGGATATCATTTGTGAGTGGTCAAGTCACTTTGAGCGAAATTGCTAAAGTCGAAGGTGATGTTGTTAGCCTTGAGTCTTTGAAAGCAGCAGGTCTAGTTAAAAAAGAAATGCAGCAGATCAAAGTCTTCATGTCTGGCGAAATCAACCGCCCGGTAACGGTAAGCGGATTGAGAGTCACTAAAGGCGCATTAGAAGCGATTAATGCTGCTGGCGGTAAAGTAGAGGAATAACCTAAAATGGCGAAACCAGGACAGGGTTCAAGTGGAGGCGGTTTAGGCGAGTTACGTTCTCGTCTATTGTTTGTGCTTGGCGCAATCATTGTGTTTAGGCTTGGGTCATATGTGCCCATCCCTGGTATCGACGCAAACGTGTTAGCTCAATTATTTGAGCAACAAAAAGGCACTATCGTAGAAATGTTTAATATGTTCTCCGGTGGTGCCCTAGAGCGTGCGTCTGTACTAGCACTGGGCATAATGCCGTACATCACAGCTTCAATTATTATGCAGTTGCTGTCTGTAGTGCATGAGCCACTTAAGGAAATAAAGAAAGAAGGTCAAGCTGGTACTCGTAAGATTAGCCAATACACTCGCTACTTAACGCTTGTACTTGCTACGTTTCAATCCATTGGGATTGCAACAGGTCTTCCGCAGTTAATTCCTGGCCTAGTGCTCAATCCTGGCATCGGGTTTTATTTTACAGCTATTGTGAGTTTGGTTACCGGCACCATGTTTTTAATGTGGTTAGGTGAGCAAATTACCGAACGCGGTATTGGTAACGGTATTTCTATTCTGATTTTTGCGGGCATTGTGGCAGGTCTTCCTACTGCAATCGGCCAAACAGCAGAACAAGCTAGACAAGGTGATATTAATCTTCTGTTCTTGTTTGTTATAGGTGCCATTATCGTTGCATTGACTTATCTAGTGGTTTTTGTAGAACGTGCACAACGTCGTATTGTTGTGAACTACGCAAAACGCCAACAAGGTAGAAAAGTATTTGCTGCTCAAAGCTCTCACCTTCCTTTGAAGGTAAACATGGCGGGTGTAATCCCACCAATCTTTGCTTCAAGTATTATTCTTTTTCCTGGTACGCTGTCAGGAATGGTTGGTCAGAATGAATCACTTTCGTTCTTAACCGACGTATCCTTGGCATTGTCTCCAGGTCAGCCTCTATACGTTATGTTATATGCGGCAACGATTATTTTCTTCTGCTTTTTTTATACAGCATTGGTTTTTAATCCGCGTGAAACAGCTGATAATTTAAAGAAATCCGGCGCATTTGTTCCAGGGATTCGTCCTGGCGAGCAAACATCACGATACATTGATAAAGTGATGACTAGGTTGACCCTAGCTGGTGCTCTCTATATTACCTTTGTTTGTTTAGTGCCCGAGTTCTTATTACTGTGGTTTAACGTTCCGTTTTACTTCGGTGGTACTTCACTACTCATTATATGTGTAGTGGTAATGGACTTTATGGCGCAGGTGCAAACTCATTTGATGTCTCATCAATATGGGGATGTTCTTAAAAAAGCTAATCTAAAAGGCTAGGTTGTTTCAACTTAGCTAGTTTTATTAGCCAACTACGGAGTGATGTCATGAAAGTTCGTGCATCAGTTAAAAAGATTTGCCGCAATTGTAAGATCATAAAACGCAACGGTGTTGTTAGAGTGATTTGTGCAGCAGAGCCTAAGCATAAGCAAAGGCAAGGTTAATCTGAAAAACATTGATCTGATAGATGTCGCGTTAGGCAAAAGCCAAGCGCGACAGATTGGGTCTTATTTGCAATTTAGTTACCGGGTAAGTATCCTAACGGGCTTTTTAGGCTGGTAACAATAATTAGAGGAGTGCTGTTAATGGCCCGTATCGCTGGCATTAACATTCCTGACCACAAGCATACGGTAATTGCGCTACAAGCCATTTTTGGTGTAGGCGCAACCCGTGCAAAGGCGATTTGCGATAATGCAGGTGTGTCAGAGTCTACCAAAATCAAAGATTTGGATGAGACAACAATCGACAAACTTCGTGATGAAGTTGCTAAGTTCACCGTAGAAGGTGACTTGCGACGTGAAGTTTCTATGAGTATAAAACGTTTGATGGACCTAGGTTGCTTCCGTGGTATTCGCCACCGTCGTAGCTTACCTCTACGTGGTCAGCGCACGAAAACTAATGCGCGCACCCGTAAAGGTCCTCGTAAACCTATTAAAAAGTAAGCGAGGATAGTTACTATGGCAAAAGCACCAGCACGTAGCACGCGCAAGCGCGCAAAACGTCAAGTCGCAGACGGTATGGCTCATATCCATGCTTCTTTTAACAATACAATAGTGACGATTACCGATCGCCAAGGCAATGCACTTGCTTGGGCAACATCTGGTGGTTCAGGTTTCCGTGGTTCACGTAAATCTACCCCATTTGCTGCACAGGTTGCTGCTGAAAGAGCAGGCGTTGCGGCACAGGAATATGGCCTGAAGAACATTGAAGTGTTCGTGAAAGGTCCTGGTCCAGGTCGTGAATCAGCTATCCGTGCGTTAAACGCAACAGGATATAAAATCACTAATATTACCGATGTGACGCCTATTCCACACAATGGATGTCGTCCACCGAAAAAACGTCGCGTATAGACGAACAGTTGGAGAAAGATCATGGCTAGATATTTGGGTCCAAAACTCAAACTAAGTCGTCGTGAAGGAACCGACCTGTTCCTGAAAAGCGGCGTAAGAGCAATTGAAAGTAAGTGTAAAATTGACACTGCTCCTGGTCAGCATGGTGCCCGTCGCGGTCGCCTATCTGATTACGGTGTTCAATTGCGTGAAAAGCAAAAAGTTCGTCGTATGTACGGCGTATTAGAAAAACAATTTAGAAACTACTATAAAGAAGCCGCACGTCTTAAAGGCAATACAGGTGAAAACTTGTTGCAACTTCTTGAGCAACGTTTAGATAACGTCGTTTATCGCATGGGCTTTGCAAGTACTCGCGCAGAAGCTCGTCAGCTAGTTAGCCACAAGGCTATCGTGGTTAACGGTAAAGTAGTTAACATTCCATCATTCAATGTAAAAGCTGAAGATGTGGTCGCTGTTCGTGAAAAAGCGAAGAAGCAAGCGCGTATTGGAGCTGCACTAGAATTAGCAGACCAACGCGAAAAGCCAGTTTGGTTGGAAGTTGACAATACTAAATTGGAAGGCACATTCAAGCGCGTTCCAGAAAGAACGGATTTATCTTCCGAGATAAACGAGCAATTGATTGTCGAACTTTACTCTAAGTAAAACTAACCAAAGAGGATACATTGTGGGTTCAGTGACCGAATTCCTAAAGCCAAGATTAGTTGAAATTGAAAACATTTCATCTACTCGTGCAAAAGTAACACTCGAGCCGTTAGAGCGTGGTTTCGGCCATACTCTTGGTAACGCATTGCGTCGTATTTTACTTTCGTCTATGCCGGGTTGTGCTGTGACTGAAGTTGAAATCGATGGTGTTCTACATGAATACACAGCGAAAGAAGGCGTTCAAGAAGACGTTCTAGAAATATTGCTTAACCTTAAAGGGTTAGCGGTTAGCTTAGAAGGTAAGACTGAAGCAACTCTGACGCTTGTGAAATCTGGTGTAGGGCCTGTCGTTGCGGCTGACATACAGCACGATGGTGATGTTGAGATTATCAATCCTGATCATGTTATTTGTACCTTAACCGGTGAAGCTGAGATAAGCATGCGCATTAAGGTAGAAATGGGTCGTGGTTATGTGCCTGCTTCTGCTCGACGTTCCTCTGAAGACGATGATCGTCCAATTGGTCGTTTACTTGTTGACGCTTCGTTCAGTCCAGTAGAGCGTATCGCTTATTCAGTAGAGTCTGCACGTGTAGAACAACGTACTGATTTGGATAAGTTGATTATTGATATGGAAACTAACGGAACTTTAGATCCGGAAGAGGCCATTCGTCGCTCAGCTACTATTCTTGCTCAGCAACTAGATGCATTCGTAGAATTACGTGACATCTCAGTTCCTGAAGCTAAAGAAGAAAAGCCAGAATTCGACCCAATTTTACTTCGTCCTGTTGACGATCTAGAACTAACGGTTCGTTCTGCTAACTGTTTGAAAGCTGAGGCAATCCAATACATTGGTGACCTTGTGCAGCGTACTGAAGTTGAACTTCTGAAAACGCCAAATCTTGGTAAGAAGTCTTTGACTGAAATTAAAGACGTACTTGCTTCACGTGGTCTTTCTCTGGGCATGCGCCTAGAAAACTGGCCGCCAGAGTCAATCGCTGAAAAAGATTAATCAGGTTTAAAAATAAACTGATTTATAGAGAAGGAAAGAGCTATGCGCCATCGCAAGAGTGGTAGACAGTTAAATCGCAATAGCAGCCATAGACAAGCTATGTTTAAAAATATGGCAGGTTCATTGGTAAAGCACGAAGTTATTAAAACTACGTTGCCTAAGGCGAAAGAACTACGTCGCGTGATCGAGCCTCTTATCACATTAGCTAAGCAAGACAGCGTAGCTAACCGTCGCCTTGCATTTGCAAGAACGGGTGATAAAGAAGTTGTAGGTAAATTATTCAACGAACTGGGTCCCCGTTACGACGGACGTCCAGGTGGTTATAGTCGTATATTGAAGTGCGGTTTCCGTTCAGGTGACAACGCTCCAATGGCTTACGTTGAATTAGTTGACCGTCCAGTTGTCGAAGCTGAAGAAGAAGCAGTAGAAGTAACTGAAGAATAAATTATTATTCAATAATTAAAAAACCCGGGAATTCCCGGGTTTTTTGTTTCTATAATCAGTTAAGTTATTTTTCGATAATGCACTCGACCCAGATACCTTAATCTAGGTAATGTCGCTCGATAATCGCAGCGATAGATGCTTCATCCAGTCCGCCTTTAAGAGCACTGCTTCTAACTTTTTCTGAATCTATTTGGTGTTGTTGGGCTAATTCAACTAATCTTTCTATAGCATCAGGATGCTGCGCTAATTGTTCGACAGATATTATGATCATGTCGTTTGATTTATCTTCGTCATCTAATACGGTGGCTAGCAAGGCATCAAGTACGTATTTACCAACAAAAGGCACTTCTTTGATTGTGGTAACTAATATTTCCATCGTTTTACTCGGATAAGCTTTAACTAGCCTCTGAGCAATCCTGTCAGCCGAATCAGGTTCCGTTAATACAGCAATCTTGACAATCTCATCAAAGTATAGAGGGGAGTACTTACAAGCTGCGCGAGTAACATCTTCTGCATAACTGGGCTCTGCATTTACAGCAATTTCTACTATTCGTGTAGGGCTTGCTACTTCATGCTGAGTTGCAACCATAATAATTTCATCAATGAAATTCGGATTACTTGAAACACTACTACTTATGATTTCTTCATAATCATCTGGGTAGGCCGCAAACGCTACTGCAACAAACTCTGCGGTTTTGTCTGGGTAGCGCTTGAGTAAAGAATTAAGCGCTGTGCCGATTGAGCGATTATTTGCTACTTGTGACTTGAAAAAGTGAATTGATTTATTGCTAGGTTCGACTACACCATTGTTGATTGATTCTTCTGCGCTAACGAATATGCAACTCCCTGCTAAAAGGCATACTGAATAGATTGATAATAGACGTTTCATTTTTACTCACTCTAAGGCAGTTATTTAAGCAACTTTTTATGGTTTTACATCACCATAATTGATAACACCTTTAATCTACGTTGTTAACATAAAAATGACAACTTTTACATGTATATATATAGGTACAAAAGTATGAATGTTGGGTTAGTCATTATGTAGGCTTTTAGTAGACTAACAAAAAGGTGATTAGTTGCATTTTTAATCACTACAACAATAGATTCTTTCAGTTTTAAAAATACTTTTAAATTTCGACTTTAAATGGCTTGACACTTGAGGTGGATT